>CAYVFO010000222.1:0-3480 GCA_964450975.1 uncultured Elusimicrobia bacterium | reverse complement strand
CTCCGCCTGGGCGACGTCGCCCCCGACTTCACCGCCGACACCACGCAGGGCAAGATCGAGTTCCACAAGTGGCTCGGCGACTGGTGGGGCGTGTTCTTCTCGCACCCCAAGGACTTCACGCCGGTCTGCACGACCGAGCTCGGCGAGGCCGCGAAGCGCTCCGGCGACTTCAAGAAGCGCCACGTGAAGGTGCTCGCGCTCTCCGTCGACGCGAAGGACTCGCACGACAAGTGGAAGGGGGACATCGAGGAGACTCAGTCCTGCACGGTCGACTACCCGATCGTCGGCGACTCCGAGAAGAAAGTCGCGAACCTCTACGGCATGATCCACCCGAAGGCGCTCGACAGCATGACCGTGCGCACGGTGTTCATCATCGACCCGAACAAGAAGATCCGCCTCACGATGACGTATCCCGCCTCGACGGGCCGCAACTTCGAGGAGATCCTGCGCGTCATCGACGCGCTGCAGCTCGCGGACAAGTACAAGGTCGCGACGCCGGTGAACTGGAAGGACGGGCAGGACGTCATCATCCCGCCCGCGATCCAGGACCCCGAGGAGCTCAAGAAGAACTACCCGAAGGGCTTCAAGGTCATCAAGCCCTACCTGCGCACGACCCCGCAGCCCAACAAGTAGGCCCGGCGGCTTGGACGACTTCTGGGCGCGGTATCCGCTCCTCACGGCGGAGCTGCGCGCGCATAGAAGGGCCGCTCCTCACGAGGACGAGGCACTCGCGCGCGTCCGGTTCGCGACCGAGCCGTACCCGGAAGCTCCCGCGGAGCTCCTGACGCGGCTCGCGACGCTCGTCGCGGAGGCGGAAGCGGTTCTCGCGGCCTTCGACGTCTGCCGCGCGGGCTTCGTCGACGCGGCGGACCGTCCGTCGATCACCGAGGACACCGCGCGCGAGTGGCTGACGCGCGGCGTCGCGACCTGGCGCGCTTTGGGCGGGGAGCTCGAAGGCCGGGCCCGGCGCGAGCCGATCGTCATCGCCTTGCTTCTCACGGGCGCGGATTTCGACTCCGGCGCGTTCGTGGACTCGCTGCCGCCGCGTCTGCGCAGCGTCGAGAGCGTCAACGCCTGGATTTCGAACTACTGGCTCGCCGACGCCGCGGGCTACGAAGGCGCGCTCAACCGCCTGCTCGACGCCTACGAGCCGCACCTCAAGACGGCGGCGGCGCTGGGCGCGACGAGCGTGCGCTTCGTCATCGAGTGCAAGGCGAAGCCGGCGCCCGATCTCGCTCAGCCCGCGGCCTTCAAGGAGCGCCTGCGCAAGGCGCTCGCCGCCGCGGCCTGACTACTTCGAGTCGGCGGGGGACCGCAGCCAGGTCATGCCGTAGACCTCGCACAGGTCCTTGCCGGAGAGATCGGGATCGATCCCGCTCTTCCACGTGTTGCGCGTCTTGAACACGACTCCGGCGTCCGTGCGCTCGTAGCCCACGACGACGAAGTAGTGCGACTCGCCCTTGCCCTCGGCTTCGCGGCGCCAGACGGGGTCGGCGGTCCAGCCGGTGTGCAGGCCGACCGCGACGGGGCGGCCGGCGTCGAGCTGGCGCGTGAGCATGCGCTCGCGGCGCTTCACGGCGCAGCCGACGCGGTCTTTCTTCAAGATCGAGCGCGCGTTGGCGCCCAGGAAGGAGAAGAAGCTCTCGCCGCCGACCGCGAATGAAGCGATCTCCGTCTTGATCTTCGCCCGGGACTCTTCGGCTTCCGGCGTCAGCGACTCCGGGAGCAGCTCCGCGGCGACCGAGGCGCGCGAGTCGAGGAACTTGAAGAAGCGCTTCTTGAAGCCGTCCCAGCGCTCCTCGAGCGCGGGATAGTGGTCGCCGGGCAGCACGCCGCGGTCGAGCGCGCGGCGCAGGTCGGGACGCGCGAGCCCGCCCTCGAAGGCGCGCAGGAAGGGGAACGCGGGCAAGGCGTTCGTCGCGACGAACAGGTCGGCTTCGGAGAGGCGGATCGTCTTGCCGTAGGTGCGGTAGTAGGCCGACTCGATCAGCGCGACCGCGACGAACGCGTGGCAGGAGTTGAGGCCGCCCTGCCAGCGCCGGCCGGGCTCGAACTGGTGCGAGAGGTCGACTTTCGCGGGCTCGGAGGGGGCGAACGCGGCGACGCTCTCCTCGGCCTCCGCCTCGAAGGATTGGGCGGACCCGGACCGCGAGAATATCAGCGCGAGCAGCATCGCGATGAGCATGCTTCATCATACGCGCGGACGCGCGCGCGGTCGTTAACATAGGTTCAGGCGCGGAGCTCGAAATGCTCCTACCCCCCTGGAAAGCGGGGGAAAATCCGCTATAATTCATGCCTCATTGTCGTCGAGGCACCTGGGGGCTATTCCTTAATGGCGATCAACCGGTACCGCTCGGCCGCGAAGACGGCGAAGGGGACGAAGAGGAAGGACATTCTTCCGTCCGCGATCCGCTGGGTCGCGTTCTTTCTGGGCGCGGTTTACCTCGGCTGGGCTCTCGCGTTCCCCGCGTACTCGGGCCGCATCGGCCAGGCTTTGTCCGAGTTCTTCTTCCATCAGCTCGGCACCGCCGCCTACCTCCTGCCCGTCTTCCTGTTCAACGGCCTTCTCCAGCACGTCCTGCGCGGCAAGACGTCCGGCTGGATGGTCACCTCGATCGCGTCGTTCTTCGGCCTTCTCGCGGGCACGGCGCTTTCGGCGCAGATCGGCGGCTGGTTCGGCGTCGACGCGGCGCTCGCCGGCGGCACGTGGGGCGCGGCGCTCTCCGGCTGGTTCACCTCCGGCATGGGCGGCGTCGGCGCGTTCCTGCTCGGCCTCGGCGCGTTCCTCTTCTCGCTGCAGGTCTGCTTCGAGATCCGCTGGGCCGCCATCGCGCAGGCGTTCGCGAAGCTCCTCGCCGAGGACTACGCCGAGTGGACGAAGGCGCGCGCGGAGATGAAGGCGCTCAAGGCCAAGGCCCCGTCGCAGGAAGAGGCGGTCAAGAACAAGTCGAAGGACGCGAAGGCCGCCGACCTCCCCAAGGCGAAGCCGGAGCCCGAGTCCATCCCTCTGCCGTCCAAGCCCGTCGACGTCCGCGAGGTCAAGCCGCTGAACGGCGGCGCGCCCAAGCTCGTCGAGGATAAGTCGAAGCCCAAGCCCGTCGAGGGCGAGCGCTTAGCGCCCGCCGCGCCGGCCGCGGCGTACAAGGACTACAAGCTCCCTTCGCTCGAGCTGCTGAGCCTCCCGTCGGACGCGCGCAAGCGCGGCAAGCCGACCGAGGAGGAGATCGCCTCCGCCGTCGCCGACCTCGAGCGCACGCTCAAGAGCTTCGAGATCGACGCGCGCGTCACCGGCTACTCGCCGGGTCCCGTCATCACGCGCTACGAGGTCTCGCCCGCGCCCGGCGTGAAGGTGAGCTCGATCGTCGCGCTCGAGAACGACATCGCGCTCGCGATGCGCGCGAAGGGCATCCGCATCATCGCGCCGATCCCGGGCAAGGCCGCCGTCGGCATCGAGATCCCGAACCCGCGCCAGGACGACGG
>CAYVFO010000221.1:768-3507 GCA_964450975.1 uncultured Elusimicrobia bacterium | reverse complement strand
CATGGACCGAAATCTCTGGCTCGCCGTCGTTCTCTCGATCGCCGTGTACGCCGCGTGGTTCGGATTCCTCGAGAAGCGCTTCGCTCCGCCGCCTCCGCCGTCCGCCGCGATCTCCGCGGCCGACGCGCCCTCCGCGACGGGCGGCGCGGTCAAGCCCGCCGGCTCCGGCGCGATCGCGGTCAACGGCGGAGGCGCCGTTCCCGTCGACGCGAAGGCGCTCGTCGGCGAGGCCGAGGCGGTCCGCATCGGCGACGCCGAGGCGCGCGTGCACGCGCGCGGCGCGGCGCTCGTCTCCTTCTCCTATCCCGAGCCTCTCGGCACGGTCGAGCTCGTGGCCTCTCCCGATCCCGGCCTGTTCGCGACGTTCCCCGAGCTGCTGTTCTCGCGCGACAAGTCCGTCAAGAACGGCCTCGTCTACACGGCGACGCGCGGAGACGGGCTCAAGCTCACGAAGGAGTACCTGCCCGGACAGGGCACCGTGCTGCCGCGCGTGCGCGTCACCGCGATCAACCCGACGCGCCGCCCGATCGAGGCCGGCGCGTGGACGCTCGCGCTCGGCCCCGGCCTCGGCACGATCGCGACCGAGCAGAAGGAGAACGCCGATCAGCTGCGCTCGATCGCGCTCACGCCCGAGGGCGCCGGCCTCAAGGGCCGCGTCGAAACGCTGAAGGCGGGCGCCCACGCGGGCCCGTACCGCTGGATCGGCGTCGACAACCGCTACTTCCTCGCGGCCGTCATGCCGTCTCCCGCCCACTTCGGCCCCGCGAAAGTCGAGGACGGCGCGAAGCTCACGCTCACCGCGAACAACGTGACGATCGCGCCCGGCGGCGCGTTCGCCTGGGAGATCCCGTTCTACCTCGGGCCGAAGGGCCATACGTGGCTCTCGCAGTACGGCGTCGGACTCGAGCGCGCGATCAACTTCGGCTTCTTCGCGACGCTCGGCCGCGGCCTGCTCGGCGCGCTCCAGCGCATCCACGCCGCCACGGGGAACTGGGGCTGGGCGATCGTGATCCTCACGCTCATCCTGCAGGTGATCCTCTTCCCGCTGACGTGGAAGAGCCTCCGCGCGGCTGGCGCGATGAAGAAGCTGCAGCCCGAGATCGCGAAGCTCCAGCAGAAGTACGCCGACGACCCGCAGAAGCTCAACGCGGAGATGATGGAGATGTACAAGACGAAGGGGGCGAATCCGCTCGGCGGCTGCCTGCCGATGCTCCTGCAGATGCCGATCTTCATGGCGCTGTTCGAGGCGCTGCGCAACTCCTGGGAGCTGCACGGCGCGAGCTGGATCTTCTGGATCAACGACTTGTCGGCGAAGGATCCGTATTACGCGCTGCCGCTGATCATGGGCGCGCTGATGTTCCTGCAGAGCAAGCTCAACCCTCCCGCGGGCGATCCCGCGCAGCAGAAGGTGATGATGCTCATGCCGGTGATGTTCACGTTCATGTTCATGAACTTTCCGTCCGGCCTCGTCCTGTACTGGCTGACGAACAGCGTCGTCAGCACCGCCCTGCAGCTCGGGCTCAAGGACAAGCTCGAGGCCTGACATCACGGAGGATTTTCCCATGCAGCCGATCGAAACGGAAGGCAAGACGGTCAAGGACGCGATCGACGCCGCTCTTCGCGAGTGCGGACTGAGGCGCGACCAGGTCGAGATCACCGTGATCCAGGAGTCGTCGGGCGGCTTCATGGGCATCGGAGCCAAGCCCGCCAAGGTGCGGCTGACCGAGAAGCGCTGGGGCCCCGACTCCCCGGCGTCCGCCCAGCCGGCCCCGCGGCCCGCGCCGCAGAGCCGCCCGTCCCGTCCGGCCCCGAGCCGGACTCCCGCTCCCGCGCCGCGCCGCCAGGAGGCGCCGCGGACGCCGCGTCCCGAGCCCCGGCCCGAGCCGCGCCATGAGCCTCGCTCCGCGCGCCCCGAGCCCGCCCCCGAGGCCAAGCCCGTCTCGAAGGCCGAGGCCGCCGAGGCGTGCTCGAAGGCGGAGAAGCTCGTCCTCGAGCTGCTCGGACTCATGGGCATCGCCGCTCCGACCGCCGCGACCTCGTGGGACGCCGATCTCGAGCGCGTGAAGATCACGATCGAGTCGCAGGACGCGTCGATCCTCGTCGGCCGCGACGGCCGCGTGCTCGAGTCCCTGCAGTTCCTCGCGACGCTCATCCTCTCGCGCGCCGGCGGGACGCCGGTCGCCGTGCAGGTGGACGCGCTCTCCTACTGGGAGAAGCGCGAGCAGGCCGTCCTCGACGAGGCGCGCCGCGCGATCGAGTCGGTGAAGGCGACGGGCAAGCCCGTGCGCCTCGAGCCGATGGACGCGTCCATGCGCCGCCTCGTGCACCGCACGTTCGGCTCGAGCCCCGACGTCACGACCGCCTCCGAAGGCGAAGGCCCGTGGCGCAAGCTCGTGATCCGCGCGAGAAACGGGTGACCGAAGCGACGATCGCCGCGCTCGCGACGCCCCCGGGGCGCTCCGCGCTCGGCGTCGTCCGCGTTTCCGGCCCCCTGTGCCGCGCGATCGCCCGAGCGCTCCTCGGCGTCGAGCTCGAGCCGCGCCGCGCGACGCCGCGGCCGCTCAAGCGCGGCGGCGAGACGGTCGACCGAGTCGTCGCGACGTTCTGGGCCGGACCCGCGACGCCGACGGGAGAGGACCTCCTCGAGCTCACGGCCCACGGCTCGCCGGAGATCCTGCGCGAGGTCCTCGAGGCCGTCCTCGAGGCGGGACGCGCGCGGTCGGCGACCTCATCTCCGCG
>CAYVFO010000221.1:0-758 GCA_964450975.1 uncultured Elusimicrobia bacterium | reverse complement strand
CCCGCCGCTCCCGGAGAGTTCACGCGCCGCGCGTTCGTCAACGGGCGCATCGACCTGGCCCAGGCGCGCGCGGTCGGCGACCTCATCTCCGCGCGCGGAACCGCGGCGCGCCGCGCGGCCCTCTCGCGCCTCGAAGGCGGGCTCTCCCGCGCGCTCGACGAGGCGCGGGCGCCCGTGCTCGAGCTTCTCGCCGCCGTCGAGGTCCGCCTCGACCATCCCGAGGAGGACATCGCGCCTCTCTCCGCGGCCGACGCGGGCGCCGCGCTCGGCGCGAGGGCGCGCGCGTCGGCCTCTTCGGCCGCCCGAACGCCGGGAAGTCCAGCCTTCTGAACGCCCTGCTCGGCCGCGAGCGCGCGATCGTCGCGCCGGAGCCGGGCACGACGCGCGACGTGCTCGAGGAGCAGGCCGAGCTCGGCGGGCGCGTGGTGACTCTCGTCGACACCGCCGGCATCCGCCGCGACGCGTCCGATCCCGCCGAGCGCGAGGGCGTCGCCCGCGCCGAGCGCGCGCTCGCGTCCTGCGCGGTCGCCGTGCTCGTCCTCGACGGCGCGCGCGCGGCCGACGCCACGGACGCGGAGACGCGCGCGGCCGTGACGGCCGCCGCGGAGCGCGCGGGAGCCAAGGTCGTCGTCGCGCACAACAAGTGCGACCTTCCCGGACGCGAGGCTCTTCCCGGCGGCGCCGTGGCGTGCTCCGCGCTCACGGGCGAAGGGCTCGCCGCGCTCGAGGCCGCGATAGGCGCGGCCGCCGGTCCGGCC
>CAYVFO010000220.1:0-3561 GCA_964450975.1 uncultured Elusimicrobia bacterium | reverse complement strand
AGTTCGGCGCTCTCAGCACGGGCGGCGGCTCCTCGTCCCTGTCGGGCGGCGGCGGTCTCTCGGGCGGCATCAACCGCAATTTCGGCGGCGCCACCGCCTTCTCCGGCGGCAAGGGCGGCCAGCTCTCCGGCAGCCGCGCGGCGGCTAAGCCGACGATGGCGAAGGCCGGCCGTCCGAGCCTCGCGCGCAGCAACGTGAAGGGCTTCGCCCGCAAGCAGCTCGCGAACGCGAACGCTCTCTCTCGCCGCGGCGCGGGCGCCAACCGCGCCGAGACCGCTTCTTACGACGCCGCGTCCGCCTTCGACAACAATCAGGGCGCGGGCACGGTCATCACCGGCGCCGGCGTCGGCAACGGCACCAAGCCTCAGACCGAGGCGGACAACGCCGGCGGAGGCGACACGAGCGGCGGCGGCGGCGGCGCCATCGGCGGCGCGGACTGCGGCGACGGCCAGTATCCTGATCCCAACGGCAGCGGCTGTCTCGACATCAAGGACGAGAAGGGCGAGAGCGCCAATCCCGTTCTCGACACCTTGTGCATGGTCGCGCAGGCCCTGCTCGCGACCATCGCGGCTATCTCGCTCATCGTCGCCGCTCTCGACGGCGGCACGTTCACCTTGGCTTACGGTCAGATGCTCGCCGGCGTGATGGCGGCCCTCGGCGGCATCATCGCGGTCCTCGGCATCGCGATCATCGCGATGGGCGACTACTTCCAGGGCACCGTCTTCACTCTAACCGGAGGCTTCATCGCGGCGACCGCGATGATTCCGTATCTGCGCGGCGCGATCCTCAACTCCGGCACGATGATCATTTCCGCGGCGGCCGGCATGCTGTTCGGCCAGATGGCGAAGTTCTTGGACAAGAAATAACGAGGGCAACCGATATGGCTAAAAACGAGGACCTCAATCAGGCGAATCAGGGCGCTCCGGCGATGGACATCCCGGATCTGAAGCAGAAGGAGAAGGAGCGCAAGAAGGCCGGTGCCGCCTGGGGCGGCGTCAAGCCCGGCGCTTCGCCTTTTTCAGGCGCCACGGGCGGCAACGTCGCTCGCGCCGCCGCCAGCGCCGCGGGCGCCGGCTCGCCTGCGGCGGGTTCCGCGATCGCGGGCTTCGCCGCGACCGTCCTCGGCAAGACTCTCATCGCCGCCGGCCTCGCCGCGTTCGTTCTCGGCGGCGGCTTCATGGCCATGTCCATGATGCGCGGCGGCGGGGCGATGGGCACCGGCGACCTCGGCGCGATCTCCTCGTCCATGAAGATCCGTCAGGGCGGCGGCGACCGCACCGGCTACGTCGCCAGCAAGGGCGAGATCATGTTCGATCCCGTCAAGAAGGCCGAGGCTCCCAAGGCGCCCGAGAAGGCTCCCGAGCAGCAGACGGCGGGCGACGCGGTTCCTCCTGCGGAGCCGGCGGCCGAGAAGCCGGACTGGCGTCAGGCGGCGGGCGGCCTCGAGCACAACTTGTCCGGCTCGAAGCTGTCGTCGAGCCTCGGCGGCGGCTTCGGCGGCAAGAACATCTTCCAGGGCAACCCCAACGCGCCCAAGTTCAACGAGGGGATGGCCAAGTCTTCGCTCGCTTCGAAGGGCAAGCTCGGCGCGATGAAGTCGGCGAAGACCGGCAAGGTCGTCCGCGGCGCGCAGGCGCAGCGGCAGCGCTCGAGCAAGGCGTTCGGTCAGCTAAAGATCGCCAAGGGCATGTCCATGCTCGGCGCGGGCAACAACTCCGCCGAGGGCGCTCGCTCCACGGCGGGCAACGCCTTCGACGGCGCGATCGGCAACGGCAACGTGGAAGGCGGCCCCGGCGCCCCGGGCGGCGCGGTCACCTCTCCCAGCTCCAACGGCGGCGGCGCGCCCGACGTTTCCGCGCCGAACGTGGACGTCCCGACTGGTAATTTCATGGACGGCAATCAGGCGGCGATGGTCGCCATGATCGCCGAGATGGCCAAGGCCGCCGGCGAGATGCGCAAGAAGGCCGAGACGCTCATGTGGATCGGCATCGGCCTCGTCGCGGCGGGCTGCTGCCTGCTCTGGTGGCCGGCCACGCCCATCGGCATCGCCCTCATCGCGATCGGCGCGGCGCTCATCGCCGCCAGCGTCATGATGAAGGAGATGGCCGCCATGATGGAGAGCATGGCGTCCGGGATGTCCGAGTCTCTCGCGGCCCGCACCGGCGACGAGAACCAGAACCGGATCAATCAGTACTGCATCGACAAGGCGTACAACGAGGGCGTCGATCCGAAGGACTGCAATCCGCCGGACGACGTCACGCACGCCAGCCAGTTCAACTCGGTCCAGCAGAACGGCAACACCCTGCACACCGAGCACAACACTACCAACGGCAACATCCGCAGTGATCGCACCGACCCGAGAACCAACGGGCAGGGGCTGCCGTAGGGGGGTCGGATAAAATTCGGTAAATCGGCTCCGTTCGCATTGACAGCCATAAGGGGACGGACTACACTAGACGTGACGCCGTAGTGAGGGAAATATGTCGACTTTCCTCGATAAGAACAAGAAAAAGACCGGATTGGCCGCGCTTCTCCTCTTCCTCAGGGGCCGCAAGGGGCTGTCCGCCCTGCTCCTGCTGGTGGTGTTCGCGTCCTTCTTGTTCATCGCTCCCTCGGCCGTCATTCTGAGCCTCCCCGGCGGCGCCCGCGTGGCCGCGGCGGTGGCGTGGCTGGCGGGCAAGGCCGGCGTGGACGTCTCCAAGTGGGGCCTGGCCGGCGGCAAGCGCGACTTCGGCGATCTCGTCGCGGCGTTCAAGGCGGCCAAGGACGGCAGCGGCAAGGCCGGCTGGTCCTCCTTTATGGGCCGCGGCGACGCGGCTTCCGGCGGCGGCGTGGGCTCCGGCTCGCTCGGCTTCGTGCAGGGCCGCCGCTCGGATCTCGAGACCAAGGCCGGCGACAAGATGCCGGAGCCGGGCTCGGTGGACGGCATCCTCAATCCCGACGACGCGAAGGTGCGCGGCTCGGGCGACGCCGTGGCCATCGATCCCGACGAGGTCGGCTCTCGCGGCAACGGTTTCGTGAAGACGGCGTTCGCCGGCGGCTTCGGCGGCGCGGGCGGTAGCCTCTCGGGCGGCGCGTTCGCCGCGAAGGGCTTCTTCAGCGGCGGCAACAGCGCTTCGACCGGCAAGCTTCAGGACCGCGTCAACGCGAACCTCTCCGGCATCAAGACGGACCAGAATCCTCGCGGCTCGCAGATCCAGGGCGGCGCGAAGGGCCAGCTCTCGAAGTCCCGCGCGACCGTGATCAACGCGCGCATGTCGCGCGGCATGGTCGGCTCGCACACGATCAACGGCCAGCGCGCGTTCGCCGCTCTCGCCCTCGGCCGCGGCCGCGCTGCGATCTCCGTGGCGCCGAACTGCACGCCCGGCACGGGCTGCCCCGGCGAGTTCGCCGCGACGAACACCGGCTCCATCTACGACGGCAACGAGCTCACCGGCGACCGCACGGACATCCTCACCGTTCCTGAGATCGACGGAATCTCCACTCCGAATCTTCCCGACACCGGGCTGGCCGACCAGTACCTCAAGGACGCCGAGAAGATGGAGGCCGACCAGAAGAAGT
>CAYVFO010000219.1:1291-3586 GCA_964450975.1 uncultured Elusimicrobia bacterium | reverse complement strand
TTAAAGCTGGGAGTCGAACGTGTAGCCGGCCTTGAAGTTGTGCAGGCGCCGCCACGGGAGCTCGAGCTCGAGCGCGAGCTCGTTGCGCGTGATCCAGGAGCCGACGACGCCGCCGCCGACCTGCGTGCCGTTCGGATGGTTGCGGGGCACGAGGTAGATGTTCGAATCGTAGATCTGCGTGAACTGGTAGTAGGGATGGATCGCGAGCTGGCCCCAATGGATGTTGGGCTTCTTGTACTGGGTGAGCCAGTCGAGGTTCACGGCCTGGGCGGAGGACGCCAGGAGAGCGACGAGAACGGCGGCGATGCGGGTCTTCATGAGTCTCGGTTCCTTGTTCGGCTGTCGTTCAAACAAGGAGCCCAGTCCGTTTGGACTGGGCTCCTGGGTCCGGCTTGGTCAGGATCGCATTACTGCTGGAAGCAGTCTCCGCACTCCTGTTCCTGCTCGGGCTCCGACGGAGAGATCGTCTCCGGCGGGTTCTGGTTCTGATTCGGGTTCGTGCTCAGGGGGCCGAAGCCGCCGTTGCCGGATCCGCGGGGCGGATCGCCGACGCCGCCGAACGTGTTGCCGGTCGGGCCGGGCGTGCCGACCGCGTGGCCGGCGACGGAGTCGCGAAGGTCCTCGCCGGCGCCGGAGGCGAGAGTCAGCTTCGGGTTGCCGCGGCGCACGGGGTTGCCGGCGACGGCATCCTTGATGTCGCCCGCGGGCATGAGGGCGAGCTGGGGCGCGCGATTCTTGAACGTCATCGCTCCGATGATGCAGAGAATGATGATGACCACGGCGTTTCTGACTCGGTGCACCTAAGCCTCCGAACTGCTTGTGACGAAGATGTTGTGATTATTGGACGACCCAACAAGGTCAGGACTCCAATGAACGATATCGTCGGCAAGCTGCGCAACAATGAGAAGTGGACGATCAGCGTCCAGCTCCTCGTTCTTTACGTGGTCGCCGTCGGCATCTTCATGGCCGTGCACGAAATCTGCCTCAAGATCCTCGGCCCTCAGAAGGACAAGATCGCCAAGGGCAGCGCCGGGCTCTCGCTGGCCGCGTTCGCCGTGCCCGCCGCGGCGTACTTCGGAGGCGTCGCCGCTCTCGTGACGCTCGCCAAGACGACGGGCACCGAGGCGCGGATCGCGATGGCGCTCGTCCCCTTCTTCCTCAGCCTCGAGAAGCACGTGCGCGCGCTGCGCGACCGGCCCGAGGAGCGGCGGTTTCAGCTGCTCGGCGCCGCGGGCGTGATCGCCGGCATGGGCGCGGGCGCGTACGTCTTCATGCGCCACCTGCCGATCAAATAAGGCCGGCGGCGATCCGCAGGCCGTCGAGCGTCAGGTCCGGCTCGTGCCGGACGCCCTTCAGATCCCTCAGGAACAGCGGCGCCAGGCCCCCGGTCGCGACGACCTTCGGGCTCCCCCCCAGCTCCTTCTTCGTGCGGGCGAGCACTTCCTTGATCATCCCGAGGTAGCCGAAGTACAACCCCGCCTCGAGGCACTCGACCGTGTCCTTGCCGATCGCCCGGCCCGGCTTGCGCACCTTCACGAGCGGCAGTTTGGCCGTGAACTCGTGCAGGGCGCGGGAGGCGGAGTTGGGGCCGAGCAGGATCGCCCCCCCGGCGTACGCGCCGGAGGCGTCCACGCAGTCGAAGGTGGTGGCGGTGCCGAAGTCGATGGCGATACTCGCTCCTTTATAGAGCGACTTCAGGGCCAAAGCGTTGAGGATGCGGTCGGCCCCGACTTGCTCCGGCTTGGCGACCTTGAGGCGAAGCCCCAGCGGACTGGACGGAGTCACGAAAGACGCTTTGAGGCCGAACGCCTGTTGGACCGCCTTGGCGAGCACGGCGTCCAGCGGCGGCACAACCGAGCCGATGACGACCTTCGCCGGCAGCCCGTCCACCTTGCGGAACGGACAACGCAGAGCCCGGCCGTACCAGGCAGAAGAGCGCCGGGGATCGGTTTCGAGGCGCCATTGGCGCACGAGCCGATCCCCGGCGAACACTCCGACCGTTATATTCGTGTTGCCGGCGTCGAGGGCCAGCAACATGCGTCTTACTTGAGCGCTCCGACGAGCTCCTTGACAGCGCCGGCCGACTTGAGCAGAGCGGCGCGCTCGTCGACGGTGAGGTTGAGCTGGATGATCTGCTCGATGCCGCGCGCGCCGAGCTTGCAGGGCACGCCGACGAAGACGCCCTCGACGCCGTACTCGCCCTCGAGGAGGGCGGCGCACGGCAGGAGCTTCTTCTTGTCCTTGAGGATCGAGTCGACCATCTCGGCGGTGGACGCCGACGGCGCGTAGTACGCC
>CAYVFO010000219.1:0-1281 GCA_964450975.1 uncultured Elusimicrobia bacterium | reverse complement strand
GTCTTGAGGAGCTTCACGATCTCGGCGCCGCCGTCGCGGGTGCGCTGGTTGATCGCCTCGATCTTCTCCTTCGGGAGGAGCTCGGTGATCGCGATGCCGGAGACCGTCGAGAAGCGGGGCATCGGGACCATCGTGTCGCCGTGGCCGCCGAGCACCATCGCGTGGACGTTCTCCATCGAGACGTCGAGCGCCTCGGCGATGAACCAGCGCATGCGAGCGCTGTCGAGGACGCCGGCCATGCCGATGACGCGGTGCTTCGGGAACTTGGAGGTCTTGAGCGCGACCTGGCACATCGCGTCGAGCGGGTTCGAGACGATGATCAGGATGCAGTTCGGCGAGAACTTGACCGCGTTCTCGGTGCACGACGCGACGATCTTCGCGTTCGTGTTGAGGAGGTCGTCGCGGCTCATGCCCGGCTTGCGCGGGATGCCGGCCGTGAGAACGACGATGTCCGAGCCGGCCGTCGGCTCGTAGGACGTCGTGCCGGTGATGCGCGTGTCGTAGCCGACCACGGGGCCGGACTCGAGCAGGTCGAGCGCCTTGCCGGCGGGCATGCCTTCGGTCGCGGGGATGTCGACGACCACGACCTCGTTGCAGACCTCCATCTCGGCCAAGCGCTGCACGAGCGTCGCTCCGACGTTTCCGGCGCCGATCACCGTCACCTTCGTTCGAGCCATATCAGTGTCTCCTGTAGCCTTCGTTATATTATAGCGGGATATTGCCGTGCTTCTTCGGCAAGCGGTGCACCTTCTTGCCTTTGAGGAACTTCATCGCCCGGATGACCTTCGGGCGCGTCTTGCGGGCCTCGATGACCTCGTCGACGTAGCCGCGCTTGGCGGCCTGGAACGGCGAGGCGAACTTCTCGACGTACTCGGCCACGAGCTCCGCGCGGCGCTTCTCGGGGTCCTTCGCCGCCTTGAGCTCGTTCTTATAAAGGATGTTGACCGCGCCCTGGGGGCCCATGACCGCGATCTCGGCGCACGGCCACGCGAAGTTGACGTCGCCGCGGATGTGCTTGGAGCTCATGACGTCGTAGGCGCCGCCGTACGCCTTGCGCAGCACGACCGTCACCTTCGGGACGGAGGCGCGGCAGTAGGCGTAGAGGAGCTTCGCGCCGCGGCGGATGATGCCCCCGTGCTCCTGCTCGAGGCCGGGCCAGTAGCCGGGCACGTCGACGAGCGTGAGCAGCGGGATGTTGAAGGAGTCGCAGAAGTTGATGAAGCGCGCGCCTTTCTCGGAGGCGTCGATGTCGAGCGCGCCCGAGAGCACCTGCGGGTTGTT
>CAYVFO010000218.1:0-3603 GCA_964450975.1 uncultured Elusimicrobia bacterium | reverse complement strand
GCCCGGAACGGATCTCGCGCCGCTGACCAAGCTCGCGCAGGACGTGGCGCCGGGGTCTATCCCCGCGATGCCGGCCATGCCGGGCGCGCCGAAGAAGCGCTAAGCGCCGCTAGTCGGTCGACAGCGTGCGCTGCCCGCCGTTCGAGCCCGAGCTCTGGTTCGTGCGCAGCTGGCGCGGCGCTGTCGGAGTGTCCGAGACGCAGAAGCGTCCCTCGAGGTGAGTTCCCGGGCCGCACTTCATGTCCTGCGGCTTCGTGAGATCGGTTCCCGTGTCGGTGGACGGCTGCTGGCCGCAGCAGGCGCCCATTCCGCCGTCGGATGAAGAGGAGGAGTCGGCGGCCTCGCTCGGCGAGAGCGCGAGCAAGGCGACGGCCGCCGTCGAGAACGCGAGGACCATGGCGCGCAGAAGCTTGGATTTCATCGGAGTTCTCCTCTAAATCACTTGGTGGCGTTGACGCATGTGTTGCCGCGGGCGATGGTGCCGTTGCCGCAGCGGATCGGCGGCGCCTCGTCCTTTTCCTTGGGCTGGCCGCCGCAGCAGCCGCCCATGGGGTCGGTCTGCGACGAGGAGGAGTCCGCGGCGCCGGACGACAGGGACAAGAGCCCAACGGCGGCGAAGGACATCGTCACCACGAGAACCTTCAAAATGGACGCTTTCATGATCTCTCCTCGATAACGGCCGTCGCCCCAGTGTACCCGGAAACCCGGGTTTTGGCAATTTAAAATTCGGTTAAAAACCCTTCTTTTCCAAGGCCTTGGCGAGCTTGAGAACCGCCAAAACGACGGCCGTATCGAAGGCCATCCCGAAGAGGATGCCTTTCCACAGGCCGTAGGGGGCCCTGTGGGCGTAGTAGGCCCAGCAGCCGTTGGTCGTGCCCCAGAGGTCGGCGAAAAACACGCACCCGGCGCCCGCGGCCAGGACCCGCCAATCCTCCTTCGGCGAGGCGCCGGCGAAGAGGGCCGCGGCGACCAGCAGCGCCGCGCCCCAGCCCTCGGGGCGCCCGAGCCAGGGCGCGGTGAACGACATGAAGACGAAGAGAATCGTCGAGGCGCCGAGATTGAACCAGCCCGGCCGCCGGGCGAGGGGCAGGCGCTCGGCGACGCGCTCGACGAGCAGAGCGCCGACGGCCCAGGCGGGCACGATCCACAAGGGCGGCGTCTCGCCGGTGTAGTAGCGCCAGATTCCCGAGCGCGTGCCCCACGCCTCGGCGGCCCAGCCGAGCAGCAGGCCGAGCGCCGCGACGCGGGCGTCGCGCGCCGGGCGGACCGTCGCGGGAATCCACAGCCAGGCGGCCGAGAGGATCGCGCCGAACAGGGCGATCTCGCCCAGCACGCGCGTCCGCGCGGGACCGCCGCGCTCGAGCGCGCGCAGGGTCGCGCGCCCGGCCTCGAGCACGAGGTCGAGCCGCCACAGCGCGACGGCCGCGAAGGAGCCCGCGACGAGAAGCGCGTAAACGGTCCGCGCGTCCGGGCGCCTCACGCGCGCCTCCTCGCGACATGGACCGCGGCGGCGGCCAGCGCCGCGACGCACGCCCACTGCACGAGGCTCATGTGCGGCGGCGCGTACACCGACGGGTCCTGCGCGCGCGCGAAGTCCACGACGAAGCGCAGCGCCGCGTAGAGCGCCGCGGAGAGCCACAGCGCGTCGCCGGGCCTCCAGCGCCCGTCGCGCACGCGCGGCCGCGCGGCGAGCTCGACGGCGAGGAAGATTCCGAGCGCGCCCGCGGCCTCGTAGAGCTGCGTCGGATGGAGCGGGATGCCGCGCAGCGCCCACGGCACCGCGGAGCGGCCGGTGAAGACGAAGCCCCACTCGGATTCGGTCGGCAGGCCGTGGCAGCAGCCGTTGAGCACGCACCCCGCGCGCATCACGATGAGGCCGAGCGGCGCCGCTCCGGCGAGCACGTCGGCGGCGGGGCCGAACGCGATGCCGCGCCAGCGGCAGTAGAGCCACGCGGCGAGCGCGGCGCCTGGCAGCGCGCCGAGGAACGTGCCGCCCGGGACGGCGAAGCGTCCCGTCCACACCGCGAAGTTCCAGTTGCCGCCGCTCGAGATCAGCGCGTAGCCGCCGATGCTTCCCACGAAGACTCCGGCGGCGAGGGCGGCGATCAGCCCCCAGAAGTCCTCCTCGGAGAGGCGCAGGCCCGCGCGGCGGTAGGAGAAGTACGCGAACGCGAGGACGGCGGCGAGCCCGGCGAACACCGGGGCCGACGCGACGCGCAGCCCGAACGCCTCGAAGAGGATCGGCCTCACGCGGCGCTCCGGGAGCCGCCCCACGCCGCGCCCGCGGCGAGCAGCGCGGCGCAGGCGCCGAAGACCGCGCGCGCCGCGGCGGGGCCGCCCGTCTTCTCCTCCGAGAGCGGCGCCGCGTAGGCGAGCGCGCCCTCGGCGCCGGCGTCTATGCGCGCGACGACGCGGCCCGAGGGGGAGATCGCCGCGCTCACGCCGGTCGCGGCCGCGTGCAGCACGGCGCGGCGGTTCTCGATCGCGCGCAGCACGGCCTGGCGCATGTGCTGCTCGGGCGCGGTCGTGCCGTCGAGCCACGAGTCGTTCGTCTGCGAGACGAGCACGTTCGCGCCGAGCGAGGAGAGCCGCTCGGCGGGGCCGGCGACCGAGCTCTCGAAGCAGATCAGCACGCCGAGGCGCGCGGAGCCGAGCGGGAGAGCGCGCGCGCCGGTACCGGGCGACAGCGTCCCGGTGCGCGGGCTCAGCCGGCGGAACCACGCGGTCAGGCGGCCGCCGGGGACGTACTCGCCGAACGGCGCGAGCACCGTCTTCTCCGTGACGCCGGCGCCGCGCCCCTTCGCGTCGACGAGCACGGAGACGTTGCGCTCGCGTCCGTCGGGCCCGCGCCCGATCGCGGACAAGAGCAGCGGCGTGCGCGCGCCGACGGAGCGCAGCGACTCGGCGAGCGGCGCGCCGTCGGCGGACGCTTGAGCCGGCGCGTCGAGGTCGTACTCGACGAGCGGCGCGAACGTGCTCTCCGGCCAGACGACGAGCTCGCTCGCGCCGGCGATCCGCGCCTCGCCGGAGAGGCGCGAGTAGCGCGCGAGATCCTGGCCGAAGCGGTTGGGATTCGGGCCGCGCGCGCGGACGACGCCGCCTTGCACGAGCCCCGCGCGCAGGACGGGACGGGACTCGGCGGCGGCCTCGACCTCCGCCAGGCGGCGCCGGCCCCAGACCTCGTTGCCGGCGAGCAGTACTGCGACCGCGGCGGCGAATGCGAAAGCCGGCGCGCCCGGCGAGCGGACGACGCGGTGCAGCGCCGCGTTCGCCGCGAGCACGAGCGCCGCGGGCCCGGCCTCGCCGAGCTTCTCCATGAGCTGGATCGACGGGAGATGGAACGCCTGCGTCGCGGCGAACGTCCCGGGGAAGAGCGTCGGCGCGTACGGCTCGGCGATCATCGCGCCGAGGACGAACAGCGCCGTTCGCGCGGGCCCGGCCGGCGCGCGCGCGGCGAGCGCCGCGCACGCGGCCCAGCGCGCGCCGTGGACGACGCACACGCCGAGGAACCAGACGGCGGCTTCGGGCGGGCCCGCGCCGAGAAAGCGCGGCAGGAAGGAGAAGCCCCACCAGCCGCCGACGCCGTAGCAGACGACGCCGAAC
>CAYVFO010000217.1:0-3606 GCA_964450975.1 uncultured Elusimicrobia bacterium | reverse complement strand
GGTCGAGAGCGCGCATGGACGGGTCGGTCGAGCCCTTCTCGAGCTGGAACCACTGGTAGGGGTCCACCGGCGTCATCGCCGAGAACGCCTGCTCGACGTCGGAGCGCTGCGGAGCCTGCGGAACGGAGGGCATTCGCTGGCCGCCGCCGTTCTGCTGCTGACGATTCCCGCCGCCCCAGTTCTGTCCGCCCTGGCGCTGCTGGTTGTGGCCGCCGCCCTGATGCTGGCCGCCGCCTCCGCCGCCCTGGCCCCTGCCGCGGCCGCCGCGCCGGCGCCGGCGCCGGCGTCCGCCGCCGTCTCCGTGCTGGCCGCCGCCCTGGCCGCCTTGGCCCTGCTGCTGGCCGCCGCCCTGGGCGTGCTGGTGCTGGCGAGGCTCCTGGCCTCCGCCGCCTTGGGGAGGAGTCCCTCCCTGATTGCCGCCCTGACCGTTCGTCTCTTCGTTCATCATCTCATTGACCTCTCGAAATCTTGGCGCGCTCCCACATCTCATCCGCTCCCGGGAACTCTCCCGGCCAGCGGGCGTCGAGCGACTTCAGCGCGTGCCCGAGCAAAATCGCGGCCGCCGTCAGAACTTCCTCCGCGCCGCGGCCGGGGCGCGTGGATTCCGCGAACACGTGGCCCCACGGAAGGCCCTGCGCCGAGCCGCGCGCGAAGTCCGCGGCGGAATCGAGCACGACCTTCACGGAGGACTCGGGCACGCCGTAAGCGGCCGCGCGCTCGCGAAGGCGCGCGCTCGGCCAGTGCGTCTCCCAATCCGGGTCGTGCAGCTCCTTCATCGCTTCGGCGGCGCGCGAGGCCGAGTCCTTCTCGGAGATCCAGCGCATCGTCAGAGCCATCTCCGCCAGGCCGCGCAGAATCGGCAGCGCCTCGTTGGCGAGGCCGCGCTCGGCGAGCGCCATGACCGCGTTGCCCTGCGCGATCGCGCGGGCCGCGAGGATCATGAGCGCCTTCTCCGCGGCGTCCGAAGCGGAGAGCTTCCGGCCGACGCGCGAGAAGCCCGCGTCGACGCGGACCTTGGCGATTCCCGTCAGGGCGATCAATTCCTTCATCAGTCGAAATGGTGGAGAGAGACCTTCTTGATCTTCGCGCCGAGCATGCGGCCGCCGAGACGCGCGAAGCGCTCGGGCGCGTCCGAGGCGTAGAAGCCGCGCGCGCCGGTCTTCCCCTTGCGCGCGCGCAGGCCGAGCCCGGAGAGGACGCGCTCTGTCTCGACGGCGGTCTCCTCCGCGGAGTCGATGAGCTTCACCTTGGGGCCCATCACCTTGCGCAGCACGGGCTTGAGGTACGGGTAGTGCGTGCAGCCGAGGATCAGGGTGTCGACGCGGGCCTTCTTGAGCGGGCCCGCGTAGCGGCGCGCGACGGCCTCGACGACGGGGCCGGTCCACCAGCCTTCCTCGACGAGCGGCACGAACAGCGGGCAGGCCGCCGACTCGGTCTTCGCGCGCGCCTTCTTCTTGATCGCGGCGGGATACGCGCCGGACTTCACCGTCGCCTCGGTGCCGATGACGCCGATGCGGCGGCCGCGCGAGACGGCGAGCGCGGCGCGCGCGCCGGGATCGATGACGCCGATGACCGGCACCTTGACCGCCTTGCGGATCGCGGGAAGCGCCCACGCCGAGGAGGTGTTGCAGGCGACGACGAGCGCCTTGATTCCCTTCTTGGCGAGGAAGCGAGCGACCTCGGAGGAGAAGCGCGCGATCGCCTCGGGCGACTTCGAGCCGTAGGGGACGTGCGCGGTGTCGCCGAAGTAGAGCAGGCTCTCCTCGGGCATGCGGCGCGCGATGGCCTTGAACACGGTCAGGCCGCCGAGGCCGGAGTCGAAGACCCCGATCGGGGAGCGAGCGGTCACTCGAGCCATCCTTCCCTCCTGGCGTAGTCGGCGATGCCGGCGGCGACGCCCTCGGCCATCGTGCGGCGGAAGCGGCGCGAGGCCAGCTTCGCCTCGTCCTTCGCGTGCGAGACGAACGCCATCTCGACGAGGATCGCGGGCGCGTGCGTGCCGCGCAGCACGTAGAACGCGGCCTGCTTGGCGCCGCGGGGCTCGACGTCGACGCGCTTCTCGATCTTCTTCGCGGCGAGAGCGGCGAACTCGGCGGACTCGTTGATCATCTCGGTCTTCGTCATCGCGAGGAGGATCAGCTTGGCGCTCTCGTCCTCGACGTTCTTGCCCTCGAGCTCGAGCACCGCGTTTTCCTTCGCCGCGAGCGCCTCGGCCGCGGGATCGGACGCCGTCTCGGAGACCGAGTACACCTCGAAGCCGTTCTCGCGCTTGCTCGACGCGGCGTTGCAGTGCAGCGAAACGAACAGGTCGGCCTCGCGGCTGTTGGCGAGCTCCGAGCGCTCCGAGAGCGGGACGAACACGTCCTCCTCGCGCGTGAGCAGCACGTCGAAGTCGCCGCGCTCACGCAGGACCTTCGCGAGCTCGAGCGCGGCGGCGAGGTTGACGTCCTTCTCGCGCGTGCCGCGCCGTCCGGTCGCGCCCGGATCCTTGCCGCCGTGGCCGGGATCGATGACGACCAGGCGCTTCTTCTTCTTGTCCTTGCCGTTGACGGCGACGCCGCCCTCGACGCGGCCGCCCGGCCCGAGCTCCGGCTTCTTCGGCTCGACGGCCGCGGGCTTGGTCTCCGGCGTCGCCTTCGGAGCCTCGACGGGAGCCTTGGCCGCCGACGGAGCCGCGCCCTGGCCGTAGGCCTCGAGCACGACGCGGCGCGGGTTCTCCGCCTCGAAGGCCTTCCACTTGAGGCCGGTCTCGGCGAACTTCACCGTCAGGCGCACGAGCCGCGCCTCCTGCTTGAGCGCGAACGACGAGACGATGCCGTCTTCGAGCTGGACGCTCTCGTCGCCCTCGGACGCGCCGAAGTCGACGACGATCTCGGCCGCGCCGGTGCCTCGAGCGGCCGAGCGCCACTGCGCGCCGGGCGCGAGCTCGAGCGAGATCCGCGTGCGGTCCTTATACGAGAAGGCGCGCGGGGCGCCGACCGTGCCCTTGCGCTCGACGACGAGCGTCTTCGTGCGCTCGTCGAAGCGCGTTTCGTGGCCGCTCCAGCGCTCGAAGCCGCCGCTCGTCAAGAACGGGACGGGAATGAACGCGCGCGAGGCGCGCACGAGCAGCGCCTCGCCCATGTCGAGCTCCTCCTCGCCGCTCTGCGCCTTGTCCGAGCCGGCGAGCAGATTGAGGGAGCGGCCGCGCACGCTGATGCGCACGCGCCCGGACACGGGGTACCAGTACACCTGTCCGCCGTAGAGGTCGCCGACGCGCTTGGCGTCGAGGTAGAGCTTCGAGCCCGCCTTGTACGCCTCGACGGGGTCCTGCGGCTTGCCCGCGACCACGACGGCGAGCTCCTCCCCCGCGCGAGCGGACGCGGGAGACAGGAGGAGCGACGCCGTCAGGAGGAGAGCGAGGCGCATTCTATTCGAGGACGATGTGATAGTCCTCCCACGGCAGGTTCGGATCGGTCTGGATGCGGATCGCGCGCTGGACGTTCTTCTCGATGATCGCCTGCTGCGAGCGGAACGCGTCCGCGACCGCCGGATGCAGCGAGACGCGGATCGAGCCGCCGGGGCGGCCGCCCGTCATCTCGAAGATCTCGCGCTGGATCTTGATGC
>CAYVFO010000216.1:1843-3633 GCA_964450975.1 uncultured Elusimicrobia bacterium | reverse complement strand
GCTCCCGGACCATCTGGGCGCTCCCGGCAAGGAAGACTGGAAGCATCTGCGCGCCCAGAACGCGCGCTTGGCCCGCCTCAACGCCCGAACGCGCTCGTCTCTCGAGCGCGCCTGGTCCGCCCTGCTTAAGTAGCAAGGGGGTCAGGCACAGCAATTCGCAATTCTCCGCAGATAGTAACTGACGCTGTACGGCTTCATTCCCAACCAATTCGCGACGGCGGTCACGGAACTCCCGCCCCTTATTGCTCTTACAGAAAAATCTCTCCGAGCAGCGACGATTTTGGCGTTCTTCGTGGGATGCTTCATCTCTTCGACCGACACGCCGCTCAATATCGATACTTCCGAAGCAATATCCTCGAGCGCGACTGACGATCCAGCACTTGTCCGAATCAAATTGGGTGCGTTATCTTGATTCTTCCACGGATCGAAGGTCGATCCGCCATGAGACACTCCGACCTCAGTT
Organism: uncultured Elusimicrobia bacterium; assembly: GCA_964450975.1. Taxonomy (GTDB): domain Bacteria; phylum Elusimicrobiota; class Elusimicrobia; order UBA1565; family UBA9628; genus GWA2-66-18. The sequence goes on along the minus strand of CAYVFO010000216.1, from coordinate 3,170 downwards.
CGACTAGACCATGGCCATTTATCGGAGGATGCAACCAAACCGGCGCGAACCGGATTATCTTGAATGTATTGGATAATCCTGAAGAAATAGGCCTCGTCGACGCAAAGAATCGACTTATAGCGCCCCTGAAATAAATGACCGATTCTGCCGCGTCGCAGATTGAAAGTAATCGAATACGAGGTCAGTATCCTTTGCATGATAGCCGCCAGCGACACCTCCTGAACCTTGATCGCCAAGTGAAAGTGATTCGGCATCAAGCAATACGCGAATAACCTCGCATTCGATTCACTCACGACTAAATTCAGCGTCTCGCTGAATGCGCGGTAATCGCCGGCGCTTTCGAAGATGACGCGTCCCTCTACTCCTCGGGCCATCGCATGATAGACCGCGCCGGGATAATGTATTCTTGGTCGTCGCATCCATAGTCATACGATCAACCCCGTCAAAATGTTCCCTCACCGCCGAGAAATTACAGAATTCCTGTGCCTGACCCTGGTCGGGTGTCTTTGCGCCTGCGGGCCGGCCAAGGAAGTCGAGCCTAACGACTCGCACCAGCAGGCTACCTTCCTCAAGGCCGGCGGCAAGGCGACCGGCACCCTCGCCAGCGCGAAGGACCAGGACTGGTACCGCGTCGACTCGGCCGGCGAGGGCGTCCTCGACGTCCGCATCGGCGGCATCCGCGACGTCGACTTCGTCCTGTCGTTCCTCGACAAAGACCGCCGCGAGCTCAAGCGCGTCGACGAGACCACAGTCGGCGGCGACGAGGCCCTTCTCGACCTCGGGCTCTCCATCGGCGCCTACTATATCGTCGTCTCGAACAAGAACGAGAAAGCCGCCAACGCCGAGCAGAAGTACGAGCTTTTGACGTCGTTCGCGCAGCCCGCGGGCCGCGAGCGCGAGCCCAACGACACCGCGCTGACCGCCCAGGCGCTCGAGGCGGGCGGCCTCGCGAAGGGCCACTATTGGCCCGCGAAGCAGCTCCTCTCCGAAGACCCCGAGGCGGCGGAGGAGGACTGGTACTCGATCGAGGTCGCCAAGCAGGGCCTCTTCCTCCTCAACGCCGACGTCTCCGAGGTCCGCGGCGTCGATCCGATCCTCGAGGTCTACGACACGAACGGCTACAAGCTCAAGGAGCTCGACGCCGGCGGCGTCGGCGAAGGCGAGAGCCTGCGCTCCTTCGGCGTGCGCGGCCCGGGCAAGTTCCAGCTGCGGCTGCGCTCGAAGGTCCGCAACCAGGGCAGCCCGGAAATCCCGTACGACCTGCTCACCGAGCTGCTGCCGTACCAGGGCGCGATCGAGTTCGAGCCCAACGACCAGCGCCCCGACG
>CAYVFO010000216.1:0-1833 GCA_964450975.1 uncultured Elusimicrobia bacterium | reverse complement strand
GTCTCGACGGATTCGAGGCAGACTCTGCGCGTCGAGCTCTCGGGCCTCGCGGGCATGGATCTCGCGCTGTCCTTGCGCGACCCGCTCGGCGCGGAGATCGCGCTCGTCGACAACATGGGCAAGGAACAGCCCGAGGTCATGACGGGCTGGGGCGCCTCGGCGGGCGAATACCATCTCGTCGTGACCGAGAAGTCGGGGAAGAAGGCCGACAGCCGGCAGAGCTACACGCTCACGAAGAAAATCATCCCCTACCAGGACGGGCTCGAGTGGGAGCCGAATTCCTCGAGCGCGACCGTTCGCCAGCTCAAAGTCGGCGAGTCCGTCGACGGGTACTTCGCGCCCAAGGGAGACGAGGACTGGTACGAGTTCAACCTCTACCAAAAAGGCGTCGTCGTCCTCGAGCTCACCGGCGTCATCAACGTCGCTCCGTCGGTCGCGCTCTTCGACCAGGAATACGCAGAGCTCGGCGCCGTCGCCGCGGCGAGGCCGGGCGAGCCCGTGTCGTTCGAACGCGAGCTCGACAGGGGCACGTACGCCGTGCGCCTCAAGCCCGCCGACTTGGCGCAGAACAACTCGCGCGACAAATACTCCTTCCGCGTGCGGGTGAAATGAGGACGCTCCCGCTCGCCGCGCTCACGCTGCTGCTCGCTGCCTGCGGCGGCGCGCCGAAGACCAAGCCGTCGCCGATCCCCGATCAGCCGTCGCCGATCCCCGATCAGCCGCCGCCGCCGCCCGTCGTCGAGGTCGCCGACCCCAACTTCGAGCTCGTCGTCGCCGAGGCGGTCCCCAACGCCGACGACGAGGGCGTCTCCTATACGGCCGTCTACGTCGACGGCGTCGAGGCGGGCAAGACGGCGGTCGGCGCGCGCTCGCAGGATAAAATCCTGCGCCTCCGCCTGCCCGCGGGAAACCGCCTCGTGCGGCTCGAACACTGGATCCTGCCGCCCGTCGGCGAATGGACGCGGCTGCGCGACTCTCGACAGCCCCGCGAGCGCTTCGTCCGCATCGAGGAAGCGTCGCTCGTCCGCCTGACCCTGCGCTACCCCGTCACGGGAGGGCCGATCCTCCGCTTCGCGCGAGAGGCTCCGCCGCAGTGAGATTCGCCAAGCCGTTCAACGAGTTCGGCGGCTGGCTGCGCTTCTTCCACCTCGTCATCTGGATCGGCGTCGTCTTCTGCGCGGTCGCGCTGCCGGTCTTCGCGTTCACGCTCTTCGACGCCGACCCGAAGACGCGCTGGGAGGCCGCCGTCGCGCTGTTCGACGCTTTGGCGACGCTCTGGATCTCGCGCATGATCCTCAAGCGCGTGAAGGACCGCGAGCCCGCGGTGCCGGGGGAGATGCGGCTGCTCATGCTCGTCTCGCTGACGCTCGGCTTCGCCGTGCTGCTCGGGGACGGGCTGATCTACTGGTCGTTCGGGACGTGGCCGCCGACGGGCGAGGACTACTTCAGCCTGCGCGCGGACTCGAAGTCGATCCAGTGGAGCCTGATCTGGTTCTTGTACTTCAAGTTCTCGCGGCGCGTGAAGGCCTACTACCGCGTCGAGGACGCGCCGCCTCCGACCGCCGTCCTCACGTAAGAATTCAACGAATTCCTGTGCCTGGCCCTATAATTCTTTCGTAGGCCGGGTGAGGTAGTAGTCTTTGACGAAGCGCATCCAGGTGGGCGCCGCGATCGCGCCGCCGGCCTTGCCCGCGGGCATCGCGAAGCGCATGTCGTCGTGGCCGATCCAGACCGCGGCGGACAGGTCGGCGGTCACGCCGGCGAACCAGGCGTCGCGGTAGTCGTTCGTGGTTCCCGTCTTGCCCGCGGCGGGAACGTTGAAGCCGACCCGCC
>CAYVFO010000215.1:2191-3646 GCA_964450975.1 uncultured Elusimicrobia bacterium | reverse complement strand
CACCAGATGCCGAAGAAGTGCACGAACACGGGATCCTTCGCGCGGCGCGCGAGCGTCATCGCGCGGCCCGGCTCGTTGAGCATGAACTCGGGCGCGAAATGGCGCGCCTTCGGAGCGACCTTCGCGCGCGCGGCCTCGGGCTTGAGGCCCGCGACTTGGACGGTGAAGCGCTCCTGCCGGCAGAACGTCTTCGCGTCGTCGCAGACGCTCGCCACGACCTCGATCTTGCCGGAGGAGGCGAGGCGGCAGCGGAACACGCGCGGCGTGACCTCGTCGGCGCGGTTCTTGCCGCACTTGTTCGGCGCTTCGGCGTTGAAATGGTGGCCCGCGGCGGGCTTGAGCTCGATGCGCTCGTTCAAGATCGCGGTCTGCGGGGGGGCCGTCAGCAGGAGCAAAGCGAGCGTATTCATGGTTAAAGTGTAATTAAAATAGCTCTGTAAAATCAGGGTAAAAGGGCGGGGGGCGGTCTTGACGCCCATAGGGGGCGTGGCTACACTCCCCTTAAGATGACCCCTCACCGAGCCCCCCTTCGAGCCCTCCTTGCCGTTCTCGCCTTCGCGACGTCCGTCGCCGCCGCGATGACCGCCGACCAGTACGAGGCGGCCAAGCTGGCCTATTTCGAGAACCTGGCGATCTACCAGGACGCCTCCAAGGACCCGAAGGCGCGCCAGGATGCGTACATCGCGATGAGCAAGGCCGCGCCCGGGATGCAGGCGTTCCAGCAGCAGTACGGCCTCGAGGACAGCAACCCCGTCACGACGCTCAAGGGCGCCAAGGACCGGATCGTCGCGGCCGGGTCCGATCCGCTCGCGAATTGGAACCACGAGCTTCCGCCGAAAGAGATCGATTCCGAGCTCGTCCTGAAGAAGGCCCAGCAGAGGGAGCTCGACGAGCTCACGAACGGAGGCCTCGGGACGAACGGCGCCGGCCTTCTCCACGGCTCCGACACGAAGACGGCTCCCGACCAGGTCTCCCCGACGGGCGGCGCGGGCGCGAACTCCCAGACGGGCGAGAAGGTCCCTCCGAAGGGAAGCCTGGCCGACCAGCTCAAGAACGATCCGCCCGCTGCGCAGCGCACGCTCGACACGCTCATCGACCGCAATCCCAGCGACGCGCGCCCGCTCGCGCTGCGCGCGAGCCTCAAGTCCTCGCAGGGCGACGTCGAGGGCGCCGCCGCCGACGCCGCGGCCGCGCTCGCGCTCGATCCGAAGAACCGCCTCGCCAGGCTCGTGGAGGGCTATCGCGGCCAGTCGAGCGGGGCGGCTTCTCGCGCTTCCCGGGCGATGAAGGGCGGCTTCGAATACCGTCCCGGCGCGGGCGCCGGCAATCCCGGCAAGAACGGCGGCTCGGGAGGCGGTAAAGCGGCTCCCGGGCGGCCCGGCTACGCGGACGCGGGGGCGGAGGGCTCTCGTCCGGGCCTCGACGTCGGCGAGCGCCTCCTTGAAGCTTCCCATC
>CAYVFO010000215.1:0-2181 GCA_964450975.1 uncultured Elusimicrobia bacterium | reverse complement strand
GCGGGCCGCCGCTGCCTGCGCATCGGCGATCTCGCGTGCGCGGGCGCCGAGGCGGGCGACGTGCTCGGCTACGATCCTCGCAACGTCGACGCGCTCAACCTCCGCGCCGCGATGCACAACCGCTCCGGCAAGCCGGAGCTCGCGATCGCCGACGCCGACGCGGCGCTCGCCGCCAAGCCCGGCGACGTCGTCGCTTTGCTCGAGCGCGGCTACGCGAAGTATCAGATGGGAAGCTTCAAGGAGGCGCTCGCCGACGTCGAGGCCGCGCTCAAGACCGACCCGCTCAACGCGATGGGCCATCTCTACCGCGGCATGATCCTCGAGAAGCTCGACCGCGCTGGCGACGCGATCGCGTCGTTCCTGAAGGCGGCGGAGCTCGATCCGGGCCTGAAGCCGCTCGTCGACGAGGCGCTCGCGCGCCTGCGCGGCGGCGCTCCGGCTCAGGGCGCTCCCGAAGGCCGCCTGCCGTCCAACGGACGCCTCGCTTTCTACGGCGGACTCGCCGCCATCGCGCTCGCGCTCCTCTTGAAGGGGCTCAAGCGCGCGGCTCACCCCGACCTCGCCACGCCCATGACCCCGCTCCGATGAAAAACACGATCCCGCTGCTCGCCGCCGTCGCCTTGGCGCTGACGGCTCCGACGGCCTCCGCGCAGGACAAAGTGCGGGAGGCGTTCGACGGGCTCGCGGCCTCCTACAACGCGAACTACTACATCCTGGGCGCGGTCCCCCGCAATTCGCCGGCGATTCGCGCCGATGCGCTGCGCAACTTGAAGGCTCTCGGGCCGGCGCTCGACCGCTACGCGGCGCAGAACGGCCTCAAGGCGACCTACACCTCCGACATGATCGCGTTGGCCGCCTTCGTCGAGAATTCGCCCGACGCGCCGTCCTTGAATTCCGACGGGCAGCGGATGGCGGGTCTCTCCACTCTGCGCGGCGGCAAGCAGAACAGGCCGATAGGACTCTACAACGCGAAGCAGTTGGACATCCTGACGCAGGCGACGGGCCTTCCGGCGGCGGATGCCAAGCTCCAAACGCTGCGCTCGGAGCTCGACGAGGATCTGGCCGTCATCAACCGCGAGGCCGACAACCGGATCACGACCGGTCACAACCAATCGACCCTGAACAGGCTCCGCGACATCGAGACCGCCGGCGCGCAGACCGGCGATCAGGACCAGCAGACCACGCTCTTCACGCCCGGCGGCGTCTTCGAGCGGTACGCCGAGAAGGATCCCGACCAGGCGATGCAGGTCGTCAATCGCTTCGTGGAATCGAAGCCCGAGGGCCCGAACGCCCTGGCGATGCGCGCCAGCCTCAAGAACAAGGCGGGCGACCGCGCGGGCGCCGAGGCCGACGCGCGCGCCGCGATCAAGCTCGATCCCAAGAACGTTCTCGCCCGCTCCGTGTACCGCTACTCCCAGGAGCAGGGCGACGCCGCCGGCCGCGTCGCCGGCGCGATGAAGGGGGAGTTCGGCCTCAAGAGCGATGCCGGCGACAAGACCTCAGCCGACGCCGAGCGGGCCGGCGCCGCCCCCGCGGGCGGCTACAAGCCGCGCACTCCCGCCGAGCAGAAGGCGGCCGCCGAGCGCCTGGCGATCGCCGCCGCCGGCATCGGCCCCGGCGTCACGCCGCGCTCCCAGGCGCAGGCCCTGATCCAGTCCGCGGTCGGCAAGCTCGCCCTCGGCGACTCCAACGGCGCGCTCTTCGAACTCTCGCGCGCGCTCATGCTCGATCCCGGGAACGTCCGCGCGCGCATCTTGCGCGCCCACATCTCGAACCTGCCGAAGAACAAGAACTACGAGGCGGCGATCAAGGACGCCGACGAGGCTCTCAAGCTCGATCCCGGCTCCGCCGCCGCGATGTTCGAGAAGGGCTACGCCCTGCTCGAGCTCGGCAAGACCGCCGACGCGATGCGCCTCATCGAGGCGGGGCTGCAGATCGAGCCGGACAACGCGATGGGCCGCTTCTATCACGCCATGGTGCTCGAGAAAGTCGGCTTGATCGCGAAGGCGATCGCCGAGTACAAGGAGGCGATGCGTCTCGATCCCGCGCTCGCGCCGCTCGTCGAGCAGGCGCTCAACGCGCTCGCCGCTCCGCCCGGCTCCGCCGCGCCCGGCGCCGGCAAGAAGCACCCGCGCAGCATCCCGCTCGCGAAGGTCGCCACGGTGCTGATCGCGCTCACGG
>CAYVFO010000214.1:0-3655 GCA_964450975.1 uncultured Elusimicrobia bacterium | reverse complement strand
GGCATCCTCAACGAGGCGCAGCTCTGGCAGGCGCCGGCGTCCGTCCTCTACGAGTTCTTCGAGCTCGTGAGGAAGTCCCTGCCGCCCTCCGACGGCGGCCAGCTCATGCCGCCCGGCAACCTCGTCAAGGAGTACGAGGAGAACCGCATCCGATTCCAGATGTCGCTCGACCGCCTCGTGCGCGCCAAGCTCGGCGACTCGCTCGGCGGCCGCGGCCGCGCCGTCATCGCCCACTTCGACCTCATCAACAAGCAGTACGACTCGGTCATGGACGGCCTCGTCAACGGCGACACCGACCGCTACAAGGCGGCCGTCATCGGCATCGGCGCCCTCATGAACGGCGCCTTCGAGACGCTGCAGTCGACGCCGCGCGGCTTCAAGTTCCAGCAGAGCGACAGCAAGGGCACGCACGCCGTCGCGGTCGTCTTCAAGCTCATCGGCATCGGCCTCGTCTTCGGCGCCTTCTGGACGCTCGGCTCGCTCAACGAGAAGAAGATCTCCGACGGGTGGGAGAACTACAAGCTCAAGGCGAAGGAATGGGCGCACGAGTACGAGCGCCAGTTCATCGTCATCAAGATCCACTACCTGGTCGGCGTCCCGGCCGGCCTCGGCGTGCTCGTCGGCCTGCTGACGTTCGACCCGTTCGGCCTCATGATCTTCACCGGCTTCGGCATCTACGCCGGCCTCACGATTCCCGGCTGGCTGCTCCGCAACATCCGCTTCAAGCGCGGCATGAAGTGCGAGAGCCAGCTCATGGACGCCATGATTCTGATGTCGAACGGCTTGAAGTCGGGCATCGATCTGATCGGCTGCCTCGAGATGGTGCAGAAGGACTGCCTGCCCCCGATCTCGGAGGAGTTCGGCCTCTGCATCAAGAACTACCAGCTCGGCACGAGCATCGAGCGCGCGCTCGAGGGCGTCGAGGAGCGCGTGCAGAGCCGCCTGCTCTCCTACATGATCAAGGCCGTCGTCATCCAGCGCAGCGTCGGCGGCAACCTGACCAAGATTTTCGACCGCATCGTCGAGAACATCCGCGAGGAGTCCAAGCTCGTGGAGAAGACGGCCGCGATGACGGCCCAGCAGCGCATCCAGGCGATCGTCGTCGGCGTCATGCCCTGGATCATGCTCATCATCATGTTCGCCTTTCAGCCCGGACCGATGAAGGAGTTCTACTTCAGCGGAATCGGCGTCCTCACTCTCGTCTTCTGCACCGTCTGGATCGGCATCGGCATGAAGATCGTCAACAAGCTCGGCGACATCAGCGTCTGATATGAATCCTCCCATCGACCCGCTCATCCATTACCTGCTCCTGATCGTCGGGGTGCTCGGGTCGGTCGCGTGCTATACCGCGATGAGCCGCCTGTTCGCGCCGCCCGCCGAGGCCGACGAGAGCGATCTCTCCAAGCTCGCCAAGAAGGACATCGGCACGAGCTCGGCGTTCTCCGGCATCAATCCGAACGGCTCTCTGCTCGAGAAGCTCGACCTCTTCCTGCTCAAGACTTTCCACCTCGACGTGAAGCTCGAGGAGCTCCATATGATGATGGGCCGGCCGCTCAAGCCGACGCCCGTCGAGATGCTCCACTTGAAGGAGCTCATGTGCGGCGGCGGCATCGCGTTCATCTACGTGATGACCGGCGAGCCCGTTCTCGCGATGTTCGGACTCATCGGCTTCTTCATCCCCGACTCCCTGTTCCAGGGAAAGATCCGGACGCGCCAGGCCGACATCATGCGCAACTTCCCGACGATGGTCGACCTCATGGCCCTGACGATCGAGGCCGGCCTCGACTACATGGCGGCGATCGAGCGCATCCTTAAAAACGTCAAGCAGGCGCAGCGCACGGAGCTCGAGAACGAGCTCCAGAAGATGATCAACGAGGTCCAGCTCGGCTACACGCGCCGCGACGCGCTCAAGCGCCTCGCGATGCGCACCGGCGTCCCCGAGATCCGCTCCTTCGTCGGCCTCATCATCCAGTCCGACGAGCTCGGCACCAGCCTCGTCGAGCTGCTGCGCAACTACGCCGCGGACATGCGCTTCCGCCGCCTCAACAAGGCCGAGAAGCTGGCCGCGCAGGCCGCGACCAAGATGCTCATCCCGCTCTTCATCTTCATCTTCCCGACCGTGTTCATCATGATGCTCGCGCCGATGATGAAGACGCTCGTCCAGGGAGGTCTCGGCTTCTGATGAAGTCGCTGCTTCTCGCCGCGCTGCTCGTCCCGGCCGCTGACGCGGCCCAGACCCCGCGCGTCCAGGAGACCGACGGCCTGTTCCTCGACATGTCGAAGCTCAACCTCGGCACGATCTCCTCCGAGGACGACAAGAAGAAGTACATCTACACGATCCAGCTCGAGAAGTCGCGCGTGACGCGCAAGACGCTCAAGAACGTCTACGAGAACGCCTTCGACCTCTACAAGCACGGCCACTACGAGGCGGCCAACGAGCTCACGCGCAAGATTCTCTCGATCGACCCCGGCTACGAGGACGCGAACATCCTCAACCGGGCGACCGTCGACCTCAAGGGCTCGACGAAGCCGCGCGTCTCCGAGAAGCGCCTCATCGAGGAGCGCTTCGAGGAAGGCATGGCGCTCTACCGCCAGGGGCGCCTCGTCGAGGCCGCCCAGCGCTGGGAGGAGTGCTCGAAGCTCGCCCCGTCCAATCTCAAGTCGCACTACTGGCTCAAGAAGGCGCGCGCCGAGATGGCCGAGGAGCATTACCGCAAGGGCCGGCAGGCGTACCGCCAGCACCGCCTGCGCGAGGCTCTCGATCAGTGGTACGCCGCGCTCGTCCTCAATCCGCGCTACCCGCGCCTCACTCAGGAGATCGCCAAGGTCGAGGCCGAGTCGCGCGAGCAGGACGCCAACGAGAAGCTCCAGGCCGCGCTCAACCTCTACAGCCAGGGCCTCGTGCTCGAGTCCCTCAAGATGCTCGACGCCGTGCTCGAGTCCGGCCCCGGCAACGTGAAGGCCCAGAAGCTCCAGGCCGAGATCCGCGCCGAGGTCGCCAACCAGCACGTCGCCGAAGGCCGCCGCTTCTACGAGAGCCGCCAGTACGACAAGGCGATCAAGGAGTGGAAGCACGCCGTCGAGTACGGCTACGATCCGAAGGCCGCCGACCAGCTCGTCGCCCGCGCCAAGGAGCAGGTCCGCCGCGAGGCCGCCGCCAAGGAGCGCGCCGCCGTCGCCGCCAAGCAGCGCGAGGAGGACGCCAAGCGCCAGAAGGAGGAGGAGGAAAAGCTGGCCGCCGAGGCGAAGAAGAAGGAGGAGGAAGAGGCGGCGAAGGCGAAGGCCGCCGGCCAGACGGCCGCGACGACCGCGGCGACGACGCCGGCGCAGCCCGCCGCGACGCCCGAGAGCAACAAGAAGGCGGCCGAGCAGGCCTACCTCGAGGGCACGATCTACTACATGAAGGGCGACTACGAGAAGGCGCGCGACAAGTGGATGCACGCCAAGCAGCTCGACCCGAGCAACCCGGACGCCAACGCGGGTCTCGAGAAGATCGAGAAGCTCTACGGCGCGGGTAACTAGATGAAGCTCTCCGCGAAGTGGTTCTTGTGGTTCACGGGCATCGGCGTCTACGTCATGTGCCTGGGCGGCATCTTCTACTACAACCTCTTCAAGTGGACCTTCGACGAGAAGCTCAAGCAGGAGTCGATCGACA
>CAYVFO010000213.1:0-3666 GCA_964450975.1 uncultured Elusimicrobia bacterium | reverse complement strand
CGCGAGGGAATGGTCGTCGAGCTCTAGTCGACTTTTTCCGCCCCCCGCCGCCGCGCCTCGACCCGATCAGACAGCCTCGCCGCGGCCGCCCCGAGCAGTTCCAGCACGGATTCGGATTTCAACACTATCCCCAATCCGATTCCGAACTCGTGCTCGACGTGGGATTTCGACGCTTCGATCGTCTGCAATTTCTCAGATCGCACCATGGCCTGAGCCACGACGCCGATGACATAATGACGATCGCCGCCCTCCACGAAGACGGGGCTCCCGCTCGATCCGCGAAAAACCTGCGCGTCGATCACGATCTCCTTGAAGCCGTTGAAATCGATCTTCGGCATGGTCGCGATGTAGCCTTTTCTCAAAATCGGCAAGTTGTGTTTGGAATCGAATCGATTATCGGGATAACCGACGAAGGATACGAGCTGACCGGGTGGAATTTTCTCCAACGCGGATTTCGAAATGAAGAAATCCGGCGGAAAATGCTTGCAATAGGCCCCATTATCCGGGTCGACCAGCGCGCTCACGTTGATGCAAGCCAAGTCGACCTTCGGATCGGGATGACCGCAATAAACGTTGGAAAAATCGGAAAAGCGGTGAGAAATGATCTCTCCCAGTCGCGGCTGGTTCAGAGCGCCGTCTCTCTTGTGGAAGTTTAAGATGATCTCACTCTTCGGATCCCCGAAGACATGCCTGTTCGAAACGAGGAAGACGCCGCTCTGACCGTCGATGCGGAGCGGGTGAGTGCAAAGAAATCCCGTTCCGATGGAATCATTCTCGCCCTGCTTTCCTGGAATCGTGATCCGAAGCGTCGAAAAGAATATCTGGTTCTCGAAATTATCGACGATCACGGTCAGCCCCCACGACCCAGAGACCTATGACTAGGATAATAGACATAGCCGCCAGGCACACTCCCAGCGCCAAGGAGAACGGCCGGTACTCGAAGACGACCTCGGCATTCCCCCCCGGCACCGCGACGGCGCGAAACGCGTAGTTCGCGCGGCGGATCGCCGCCGGCTCGCCGTTGACCGACGCAACCCAGCCCGGCAGGTGCGTGTCGTGCAGGACGAGCCACCCGGGGCCGTCGGACTCGACGGCGAGCCGGACCTCGCCGCTTCCGTCGGCGAGGAACCGCGCGGAGCCTTTCGCCTTCGAGGGGGCGGGCGCGGGGCCGTCGTCGAGCCAGAGGACCTTCGCGGGGTCGAACGAGGGGTGCGTGACCGCGGCGAACGCCTCGGCGGGCGCGACGGCGCGGGCGTCGGCGACGAAATGCGCGCGCTTCGCGGGCTTGGGCGCGGCGTAGACGTCGATCTCGCCCGCGTAGACGGGCTTCCAGCCCTTCGGGACGAGATGGCGCGTCTTCTCCGTCGCGGCCAGCGCGCCGATCGAGAACAGCGCGGGATTCGGGACCTCCTTCGCGTCGGACCAGAACGCGAAGTCCCCCGCTTTCCCGCGAGCGAGCTCCTCGTAGCGGCGAGGAGACGCGAAGTCGCGGCCGCGCGCGTCGCGCAGGCCGAAAGGCATGGCGGTATCGGGGTCGAGCGCGGAGCCTAGGGCGAAGACGCGGCCTTCGCCGGCGGTCTCTCGCAGAGCCTGGATGCCGGGCGTTTCGGGATACAGGGAGGACGACGGGGCCGACGGATTGACGCCCAGCGCGGGGATCAGAAGGAAAACGGAAGCCAGCGGAACGGCGTGCGACGGCTTACGCAACGACCAAACGGCGGCCGCGGCCTCGAGGACGAGCAGAACGGAAACCTTGAAAGTGAAGAGCCTTTCCGACGGCAACAGCTCTCCCCATGACGACCAGCTCTTGGATAAGTAGAGAGATAACAAAAGAGCGCTGCATCCGATGAGCGCGGCGGTACCGCGGCGAGACGGCTTCACGGCGTCGTAGCCGAGACCGGCCAAAACGGCGACTGCGAACGTCCAGAACAAGAGCATTCTCGTGGGATTGATCGATGAGAACAGCGGCAAGGACTTCCACGCCGGCGAAAACGCGCCGAGAGCCGAGAGCAATGAAACGACGGCCAGAACGGCGAAGAATCTCGCTTCGCCGCGCCGTCGCGCGGCGAAGCATGCGTACACGATGGGGATGAGTCCGGTCCACGCCGCCCGTTCGATGAAATTGGCGTGGCCGGGCAGCGGGAAAATTCCCGCCAGCACTTCCGAGCCCAGCGCCGGCGAGCCGGACGCCAGCGGCATCACGAGATGAAGAAGAAGCCAGGACGGCAATCGCTCCGACCAGCGCGCGAGATGATCCGACGCCAAGGCGGCCGACGTGTGCGGCAAATACTCGAGGAACGGCAGAATGGCCGGCGCGGCCAGCATCGCGCCGAAGAGGACGCCCGCCGCGGCTGAAACGCAGAAGCGCGCCTTGTGAATAGTTCCGGCGCCGGAAGTATTCACAAGCAGGAAGATCGCGTACGCGGCGGAAACCGCGGCGGCATGAATCATCGTCGGGGGGTGCCCGCCGAGCAAAGCGCAGCCGGTCACGAGGGCCAAGATCGCGGAATCTTTTAGAGACCGGCTCTCCGACAAGCGGTGCAGCGACCAAAAAAGAGCCGGAAGCAGGCACGCGGTGTTGGCGTGCGGATGCCCGAGCCACGCGATCATGAAGCCGCCGAGCGCGAACGTCAGGCCCGACAGCGCGGCCGCGTCTTTCGACGCGCCCAGGCGCCGCACAAATAAGGACGTGAACAGCCCGGCCGCGAAGACCTTGAGGAACGCCGACGCCCAGGAGAAGGCGACGGGCGGCAGCCACGACAGGAGCAGATTGACCGGATAATAAGGAGCGGCCTGCACGCAGCCGGCGAACGGCACGCCGCCGAGGATGAGCGGATTCCACGCGGCGAAGGCGTGCGCGTGCTGATACAGGCGCCACGGCCAGAAGGCGAGGTACTGGTCGGAGAGGATGCCCGCGCCGGCGTCGGGCGGAACGACCCCGGTCCACGGCGGAATCCGCCAGAGGGCGCCCGCGGGAAAAAGGCCGCGCCCGCGGATCACGGCCGGAGCGATGACGGCCGAAGCGGCGAGCGCGGGCGCCAGGCGAGACACGCGGCATTTTAACAAATGCTATAATCGCATCCGTAGGAAGGGTGGCCGAGTGGTCGAAGGCGCACGACTGGAAATCGTGTAGGGTCTAAAAGCCCTCGAGGGTTCGAATCCCTCCTCTTCCGCCATATTTCTTGAGCCTCCTCCTGCTCGCCGCAGCCAGCCTGCTCGTCCTGGCCTTCGCTCCGGCCCAGTATCTCGGCCGACAGCAGGACGATCTCCTCTATTTGCTCGCGGCGCAGGCGCTCCCGACGGGACGCTACGAGCTCTGGACCGCGGTCGGGCATCCGCCGCTTTCCTCGACGGCGCCGGGCTGGCCGCTCATCCTCGCGCCGCTCTCGCTCTTGACCGACTCGCCCGGCGCGTTCCAGGCGTTCGCGGCGCTCGTGCTCGCCGCGTGCCCGTGGCTGATCTGGCTGTGGCTCAAGCGCCGGACGAGCGAGACGAACGCTCTCCTCGCGGCGTGGCTGTTCGCGTCGTCGCCGCTCGCGCTCTCGCAGTCCGGCGTGCTCATGCCCGAGCCCGCGTACGTCCTCGTGCTCCTCGGAATCTTGATCCTCTCCGAGCGCGCGCGCAAGACGGCGGCGGGCTGGCTCGGCGCGCTGCTCGTGCTCGTTC
>CAYVFO010000212.1:0-3688 GCA_964450975.1 uncultured Elusimicrobia bacterium | reverse complement strand
GAGCCGCTCCTGCGCGTCTACGCCGCCGCCGGCTTGGCGCGGATGGGCGACGCTCCCGGCCTGCACCGCCTGCGCGCGTTCCTCGACAATCCTTCGTGGCTCGTGAAGGCGATGGCCGCCAAGTATCTCGGCGAGCTCGGCACCCACGAGGACTACGACGAGCTCCTCCGCCGCATCGACCGCGAGGTCGGCAACGACTTCGTGATCGCGGAGTACTGCGTCTCGGCTCTGAAGCTCTGGCCGAAGAAGAAGGCGGCGACCGGCCGATGAGGAAGCTCCTCCTCGCCGCCGCCGTCCTCGCCGCCCCGGCGGCCTTCGCGGGCGACCCCTTGCCCGCGAACCTCTCCGTCGACGCCGGCCTTCTGTTCCAGCTCGAGCCGCTGACGATCACCGCCCCGCGCGTCAAGCAGGAGGAGCTGATCGACCCGCGCATCAACAACCACCTCCTGCGCCTGCTCAAGCAGCGCATGGACGCGCGGCCCGACACTCTCGCCGCCGCGGACGCGTCGGTCGGCAACCTCAACAAGCTCTCGACGCTCACGGGCTACTCGCTCAAGACCCGCTACACCGAGCTCGGCTTCCTCCTCACCGAGGGTCTCGCGGGCACGAAGGACTACCAGCTCCAGCGCGAGCTCGAGACTGCGGCGCGCCTCGCGAAGAACGTTCAGACGCGCGCCGCCGCGCTCATCGCCCTCGCCTACGCGAAGGACATGCGCTACCTCACGCTCTTCCAGGGCGCGCTCAACGACCCGAACGTGACCGTGCGCTTCGCCGCGCTCGAGTCCTTGCTCATCTTCGGCGACAAGTCGGTGCAGCTGCAGCTCGGCGGCGCCGCGCGCAACGACCTCTCGATCCCGGCGCAGATCTACGCGGCCGGCGGCATGTGGCGCCTCGGCGACTCCTTCGGCAAGGAGATCCTGCTGCGCTTCCTCGACCACACCGACTGGTTCGCGCGCGCGATGGCGGCGTACTACCTCGGCGAGATGGGCGGCGGCTACGAGTACCGCCGCATGCTGCAGTATCTCGACCGCGAGACCGATCCGTCGGTGAAGGCCGAGCTCGCGACCGCCTTGATCAAGCTGCACCCCAAGAAAGACGGGCCGTAGGATAGGAGACATGGAAAATTCCCCCCTGATGTCGATCGCCCTGACCGGCGGAGGCTGGGTCATCTGGGCGCTGATCCTGAGCTCGGTCGGCGCGGTCGCCGTCGCGTACGACCGCTGGAACCTCCTCAAGGAGGAGTCGAAAGCCCTCGCCGCGCTCCGCCCCGGCTTCCTCGCCGCGCTCGCCGCCGATGACGTCTCCGCCGCGGAGAAGGCGGTCAAGGCCAACCCCGGCGCGGCCTCGCGCGTGCTGTCCGAGCCGCAGCACCTCCAGGCCGCGCTCATCGACGAGCGCCGCCACCTCGAGGGGCGCCTCCTGTGGCTCGGCACCCTGGGCAACAACGCGCCCTTCATCGGCCTCTTCGGCACCGTGCTCGGCGTCATCAAGGCGTTCCATGACCTCGCGCAGTCGGGCGCCGGCCCCGAGGTCGTCATGGCCGGCCTCTCCGAGGCGCTGATCGCGACGGCCGTCGGCCTGCTCGTCGCGATCCCGTGCGTGCTCGTGTTCAACCATCTGCAGAAGAAGCTGCGGGACCTCCTGTCCGAGACGGAGGCCCTGGGCATGCGGTATACGGCCGTCCGGGGTGTCCATGCACGCCGAGGCTGATTCCGACGCGCCGATCACGGGGATCAACGTCACCCCGCTGGTCGACATCGTGCTCGTCGTCCTGATCATCTTCATGGCGACCGCTCCGATGATCGCGCGTCGCGCGATCAAGGTCGAGGTGCCGAAAGTCTCCAAGTCCGACAAGGCCGCGACCGACGCGCTCGCGATCGCTCTCGACGGCAAGCGCGAGCTCACGCTCGCCGGCAAGAAGGTCACGCTCGACGAGCTCAAGAACGCGCTCAAGATCGCCTCGGCCGCGAACCCCGACCAGGCGCTCACTCTGTCGGCGGACAAGACGATCCCCTACGGCGAGGTCGCGGAGCTGCTCGACGCGGTGCGCTCCTCGGGCCTGCGAAAAGTCGGCCTGGAGGTGCGCCGCAAGTGACGAAGGCCGAGCTCCGCCGCGCGCCCGAGGCCCCGCCGCTCAAGAAGTCGGTCGGGTTCTCCGTCGGAGCGCACGCGGCGCTCGCGCTCGCGTTCATCGTGCTGCCGAAGCTAGACTGGCGCACGCCTCCGCCCTTCGAGATCGAGATCACGAGCCCGTTCTTGGGCGACGGCCCCGCGAAGCTCGGCGCGCCGAAGGCTTTCGTACCCGGAATCCCCGAGGCCGTCAATCGCAATCCCGAGGTTCCGCCGGTCAAGCCCGTCGAGAAGGCGCCCGAGCCTCCGAAGGACTGGACCTTGCCCGGACCGAGCTCGAAGGTCGTGGAGGCCGCTCCGGCGGCCCCGTCGCCCGGCGGCGAGGTCGGCGGCACCGGCACGGCGGCCAAGACCGGCGGCTCCGGCGAGGGCAGCGACGACGGCGTCCCCGGCGGCACGGGCCACGGCGGCACGCCGCTCAAGGAGCTGCCGCGCCTGCTCAACCGCGACGAGGTCTTGGCCTCGCTCAAGCGCTTCTACCCCGAGAGCGAGCGCCAGGCCGGCCGCGAGGGAGTGGTGATCGTCGTGATCCACCTCGGAACGGACGGGCTGGTGTCGTCTTCGGACATCGCGCGGACCGCGAGCCCGGCGTTCGACGAGGCCGCGAAGAAGGTGGCGGCTCTGATGCGCTTCTCGCCCGCGATCGGCCTCAACAACAAGCCCGTCCACGTGCGCATGCCCCAGGAAATGCGCTTCCGCCTGACCGACTAGGTGTCAGGCCTCCCGCTCGTCGCGGTATTGGCCGATTTGTCTACGGCCGGCGAATCTCGAAAACGACGGTAGGATCCGGAGTTCCGTCGGGCTTGGTCCGGTCGATCTTCCCGGTCAGCCTCGCTCCGATCTTCTCCATCGCGCGCCGCGAGCGCAGATTCTTTTCGCCGACGTGGAAGATCACCGTGCTCACGTAGATGAAGGCGTGGTCGAGCATCAGGAACTTCAGCTCGCGATTATAATCGCCGCCCCAATACTGTCGCGTCAGGAAGGTGAAGCCGATCGCGACCGACTTTTTCCCATCGAGGTCGTAGTAGCGCGAGGAGCCGATGAGCTTTCTCGTCGTCTTGTCGACGATCGCCAGGGCGCCTTTCGATCTCAATCCGTCCTCAAAGTACTTCTCGAACACGGGTTTTTCGTGGCGGTCGGAGCAGGGATGGAGCTCCCAGATCAACGGATCGGAAGCGGCGACGTAGAGCGCGTCGAAATCGGCGGGCTTCAGCGGCCTGAGACGGAGCCGGGCGCCTTCGAGAACGGGCTGGAGTTCCATGTGGACAATTCGGCCAATACCGCGACGAGCGGGAGGCCTGACACCGATTTTACTTCTTGAGCTTGCGGGAGGCGAAGAAGACGCCGACGGCCAGGGCGGTGAAGGCCGCGCAGATCCAGGAGATCGCGGTCAAAAGCGGCATCGCGTCGAGGAAGGCGCCGAGCGCCAGCGAGAAGACCGCCGAGCCGAGGACGAACGCGCCGTAGAGGAAGCTCTGCGCGCGCGCCTGGTCCTTGTCCGACGTCGCGCCCTGGACCTCGGCGCGCAGCGAGAGGTCGGACGACGCCCACGTCATCG
>CAYVFO010000211.1:0-3735 GCA_964450975.1 uncultured Elusimicrobia bacterium | reverse complement strand
GAGCGCGCCCTGGAAGAGCGTGAGGTAGCGCATGTCCTTCGCGTAGGCGAGCGCGATGAGCGCCGCGGCGCGCGTCTGCACGTTCTTCGCGAGGCGGGCCGCCGTCTCGAGCTCGCGCTGGAGCTGGTAGTCCTTCGTGCCCGCGAGTCCCTCCGTGAGGAGGAAGCCGAGCTCGGTGTAGCGCGTCTTGAGCGAGTAGCCGGTCAATGTCGAGAGCTTGTTGAGGTTGCCGACGGAGGCGTCCGCGGCCGCGAGGTTGTCGGGGCGGGCGTCCATGCGCTGCTTGAGCAGGCGCAGCAGGTGGTTGTTGATGCGCGGGTCGATCAGTTCCTCCTGCTTGACGCGCGGAGCGGTGATCGTCAGCGGCTCGAGCTGGAAGAGCAGCCCCGCGTCGACGGAGAGGTTCGCGGGCACCGGATCTCCCGCGAAGGCCGCGGGGGCGGCGAGGACGGCGGCGGCGAGCAGCAGCTTTCTCATCGCCCGGTCGCCGCCTTCTTCTTCGGCCAGAGCTTCAGCGCCGAGACGCAGTACTCCGCGATCACGAAGTCGTTGCCGACCTCGCGGTCGATCCGGCGCAGGAGCTCGTCGTAGTCCTCGTGCGTGCCGAGCTCGCCCAAGTACTTGGCGGCCATGGCCTTCACGAGCCAAGAGGGGTTGTCGAGGAACGCGCGCAGGCGGTGGAGGCCCGGGGCGTCGCCCATGCGCGCGAGGCCCGCCGCGGCGTAGACGCGCAGGAGCGGCTCGGTGTCGCGCTCGGAGGCGGCGGCGAGGAGCGGCATCGCCTCGCGCGGGTGCTCGAAGACGACGAGCGCCTCGAGCGCGCCGAAGCGGACGGCGGGGTCGAGATGGATCAGCGCCTCGTTGAAGACCTGGAGATACTTGAGGTCGTGCGTGCGCGCGAGAGCGATGAGCGCCGCCGCGCGAGACTCGCCGTCGCGGTCCCAGCGCGAGAGCTCGAGCAGCTGCGCGCGGAACACGGGATCGTCGGAGCGCGAGAACGCCTCGCCGAGCGGGATGCCGACGTTGAGGAAGCGGTTGCGCAGCGCGTAGCCTACGGGCGAGCCGACCGTCAGGATGTCGCCGACGGGCGTGCCTTCGACCTTCGTGAGGTCGCGCTTGAGGCTGCGGCGGTCCTCGGCCAGCTTGATGAGGGTCGCGGGGATCTGAGGATCGAGCTTCGTGCGCTCCCCTCCCGCGCCGGGCGCGGTCACGGGGACGTTCGGATCATAGGAGACCGGCGGGACGTAGTCGGGGCGCACGGCGACCTCGCCGCAGGCCGCGAGGGCCGCGAGCGACGCGAGGAACGTCAGGCGCCCGAATTCTCTCATCCCGGACATTATGCTACATCGGCCGTTGCCGAAATATGTATGTAACACACCGCGTCTATACTGTTCCCAAGACGCGGCAAACTACGGCACCTCGGAACTGACAACGCCGCGTCGACCCCACCAGGAGCGCCCGGCCGGGACCTATATGGTCCCGGCCGGGTCATTTTACGGCGCTCCGAGCAGGGGCTTGTCGATCGTCTGGAACGGCTTGAACAGCCTCTCGATCCATCGCGCGTCCATGTCGTCGAACGGCGCGGTCGCCCGCGCCTCGAAGACGGCCCAGACGCGCGCGTTCTTGTCGAGCACGGGCACGAAAATCGTCGTTCCCCCGGCCTTCACCTCGAGCGCCGTCAAAGCCGTTCCGATCTCCCCCTCGGCCTTGACCGGCGCCGTCGCGGGATCGGGACGCGCGGGGCCGGGCTGGAAGGCCTTGCCGTCGGGCTGCAGGAGCCAGAAGCCGCACCAGGTCCACGGCGAGCCGCCGAAGGCGTCCCAGAGATGGTCGGCGAGCTCGCGCGTCATGCGCTCGTTCTGCAGGGCGCGGCGGCGCCACTTGAGGTCGAGCGTCGACTTGATCTTGTCGTAGCGCGCGCGGGAGGGGCGGTCCTTGATGTCCTTCGCCGGCGGCGTCAGCTGAAAATCTTCGCTCATTGCGGTTTCTCCAAGACGACGAGCTGCCCGCAGGCGCCGTCGATGTCGCGCCCGAGGTTCTGGCGCACGGTGGATTTGTAGCCGGCGTCGAGCAGATACTTCTGGAAGCGGCGCGCGTCTTCCTCGCTCGTGGGCTTGTGCGGCGTGTCCGTCTGGTTGAACACGATCAGGTTGACGTGCAGCAGCTCCTTCGGGCCGACGCCGTCGAGCCACTCGACGAGCGCCTTCCCGTCCTCGGCCCGGTCGTTCTCCCCCTTGAGGAGAACGTACTCGAAAAAGAGCTTCCGATTCGTGGACTCGATGTAGGCTTTCAGCGACTTCGCGAGGGCCTTGAGGTCGAAGGCCTTGTTCATCGGGACGAGGCGCGTGCGCAGCGCGTCGGTCGCGGCGTGCAGCGAGATCGCGAGGTTGACCTGCGGGAAGTCGCGGCCGAACGCCTCGATCTTCGGCGCGACGCCCGACGTCGAAACCGAGATGTGCCGCGCGCCGATGCCGAACTGCTTCTGGTCTATCAGCGCCTTGAGCGACGCGGCCACCTGCTCGTAGCACGCGAAAGGCTCGCCCATGCCCATGTAGACGACGTTGTCGAGGCGGCCGGGCAGCTTCTTCTTCGCCATGTACTGGCGCCAGAACAGCACCTGATCGGTGATCTCCTCGGGCGTCAAGCTGCGCGTGAGGCCCATGAGGCCGGTCGCGCAGAACGTGCACGCGACGGCGCAGCCGACTTGCGAGGAGATGCACGTCGTCCAACGGGTCTCGGACGGGCGCAGGAGCACGGTCTCGACGACGCGGCCGTCGGCCAGGTCGAGCAGCGCCTTGTGCGCGCGCCCGTCGCCGGACACGTCCACCCGGCGCTCCTTGACCGTGAGCAGCGGGAGCTTCTCGGCGAGCGCCTTCCGCGTCTCGGCGGGCAGGACCTTGATGTCCTCGTAGGCGGAGACGGCCTGCCCGAAGACGGCCTGGCGGACCTGGTCCCAGCGGAACTTGGGCTGGCCGAGGGCCGAGAGCGCCGCCTGGACTTTCGCCGCGTCCATTTTTTAGTAGGTGAGCTCCCGGACGTGCTTGTTGTCGAGCAGCTTGCGCACGACGTTCTTCTGCTCGAGGCGCGGGCCGG
Organism: uncultured Elusimicrobia bacterium; assembly: GCA_964450975.1. Lineage (GTDB taxonomy): Bacteria > Elusimicrobiota > Elusimicrobia > UBA1565 > UBA9628 > GWA2-66-18. The sequence goes on along the minus strand of CAYVFO010000211.1, from coordinate 642 downwards.
CGACGTACCACTCGCTGTAGTAGACGCCGGTCTTCTTCATGAGCTTGCGGCGCAGGACCTTCACGTCCGCGTTGCGGAAGATCGTCTTGATCTGCTCGAGGCCGTCGTCGTCGAGGTCCGAGGCGATGCGGAACGTGTGGCGCTGGCGGAGCTCGTCGATCATCGTGTCGAGGTGCGGGAACACGGCCTGCACGATGAGCGTGACGACCGCGGTCGCGGCGCCGATCGTCCAGAAGCCGAAGCCGACCGCGGCGCCGATCGCGGCGACGACCCAGATCGTCGCGGCGGTCGTCAGGCCGGTCACGTGCTCGCCCTCGCGCATGATCGCGCCCGCGCCGAGGAAGCCGATGCCCGAGACGATCTGCGCGGCCATGCGCGTGACGTCGGTGCCGCGCGAGGAGGCGAGCTCCATCGAGAGGATCGAGAACAGGCACGAGCCGACGCAGATGAGGATGTTCGTGCGCAGTCCGGCGGCCTTGTCGGAGAGCTCGCGCTCGAGTCCGATGACCGCGCCCAGGATGAGCGCGACGAAGATGCTAAGCAAGTCCTGCGTGAACGGCATGTTGATCCCTCCTGTTTCCGGCGAAAGCGAGCTCCGCGGCGCGGCGTCCCGAGCGCACGCAGTCGGGCAGGCCGACGCCG
>CAYVFO010000210.1:0-3778 GCA_964450975.1 uncultured Elusimicrobia bacterium | reverse complement strand
GAGGTGGCGGACGCGGAAGCCGACCTCGGAGTGCGCGGAGTCGATCTCGAACGTCGCGGCGGAAGCGGAAACGGCGGCGGACAGGACGGCGGCGGCGAGCAGCAGGTTGCGCATGGTGGGCCTCCTCGAATCGATCACGTCGTGCGGCTTAATGTAACCGTTTCTATTACGTTTGTCAAGCCAGCCGCTTCGCCGCGGCGCGCAGCGCCAGGCCCGCCGCGAGGACGGCGGCGGAGGCGAGCACCTGCTTCCAGCCTCCCTGCGCGCCGAGCCACAGCGTCGAGGCCATGCCGGCGAGCGGGATGACGGCGCGCGGCGCGCTCCAGGACGCCTCGCGCGCGCGGCGCCGGAGGACGACGGCGCACGTCGAGAGGAACTGGGCGCCGATGACGACGTTGGAGAAGTCGACGAGCCCGTTGAAGTCGACGAGCAGCGCGGCGACGAGCGCGACGGCCGTCGAGACGAGGATCGCCTTCGCGGGCGTGCCGAGGCGCGGATCCACGGCCGACAGGGACTTGGGCAGATGCCCCTCCTCGGACAGCGCGACGAGGTAGCGCGGGCCGCCGAGCGCGGAGCCCGCGACGTAGCCGGTCATCGAGACGACGGCGCCCGCGGCGACGAAGCGGAAGCCCCAGGGGCCGAGGAGGGCGGCCGCGGCGTCGGCCAGAGGGCGCTCCGAGGAAGCGAGCCCGGGCACCAGCGAGAGCGCCGCGACCTGCACGAGGATATAGAGGACGGCCGAGCCGCCGAGCGCGGCGAGCACCGCGAACGGGACGTCGCGCTTCGGATCCTTGGCCTCGCCGGCGGGCACCGGGACGGTCTCGAAGCCCTGGTAGGCGAAATAGGCGAGAAAGCAGGCGGCTCCGAGCGGCTCGAGCAAGCCCGCGGCGCCGCTCTCCGGCAGGGGCGCGGGGCGCCACGAGGGAAGGGCGCGCAGGCCCGCGAGCGCGATCAAGGAGATCGGCACGAGCTTGGCGACGGTGAAGAAGTCGGTCGTCCACGCGCCGAGGCGAACGCCGCGCCAGTTGAGCGCGCCGAAGAAGCCGATCGAGAGCGCGGCGAGCGCCTTGCCGAGCCACGGTCGCGTCTCAGACCCCGGCAGGTACGCGGCGATGCCGTTGGCGACCGCCGCCCAGCTCACGATCATCGTGATCCAGCACAGCCAGCCGATCGCGAAGCCCCAGAACGGGCCGAACTCCTCGTGCGCGTAGAGCGCCGGGCCGCCGGCGCGGTCGTGCTTGGACGCCGCCTCGGCGAAGCAGAGCGCGACGGGCGCGAGCAGCAGCGCCGTCAGCGCGTACGCGATCGGCGAGCTCGCGCCGAGGTGGCCGGCGAGACGGCCGGGGAACAGGAAGACGCTCGAGCCGACGACGGCGTTGACGCCGAGGCAGAGCAGGTCGAAGCGCGTCAGCAGGCGGCGGCCGCTCACCGGGCCTCCGGGGCCGAGAGGACGACTTTCGTGCCGATGAACGCCAGCGAATAGAGGCGCCGCGCGACGGGCGTCGGCAAGGAGAGGCAGAGATGCGGGAAGGCCTCGTGCTCGGCCTCCTTGAGCGACGGTCCGTGGATCACGAGGCCCTCCTTGGTGAAGAGAACGAACTCGCCCAGCGCGCTCGCGCGCACGGACGTTCCGACCTGCGGCGGCTCCCAGAGCAGCTGGCCGCCGCTCTGCTCGGACTTCGGGCGCTCCGGCGCGGCGAAGCGCTCCTTCGAGGAGATCGTCGCGGCGCGCGGCAGCGGGCGCGTCTCGCCGCCGACGGAGCGCGGCGCGGCGCCGCCGAGCGGCAGGCTCTCCTGGACCTGGTCGCCGCGGGTGAGGTGGACCTTGCCGGCCGCCTCGTCGACGTTGAGCCAGAGGCTCATGATCTCCCACTGCTTCTCGAGCAGACGCTTCTCCTCGGAGGCGGCGAGGCCGCCCTCGAACGCGGCGCGCCGGGCCTTCGAGAGGGTCGCGGCGCTCTCCTTGGCTCGGGCGAAGCCGCGCGAGGCGAGGTCGCGGAGCGCCTGGCGCTCGGCCAGATCGAGCTCCATGTCCTCGCGCGCGACCGCGAGCGCGGCGCGCTCGTCGGCGGCGAGCGACGCGCGGCCGGAGACCCAGCGGCCGAGCAGCCACGGGCCGGCGAGCAGGGCGGCGCCGGCCGCGAGCAGGCCGAGAGGTCCGACTCGTCGGTCGAGCGCGCGCAGGCGCGCCTCGAGCGGGTGGTGGGCGTGCGGCGTCTCGTGAGCGCTCATTCGAAGATCCACACCTTCGTGCCGGTCGGCACGGTTTGATAGAGCTTCTCGAGATCGGCGGAGCCGACGCGCACGCAGCCGTGCGACGCGGGCCGGCCGAGTAGCTCCTCGCGCTTGGTGCCGTGGATCAGGTAGCCGTCGCCGAGATTGAGGACGTAGGCGCCGAGCTCGCCCGAGACGAGGCGCGAAGGATCGTCCGGCGGCGGCACGGGCTCGCCCGCCTCGACGTACGCCCAGTCGGGCTTGCGCCACTGCGGATTCGGCGCCTTGCCGATGACGCGGAACTCGCCGCGCGGCGTCGTGAACTCCCACTTGCGGCCGCTCGCCTTGTCCTTGAGCTGCCCGCCGCGGCCGACGGAGACGTCGGCGCTCCAGAGGAGCTTCCCGCCCTTGCGGACGTAGAGCTTGTTGGCCTTCGCGTCGACGAGCAGGTGGAGCGCGCCCTTGAGGCGCTTGGCGACCTTCGCGCGCAGCAAGGAGGTCTCCCCCTCGATCGCCTTCTGCGTGCGCGACCAGCCCTTGTCCTCGGGCAGGATGTTCGGCAGGTCCTCGAGGAACTTCGCGTCGCGCGCGCGGTCGCCGGCCTCGCGCGTGAGCGCGCGCAGGCGGCGCGCGCCGGTGTCGAGGGCGCGCGCCTCGTCCTCGAGCCGCCCGGCCTCGCGCGAGAGCGCGTCGCCGTCGCGCGAGACCGCGCACGCGCGCCAGCCGAAGGCGATCAGCCACGCGACCAGCGCGAGCGGATAGAGCGTGCGGCCGAAGGAGTTCTCGGTGGTCACGGGACGGGGATCTCTTCGGTCGGCTCGTCGACGTTCGACGGCCGCGGGCGGCGCTCGGCGTGCAGCGCCGCGAGCGCGCGTCCCGCGCCGTCGGCGATCTCCGCGGCGCCCGCGAAGGCCGTCGCGCGCGGACGCACCGCCGTGCGGAGGACCGCGTCTCCGGTGCGCGCGTCGAGCGCGGAGACGTCGAGCGAGCGCCAATCGGGATCGAGGGAAAGGAACACGACCGCGTCGGCTCCGGTCGCGCGGCGGATCTCGTCGAGCACGCGCGGGTTCATCGCCGTCTCGAGGCCGAGCGCGGAACCCGCGAGGATGCTGTCCGACTCCTCGAGCGCGGACGCGCGCAGACCCTGCGCCTCGAGCTTCGCCACGAGCGCCCTCGCGATCTCGACGCCCTTGCCGCGCGCGCCGCGCGTCGCGGCGACGGCGACGGATTTCGCGCGGAACGAGGGCGCGGCGGAGAGCGTGTCGAAGCGGTCGGAGACCGGGGAGCACGCGGCGAACAGGAGCAGCGAAGACGCCGCGAGCGCGGGTCTCACGAGGCTGGTCTTACCAGGCTTCGTCGCCGTCGTCGTCGAAGCCGCCGCCGCGCCGTCCGCGCCGGTCGTCGTCGTCCGGACCGCCGCGGCCCTTCTTCGGGCCTTCGCCGTCGCGGTCCTTCTTCTTCTCCCACTCGGGCTTGCGCTTGCGGTCGGGGCGGCGGTCGGAGAAGCTCGGCTTGCGGTCGCCGTACGCGGGAGCGCCGAAGCCGGGCGCGCCGGGCTTCGGCG
>CAYVFO010000209.1:0-3800 GCA_964450975.1 uncultured Elusimicrobia bacterium | reverse complement strand
GCCTTGAGGTCGAGCGTCGCGAGCCACTCGCCGGCCCCGAGATCAAGCCCGCGTACGAGGCGCTGACGACCCGCAAGACGAAGTTCTCAGTCGAATGGGCCGAGGACGCGAAGTCCTGGCCCGCCAAGATCAAGACGGCGCTGACCGCGCGCGACGCTTTGCTGTTCAAGGCCTCGCGCGCGATGCGCCTCGAGGAGCTCGCCAAGGCGCTCTAGGTGCTCTACTACCTCTCCCAGCTGCGCGACCTGTTCAGCCCGCTCAACGTCTTCCAGTACATCACGATCCGCGCCGCCGGCGCCGCCGTGACGTCGCTGGCCATCTCGCTGCTGCTCGGCCCGAGCCTCATCGCCGCGCTGCGCGAGCGAAAGGTCGGCCAGGTGCAGCGCCAGGACGGCCCGCAGTCGCACCTCTCCAAGCACGGGACGCCGACGATGGGCGGAGCGCTGATCTTCCTCGCGCTCGTCTCCTCGACGATTCTCTGGATGCGCCCCGACAACCGCTTCACGTGGCTGCTCCTGTCGGTCACGCTGTGCCTGACCGCGATCGGCTTCTGGGACGACTACCTCAAGCTCATCAAGAAGGATCCGAAGGGCGCGCCGTCGAAGGCGAAGTTCCTCATCCAGATCCTCGTCGGCCTCGGCGTGACCGCGTACCTCGCGGTCCGGCCGCCGAACGGCTCCTACGCGACGATGCTCAACGTGCCCTACGGCAAGGAGCTCTTCGTCGACCTCGGCGTGCTCTTCTTCGCGCTGGCCGTCCTCATGGTCGTCGGATCGTCGAACGCGGTCAACCTCACCGACGGCCTCGACGGCCTGGCCGCGGGCTCGGTCATGTTCTGCGCGCTCGCCTACGCGGTCATCGCGTACGCGGCCGGCAACGTCAAGTTCGCGTACTACCTGCGCATCGTGCACGTCGAGGGCGCGGGCGAGATCTCCGTGTTCCTCGCGGCGCTCATCGGCGCGTGCCTCGGCTTCCTCTGGTTCAACAGCTACCCGGCGCAGATCTTCATGGGCGACACGGGGTCGCTGTTCCTCGGCGGCGTGATCGCCGTCGTCGCGCTCTGCGTGAAGCAGGAGCTGCTGTTGCCGATCGTCGGCGGCGTGTTCGTGCTCGAGACGCTCTCGGTGATCCTCCAGATGGCCTCCTACAAGCTGCGAGGGGGCAAACGCATATTCAGGATGGCGCCGATCCACCACCACTTCGAGCTCGGCGGCGTCGCCGAGCCCAAGGTCACCGTGCGCTTCTGGATCGTCAGCATCGTGCTCATGCTCGCCGCTCTCGCCTCGCTCAAGCTGCGATGAAGGGATTCGACCCGAAAGCCTTCAAGAAGGGCAAGCTCGCCGGCGTCCTCGGCCTCGGACGCTCGGGCCAGTCCGTCGCGAAGCTGCTCAGGAAGAAGGGCTACAAGGTCCTCGGCTCCGACTCGCGGCCCAAGGCCGAGGTCGCCGAGGCGCTCAAGGGCCTCGGCAAGCAGATCCAGTGGGAGTGGTCGGGCCACAGCGACCGCCTGCTCAAGTGCGCCTTCGTCGTGAAGAGCCCCGGCCTCAAGCCCGCCCTTCCCATCTTCGCGAAGCTCAAAGCGAAGGGCGTTCCCGTCTTCTCCGAGCTCGAGATCGCGCTCGCGTTCTCGCCCGCGAAAGCCGTCGTCGCGATCACCGGCACCAACGGCAAGTCCACGACGACCAAGCTCACGCACGAGGTGTTCAAGGCCGGCCTGCCGCGCGGCCGGAAGGCCATCCTCGGCGGCAACATCGGCATCCCGCTCTCGACCACCGCGCCCGCCTCGAAGAAGACCGACGTCATCGTCATCGAGACGTCCTCGTACCAGCTCGAGGACAGCGCGCACTTCGAGCCCCGCGCCGCCGCGATCCTCAACCTGACCGCCGACCACATCGACCACCACGGCTCGATGGCGGCCTACATCGCGGCGAAGGCCAAGGTTTTCCGCGAGCAGGGCCCGGGCGACGCCTGCGTCTTCAACATCGACGATCCCGCCGTCTACAAGCTCTCGCGCGAATGCCCGTCCGAGCGCCTCTACTTCGGCGCCAAGGGCCCGCAGACGAACGCGTGGGAGGAGAAGGGCAAGCTCCACTTCGAGCTGCCCGGCATGAAGAAGCCCGTCGTCCTCGTCCCGCCGAAGCTCCCGGGCCGCCACAACATCGAAAACGCGCTCGCGGCCGGCCTGCTCGGCCTGGCGCGCGGCATCAAGCCCGCCGCGATCCAAAAGGCGTTCAAGGCCTTCAAGGGCGTCGAGCACCGCATCGAGCCCTGCGGCGAGGTCCGCGGCGTCAAATGCGTCAACGACTCCAAGGCGACGAACGTCGACTCGACCATGGTCGCTCTCAAGGCCTACGAGCCCGCGGGCAAGAAGCTCCTGCTGATCCTCGGCGGCCTGCACAAGGGCTCGCCGTACACCCCGCTCAAGCCCTGGATCGAGAAGACTGTCAAGGGCATCCTCACGATCGGCGCCGCGTCGCGCCGCATCGAGGAGGACCTCTCGGGACTCGTGCCCATCTTCCCGTGCGGCACGCTCGAGACGGCCGTCGACGCCGCCCTGCGCGTCGGCGACAAGGGGGACATCCTCATCCTCTCGCCCGCCTGCGCCTCGTTCGACCAGTTCAAGGACTACGAGGACCGCGGCCGCCGGTTCAAGGCGCTCGTCGCGGCGGCCGCCAAGGCCAAGTAGTGCCTCCCAGGCGGCGCGCGCCGGTCGACTACGCCCTGCTCGGAGCCGCTTTGGCTCTGCTCGCGCTCGGCGTCGTCATGGTCTACTCGGCCTCGGCGATCCACGCCGAGAAGGTCCTCGGCCGCCCGTTCTACTTCTTCCAGCGCCAGCTGATCTGGGCCGTGATCTCGATCGTCGCGATGGGCATGTTCTCGCGCTACGACTACAACCGCCTGCGCGAGTGGGTGCTGCCCGCGTTCGCCGTCACCTGCGTGGCGCTCGTCGCGGCGCTGTTCATCCCGGCGGTCGCGGGCGCGCGCCGCTGGATCCGCCTCGGGCCCGTCGGCCTGCAGCCCGCCGAGTTCGCGAAGCTCGTCTCGATCCTCTTCCTCGCCGCCTACCTCGACAAGAAGCACAGCAAGCTCTCCTCGTTCGCGCACGGCATCGCGATCCCGCTCTCCGTCGTCGGCGTGCTCCTCGTCCTCATCGGCCTCGAGCCCGACCTCGGCACGCCCGCGCTGATGTTCGCCACCGCGATCCTCATCCTGTTCGTCGCGGGGGCGCGCTGGACGCAGATCGCGGGCGCGCTCGCGTGCGCCGTGCCGATCGTCGCGATCGAGCTCTGGCGCAAGCCGTACCGCCGCGCGCGCCTGCTCTCCTTCCTGCACCCGTTCGAGAACATCAAGGGCGCGGGCTATCAGCTTTCGCAGTCGATCCTCGCGGTCGGCTCGGGCGGCTGGCTCGGCAAGGGCTTCGGCGCCTCGAAGCTCAAGCTCGGCTATCTGCCGACGCCGCACACCGACTTCATCTTCCCGGTCGTCTGCGAGGAGCTCGGCCTCGTCGGCGCGGCCGTGATCCTGGGCCTCTTCACGACCCTGCTCGTGCGCGGCGTGCGCATCGCGCGAGCGGCCCCGAACCTCTTCGGCACCTTGCTCGCGTGCGGCGTCACGTTCTCGCTCGTGCTCCAGGCGTTCTTCAACGTCGCGATGTCGATCGGCCTGCTGCCGACGAAGGGCATCGGCCTGCCGTTCTTCTCCTTCGGCGGCTCGTCCTTGCTCTCGTCGATGATCGGCATCGGCGTCCTGCTCAACATCTCGCGCCAGACGATCGCGGAGAAGCTCAAGTGAAGCGCGTC
>CAYVFO010000208.1:0-3805 GCA_964450975.1 uncultured Elusimicrobia bacterium | reverse complement strand
CTTCGATGCGGGCCGTTTTCTCAAAAATCAGGGGTTTTTCAGCAGCCTGTTAAGCCAGGCGCTTCGAAGCGCTCTGCCTTGAAAAGTCGGAAGAAACGCTCGCCATAACGGGGCGACAGCCGACTTGTCGAATCGGATTTCGCGATATCCCGATTCACGCAATATTTCCCTGATTCGCTCCTCGGCGTCGGGAAGGGATAATCGCGCGACGGCCACAAAGCTATGCCGAGTACCCGCCTCGAACTCTTTTGATCCTTCATCCACTCCCGCATCGCCGAGGAAAATCGTAAACATAGGGTAGTCAGCCCTTCATCCGCCGTGAGGCCATTCCTCGGGAGTGCATGCGCCAAGCCAGACGACATCATGCTCATCATCAGGTTCTTTGCCCAGAGCGCTCCATTCGCGGTCGATGCGTTCGATTACGACTTCCACCGGAACGAGCCAGGGGTCAACCCTGTGAATGTCCTTGGCTGACACTTCCCCAGCCATGAGACATTTCGTGTTAAGCAGGTCCCGCACAAGCGCCAGGGTCTTCGCCTTAACTTCGACAGGATTAGTAATCGGCAGTGGAGCAAGGGGCTCAGGATCATCGTGGACTCCTGTCTCGTTTGAGGCATATCCAATGATCCACCACAAAGCGAGAGCATCGCTGTTGGACTCGTCGCGCAGCAGTTTAATTATTTGTTCATGGGTCATTAATGAATTTCACCTTGAATGGATTTTGTCCCGGAACTTTAACGTCAATAGTCGGTGGACCACTATGTGAATCGGACCGATAGCTGATGGTAACATCGCCCAACTTGGCGCGTCGGCCACCAGCCGCCGCCGCTTCCGATCTTGGATGCGGCTCAATCTTCATGCCATCCGTCAGTTTATCGAAAAGGCTTTTTGTCGCCTTGATCAAGTCCTCACCGCTACCGCTCATCCGCATCAAAATAGCGTTCCCGGATTTTTCTCCAGCCCATCGATGCCCGTCCGGCTTGAGAATAGCCCATATCCTCGCGATCAGCGCTTCCTGGGTCGGCGGCGTCGCTCCATGTCCAGGGCTCGTGTTTTCCGGCTTCGCCTCGCCCTCGCTCCGGTAAGTCGCCGCTTTGGCGGCGGCGCTGTCGGTCGATACGCACTCGTAGCGCGGCTCCGGTTTACGCGCCCTGGGCAACCAGGTCGGAGGGCTTCCAAGGTCGTAAGCGGGCATTCGGGTTCGGACCTCGTCGCAGCCCATCGAGACGTAGCCCCGATTCACGCGCTCGGCCGCGACGCACTGCGCGTCCTCTCCGCACGCGCGCTTGGCCTCACGATCGATCTCACGGCAAGCCGCCTTGCGGAGCTTCTCGGGCGTGTCGCCGCGAGCGGGCTCGCCCGGAGCAACATTTTCCGGCTCGAGCGGTTGCGCCGCCGTGCCCGGCGGGCAGCGCTTGTCGAGGATCACGGCGCCGGCTTCGGTGTTCAGCCGTCCCGACCTCGCGGTGATGATCAAATCCCGTCCGTCGATCGCGGGAGCGCGGACGCTTTCGGGACTTTCGCCCGCGGACGGCCCGTTTGCCGCCTCCGGATATTTCAACGCCTCCCTATCCAGATCTCCGCCGTGCTTGCGCTCGCGCGCTTTGACCTCGCCGACGGCGTCTCCCGGTTTGGACAAGGGTGCTATGGCCTCGCCCACGGCCACGCCTCGCATCTTCGCCTCGTAGCTTGTCAGTTCATCGAAGCGCGTCGAGTCTTCGCTCGGCGCCGCGAGAACGATCCGCGCGCGGGCGACCCCGCCGCCGTCGGTCGTCGCCGTTCTCGGCTCGAATACCGCCAAGCCCTTGGGCTCGGCCTCGAAAGTAACGTATCTCCCCGCGCGAGTTCCCTCTTCTCCGGTGAACGTCATCGTGACTGTCGCCTCGATCGTCTCGCCGCGCGCAGCCGTCGTCTTGTCCAGCCTCAATTCCAGATGCGACGGCAGCAGCGGATTCTTGGGCGGCTCCGGCGGGCGGGGCGCGGCCCGCGGCGCGCTTTGAGTCGGCGCGTTTTGACGACGGTTGTCTTGAATATGAACCTGCCGTTTAGGCCGCGACTTGAACAAGCCGAACAACCCCATGATCGGAGCCATGAATGCGGGATAGCACTGAGTCGGCGGGCAGCCCGCGTACGGATTGGGAGCGCTCGGTGCGTAGGTCGAGCCGCCCGATGAGCTCGGCGGCCGAGGCGTCGGATCGCAGCCGCGCGGATCCACGCACTTTCCCGGCGGAATATAGATCGCCTGGGCCTCGATCAATCCGCGGGGCTCCTTCGGCGCGAAGGTCCCCGACGCGGTCAGCAAAGCTCCGGTGCCGAGCTCGGGAGCGGCCTCGTTTATCTGCGGAAAGGCGACTTGAGAGGTCTCCAGCCACGACTTCACTGTCTTGAGATCGTACGCCGCGCCGCGCCCGGCCACGATGCCGATCAGACGTCCCTGGGCGTCGAACAACGGCCCGCCGGCTTGCGCCTCGTCGATCGCGGCGTCGGTGAGAAGCGCGCCGCCTTCCGGGCGGGAGAGGCCGCGCGTGACCGACCAAGGACCGCCTTGGATCGGATGGCCGACGGCGTAGGCCACCTGCTCCCCCTCTTCGGTTGTTTCGGGGAAGGGCAGCGGCGCGAGGTCGGCGGCGGGCCGGACGGACAGCAGCGAGAAGACCGGGCCGCGCCGGAGATAGCTCGCCGAAACGTTTCTCCCGGAATTCGCGAACAAGTCGGGCGTCTCGTACTCGTTCTCGGTGAACTTCCCCGAGACGAGGACCACGGGCTTACCATCGTGAAGCAGCACCGTGCCGGCGCCCTTCTCCTTGCCCCAACGAACTTCGACGACGGAGTTGGACGGGAGCGCGGGGTCGCTCCATTTCAGGGTTGCCTGCGCCGAAGAGAGGCCCTCGTACAGATTGGCGCGACGGCAATAGGCGGCGGCTCGTTCCGAGCCCAGGATCTTCTCATCGGCGAGCAGCCGCGACGCCGCGCGGACTTCGGCCAAGGTCTTGAGATAGGCTAGCGGCGTCCATTCTCGCGCGGACGCAGCGACCAGATTGCCCGGAGCGTCCGCCGCCTTCGCGCGCTTGAGCTCGGCCTTGAGCCACGACGACAGCTCGCCGGTCTTCGGATCGGCGAACAGGCCGTCGGGCGAGCGAAGCAAGGTCCGCCGCGCGGCGCGGGCGCAACCCTCGCCTTCGGCGTAGCGCAGCGCTTGCGTGTAATCGACGAGGGCCAGTGCGCGATAGAGGCGGTCCAAAGTATGGGCGCGGTCGGCGGGCTTGGGAATCAAGCCCTGCGGAGAGGTGTAGTCGACTAGCGCGGCCGAGTTTGCGTCGAGATAAGCTTCGTGCCGGAAGCTCTCATAGCCGAGCGCGATCATGGTCAGCCGCGAGGCGAGCTTGGAGAGGTCGAGGGAGTCCAGTTCTCCTTCGCTCGCGGGCTCGCCGGCGCTTTCGCGCGCGCTCGAGGCGGCGGGATCGGTTATTTCCGGGGCGGCTTCCTGGCTCGATAGGACGTAGGCCAGCGGATTGGCCGCAGCGTTACTGGTTAAGAGGAAGGACAGTAACAGCGCTAAGGCGCGGCGCATTCCCGAAGGGTAGATGATCGCACCGTCGGCGTCAAGCCGGGTTCGGCACGTTTGTTGCTTGGATGTCAAACAGCGGCCCCGGCCGCGGGAGGCTTGTATGCTCGCCAAGGACATCATGCGCAAGAACGTGATCACGATCGACCGCTACCAGACCGCCCAGGAGCTCGCCGATCTCCTCCGCGAGCGCTGCATCAGCGGCGTCCCCGTCCTCGACGAGGAGGGGCGCGTCGTCGG
>CAYVFO010000207.1:0-3881 GCA_964450975.1 uncultured Elusimicrobia bacterium | reverse complement strand
CGCTCACGCAGATCATGGGCGGCGTCGAGGAGCGCCGCGAGGTGCTCGTGCTCGACGACTCCCAGCTCAAGGGCGCCGAGTTCCACAAGCAGGAAGTCGATCCCGAGGAGATGAAGAAGCGCATCCGCGAGCAGAAGAAGGCCGCGGGCGACTACGTCGAGGAAGCCGCCGACGACTTCGGCCCGCTGCCCTCGCGCAAGAAGGGAAAGCACGCCGACGTGCTCGATTCGACCGACTACGGAGAGGACCCGTATGGCGAGCCCTAGCCGCACGATCGCGCCCACGCAGCGCGTCCTCGCGATCGTCCTCGCCGGCGGCAAAGGCGAGCGCCTGCACCCGATGACGCACGAGCGCTCCAAGCCCGCCGTGCCGTTCGGCGGGAAGTACCGCATCGTGGATTTCGTCCTGTCGAACTGCGTGAACTCGGGCGTGCAGTCGATCTACGTGCTCGTGCAGTACATGTCGCAGTCGCTCATCGAATACCTGCGCTCGAACTGGCGCACGGCCGGCCTCACGGGCGACCAGTTCATCACGGTCGTGCCCCCGCAGATGCGCCTCGGCACGATGTGGTACCGCGGCACCGCCGACGCGGTCCGGCAGAACCTCAACTTGATCCACGACTTCGACCCCGACATCGTGGCGATCTTCGGCGCCGACCACATCTACCGCATGGACATCGGCCAGATGATCCGCTGGCACGTCGAGAAGGGCGCCGACGCCTCCGTCGCGACGATTCCCGTGCCGCTGAAGGCGGTGCCGTCGTTCGGCATCGTCAACACCGACGCCAAGAACCGCGTCACCGGCTTCGTCGAGAAGCCTCCGACGGCCGACCCGATGCCCGGCCGGCCCGGCTTCGCGCTCGCGTCGATGGGCAACTATCTGTTCAACCGCGACGTGCTCGTGGACCTGCTCAAGAACCGCTACCAGGGCGAGACGGATCTCGACTTCGGCAAGAACATCATGCCGGACATCACGGCCTCCCACAAGCTCTACGCCTACGACTTCTCGACGAACCTCCTGCCCGGGATCAAGCTCTACGAGGAGGAAGGCTACTGGCGCGACGTGGGCACGATCCAGAGCTTCTACAGCGCGAACATGGACATCCTCGGCGCGCGCCCGAAGCTCAACCTCAACAACCGGCGCTGGTTCATCCACTCGGGCCGCTACGACGGCCCGCCCGCGAAGATCCTCGACGGCAAGCTCACGAACACGATCATCGGCGACGGCTGCTTCGTCCGGAACGCGACGATCAAGAATTCGATCATCGGGCGCGGCGTGCACGTGCACGACGGCGCTGTGATCGAGGACTCGATCATCATGGACTTCTGCAAGGTCCGGTCGGAGGCCCACCTCAAGCGCGTGATCGTCGACCGCTTCAACGAGATCCCCGCGAAGCTCAAGGTCGGCTTCGATCGCGAGGAGGACGCGAAGCGCTACTTCGTGGACGCCTCCGGCCTCGTCGTCGTGCCGCGCGGCGAGACGAAGCCCCGCTAATCCGCCAGGGTGGCGACGAGCCGCATCACGACGCCGTCGGCGTCGTAGATCACGGCCTCCTTGCCGAGCTCGATCTCGACCGCCGACTGCAGCTCCGCCGAGTCGCCCTTCCAGGCGGCGAGGATCTTGAACTCCATGCGGATGCGGCCGTTGTTGGGATTGACGACCGGAACCGCGTTGAAGGTGAGCACTTTGCCGTCCTTCTTCACCGTCGAGGAGACCTGGCTCTGAGCCTGGACGCGCGGGCTCGCCTGCAGCGCACCTCCCGGCGCGGCGACCTTGAGCGTGAGGACGAGATCGGGAGTTTCCCCGAGGTCCTTGGCGGATTTCCGCGGCTGCGCGGCGGCGGGAACGGCGAGCGCGAGAGCGAGCAGAGCGGCGGCGGTCTTCATGGTTCGGCCTCCTTGAAGCTTCGGGGCTAGTTTAAGGGAGAAGTATCACGGATTCAAGCCCGGCAAACCCTGATTCGGGTGTAGAATAGGGCCATGAGGCTCCTGCTCGCCCTCGCCTTGCTGAGCCCCTCGGCGGCCGCGGCCGCCGAGCCCTCCGTCACGGCCGAAGTCCAGGTTTCGACCCCCTCCTCCGGCGCCGGACGGACGATCCTGCGCGTCGAGCCGCTCGAGGCGCCGCGCGGGGCCGGACGCGCCCGCCGCTCGATCGGCTTCGGGCGCGTCTTCGAGGAGGGCGTGCCGCTCAACGTCGGCGTCTGGGGCGGCGGCGGCGCGGTGATCGGCAGCCTCGCGGGCCCTCCCGGCGCCCTGATCGGAGCGGGAGCGGGCGCGCTCGCGGGCATCCTGTACTCGGTGTTCGCCGTCCCCCACAACGGCCCCGACCGCAAGCCCGAATAGCTACAATACGCGCGTGAGCCACCGGCACGTCTGCGTTCACGGCCATTTCTACCAGCCGCCGCGGGAGAACCCGTGGACGGGCGTCGTCGACCGCGAGGAAAGCGCCTCCCCGTTTCACGACTGGAACGAGCGGATCGCGGAAGAGTGCTACGGCCCGCTGACGCTGTCGCCGAAGCAGGGCGCCGACGGCTTCGTGATGTCCTACGAGGAGACGCTCAAGCGCCTCTCGTTCAACTTCGGCCCGACTTTGCTGTCGTGGCTCGAGCGCGAGCGCCCCGCGATCTACCGCCGCGTGCTCGCCGCCGACGCGGCCCGCAAGGGCGCGATCGCCCAGCCCTACTTCCACAACATCCTGCCGCTCGAGACGCGCCGCGACAAGGAGACGCTCGTGCGCTGGGGGATCGCGGATTTCAAGAAGCGGTTCGGCCGCGAGCCCAAGGGCATGTGGCTCCCCGAGACCGCCGTCGACGAGGAGACGCTCGACGTCCTCGCCGCGGAAGGCGTCGCGTTCACGATCCTCGACCCGAAGCAGGGCGAAGCGGTCCGCGACATCGGCTCCGAGAAGTGGACGACGCCGGACGCCGAGCATCTCGATCCGAAGACGCCTTACGTTTGGACGTCGCCGAAGGACCCGTCGCGCTCGCTCGCGGTGTTCTTCTACCACAAGCGCCTCTCCCACGGCGTGGTGACGGGCGAAACCACCGCGAGCGGCGAGGGCTTCGCGGACGCGGTGCGCGGGCGCTTGATGCCCGGCGACGCGGCGCAGCTCGTCCACGCGGCCTCCGACGGCGAGTTCTACGGCCACCACCATCCCGGCGCCGAGCGCGCCCTCGCGCGGGCGCTCGACCTGCTCGAGGCCGACGGCATTCCGGCGACGACGCCCGCCGCCTTCCTCGCGCTGTTCCCCCCGCCGCACGAGGTCAGGATCAAGCCCGACACCGCCTGGAGCTGCGAGCACGGGCTCGGCCGCTGGACGAACGACTGCGGCTGCCGCTCGGCGCACCTGCCCGAGTGGCGCCAGGACTGGCGCGGCCCGCTGCGCGAGGCGCTCGAGAAGCTCGCCAAGCGCCTCGACTCCTTCTACGAGGACGCGGCGTCGCTGTTGTTCGAGGATCCGTGGAAGGTGCGCGACGAGTCCGTCGCCCTGTGGCTCGAGCCGTCGGCCTCCGCCCGGTCGGCGTTCCTGCGCTCGCACGCCAAGCGCACCTTGCTCGCCGCCGACGAGACGAAGGCTCTCGCTTTGCTCATGATGCAGCGCGAGCGGCTCGCGATGTTCACGAGCTGCGGCTGGTTCTTCGACGACGTCTCCGGCGTCGAGGCTCAGCTGTGCCTCCGGCGCGCGGCGCGCGCGCTCGAGCTCGCGAAGTCCCTCGGCGAGGACGCCGAGGCCGGCTTCGTCGAGCGGCTCGCGGCGTGCAAGTCGAACCTGCCGCGCTTCAAGGACGGCGCGGGCGTCTGGAAGCGCCTCGTCGTCCCCGCGCGCGCGACGCTCGAGCGCGCGGCGTCCCACGCCGCGCTCCTCGGCCACCTCGAGCTCCC
>CAYVFO010000206.1:0-3933 GCA_964450975.1 uncultured Elusimicrobia bacterium | reverse complement strand
CTGCGCGCGTACTTCCGCTCGCTGACCGACGACGAGAAGGCGATCCTGATCTCCAACCTGGCCGGCACCTCCGACTTCGAGCGCGAGCTCAAGGGCCCGCAGGTCATCCGCGTCGCCCTCAAGGGCATGGGCGTCACCGGCGCGAAGGTCGCGCAGGTGCTCGCGACGCACCGCGGCCTCCTGCCCGACGAGTACGCCGACGCGCTCGAGGGCTTCAAGGACAAGGCCCAGGAGATGGGCAAGATGCGCGCCTTCGACATCATGAAGGAGCGCCTCGAGGGCCTGGCCGACGATCCCGGCCAGCCTAGAGAGGTCGCGATCTCCGACCTCTCGCGCCTCGCCGACGAGGCCCTGGCCGACGAGGGCCCGGCCGTGCGCCGCCGCCTCGCCAAGCAGGTCAAGTTCATCCTCGCCGAGGAAGGCCGCCAGGTCCGCCGCGTCGACTACATCGGTCCCGAGCTCGGGTCCGGCTCGATCAAGGTCGTCTACAAAGTCGAGCTCAAGGACGGCCGCACGTGGGTCGTGAAGCTCCGCGCGCCCGGCGCCAAGTTCCGCACGATGCGCGAGTTCGCGATCGTCGAGACGATGATCGGCGACCTCGAGGCGTCCGGCACGCTCGACCTGCCCGGCGTCCGCCAGCTCGTCGACGAGGTCCGCGAGCTCGTGAAGGCCGAGATGGACTTCCGCGACGAGGCGACGAAGGAGAAGGGCGTGCGCGCCCGCGCCCTCAACCGCCCGTGGTACGCGCGCCTGCTCGTCGGCGCCTCCCCGTACGTGCCGAACCCGCACCCGGTGTACGAGGGCGAAGATCTGCTGGTGGAAGAGTTCGTGCCCGTCACCCGCTTCGCCGACCTGCCGACGCGCAGCTTGATCGGCGCGAGCAAGCGCGGCATCGCGCGCCGCACCGTCGACGAGGGCACGTACGCGCTGCTCCACGACGAGTGGCTCGAGCCCGACGCGCACACCGGCAACCGCTACGCCCGCAAGGGCTGGCTGTACTGGTTCCGCACGAAGCTCGTCATGATCGACCTGGGCCAGGGCCAGTCCTCTCCGCTCGCGCGCCTCAAGCCGATGATGCGCTCCGGCCACGCGATCGAGGGCGAGGAGCTCGAGAAGGCCGCCGAGGCGCTCATGCCCGCGATCGAGCCCGGCGCCAAGGGCGAGGCCGTCGTGCGCGCCGCGATCGTCGCCGGCCTCCAGAAGCGCCCGGACGCCGGCATCGTCGAGCGCATGATGGACGGCTTCCTCGAGGCCGAGAAGTCCGGCGCGCTGGTCAAGCCCGACTACGCGGCGCTGCAGAAGGCGTTCCTGATCTACGCCGGCTACTCGCAGTGGCTGCCGAAGAACGGCCTGTTCTCTTCGCTCGAGCGCGCCGCCGCGGCGCGCATGCTCAAAGACGGCAAGATCTCGATCTGGGGACTGATGCGCCTGCAGCTCAAGCGCCTGTTCCTCGGCCGCCGCTCGACGCGCGCCGAGATGGCCGAGCTCCTCGAGAAGCTCTAGAAGTGGTCCTGCCCGGCCTGAGCCGTCCGGTCGGCACGATCTGGTGCATCGGCCGCAACTACGCCGAACACGCTAAAGAGATGGGCGCCGCGGTTCCTTCCTCGCCCGTCGTGTTCACGAAGCCCGCGTCGTCGCTCCTGTTGGACGGCGGGACTCTGCGGATCCCCAAGGACAGCAAGCGCGTCGACCATGAAGTGGAATTGGTCGTCGCCCACGGCGCGAGGCCGATGATGGCGGTCGGCATCGACTGGACCGCGCGAGACGTGCAGGAAGAATTGAAGAAGAAGGGCCTGCCCTGGACCGCCGCGAAAGGCCGGCCCGGGTTCGCTTCCGTCGGACCGTTCGTGCCGCTCCACCTGCCCGCCGAGTTCGAGCTCGCGGTGGACGGCGCCGTGAAGCAGCGCGGCAGCACGAAGGACATGCTCTTCTCCGTGGACGCGATCGTCGCGCATCTCGACGAGACGTACGGGCTGTCGGAGGGGGATCTGATCTTCACCGGCACGCCGCCCGGCGTGTCGCCGGTCGCCTCCGGCGCGAAAATCGAGGCCCGCCTCAACGGCGGGGAAAGCCTGCTGCGTCTGACCGTCGGCTGAGGGTGTCAGGCCTGAGGTTCTGAGGTTCTAGGGCCGAGGCGTGGCGCCGGGAACGGGCGTCTCGTCCGTCTTGCGCCGCAGGAAGAGCAGGACCGCCGCGACCGCGCAGGCGAGTCCAAGGGCGGAGACGATCAGCAGGAGCGGCTTCTCTTTGGCCGACGCGGCCGAGGGCATGCCGCCGTTGCGGCCCATGTCCGAAGCGGAGCGGCCGGAGACGTCGCGCTTGTCCAGCGCCCAGACTAGGCTCTCACCGACCGGTGCCGTGCCGGATCCGCCTGAAACGCGCTCGAGAATCGCCTCGTAATCCTTCGCGAAGCCCCCGTCGAACTCGGCCGCTTTTTGATAGTCGGCGATGATCGCCTTCTCGGCCGCGCCGAGAGCCCGATCGGCCAGCGCGCGCGCCATGAATGCCGCGCCGAGGTTTCCGTCGAGCTTGATGGCCGCGTTGGCGTCGGTGCGTGCCCCAACGGGATCGCCCGACTGGAGGCGCGCCTTGGAGCGCTCGACGCGGAGCGGCGCGTTCTTCGGGTCGAGTTCGACGGCTTTATCGAACGACGCCAACGCGGCCTTGGGATCGAGCGCCAACTTTTGGCGTGCGATGGCTGCGAAGCGCAGTGAATCGAGCGGAACGCCCGTCCTCATTCCCTCGCTCGCCATGCCGCTTCCGGTGAGCGGCGGCGCGGCCGCAGGAGCCGCCGGCGGCGGAGCGGCCGCTTGCTGCGGCGGAGTCGCCGCGCGAGCGGGCCGGTCGCCGGCGCGATCCTTGACCTGCATGTACAGCGCCATCGCGTCGCGGTCGCGAGGATTGTCTTTCAGAATCCGCTGGGCCCGATCCTTCGCGAGATCGTAGCGGCCCGCCTTGATGTAGACCTCGGAGCCGATCAGCAGCGCTTCTCTGACGAGCTTCTGGTCGCCGGAACGCTCCGCGAGGGCGAGGCCTTTCTCGGCGTAGGGGACGGCGCGCTTGCCTTCGTCGACGGAAGCGAGCGTTTTGCCGACCTTCAGCTGCAAATCGGCATTGTCCTGGCGGCGATCTCCGATGGACTCGATCTTCTTTACGGATTCAGCCTTTTGCTGAGCCGCCTCTTCGCGCTGTTCGGGAGTGCTCGAGGGATTCTGGATGGTTTGATTGGCAGCCGCGGCCGTTTTCCCCGAGCTTTCTAGATCAATGAGGTCGTCGTCGGCGGAAACGAGTGCCGGCAGAACGAGAAGCGAGGCGACGATGAGAGTCTTGTTCATTGAATGAGCTTCGAGAGAGGGATTTCCTTGAGCAGTAGCGCGGATTCATTCTTCAGCACCGACTTCGCTTCTTCGGAATCGGAATTCAAAATCGTTTGGTCGACGTTGCCCACGATGCCCGTCGAATGCGTAGCCTTCAGCAGTTCGCCGTTCAAGGACAGGCGCAGTCGATAACTGTCGATTGATTTCTGCGAATCTTTCTCAGTGACCAAGATGCTGCCGAGGACAATTTCCTTTGCTTTGAGCACATTCTTCTTCTCGGTAGGCTCGTAGACGACGTAAACGGTGTGCTCCCTCTTGTCTTTGGAAGCCTTCGAATCGATCTTAAGTCCGCGAGCCGGAACGGGATCGAATGCATAGCCGAGATTGGTGCTGGAAGGTGCTTTGATCGTGACCGCCTTGCCGTTCTTGAGGACATGATCCGCGAGCGACTGCCAGCTTCGCGTTGGCTTCGCAGCATGGGAGCCAATGGGTAGGGCGAGCGCAAGGACGATGAGGGAGAGCATGCGAGGGGTCATTGTCTTAAGGATAACCGTAACTGGAGGGGGCGGCAAGGGCGGCGAACGATAATTCATGTAACGTTTTGCGCGCGACATGG
>CAYVFO010000205.1:1704-3939 GCA_964450975.1 uncultured Elusimicrobia bacterium | reverse complement strand
GTACACCGAGCCGGCGGCGAGGAGCATGTAGACCTGGCCCTCGGTCGCGCGCGTGCCCCAGCACCACGACGCGCCGAGCAGCGCGGCGCCGCCGAGCGCGACCCAGGCGTCGTCGAGGCATTCCCACAGGAGCAGGCCGAACGCCCAGAGGCCCGCGATGCCGGCGAGCGTATTGACGACCTGGAACAGCCGGTAGGCGCCGGCCTTCACGCCGATGAGCGCGAGGGCGTCCCGGAGGACCATGAAGAACGGGTTGAAGAGCAGGTGCCGCGCGTTGAAGAGCTCGCGGCGCCACTCGTCGACGGCGCGCTCGGCGATCCCGGCGAACATGACGCCGTCGAAGACGAAGGTCGTGTCGGGGAGCGCCAGCCAGAGCGCGAGGAAGGCGGCGGTCGCCGCGAGCGCAGCGATGACGATGGGACGCCGGTTCACGGCGTCAAACTAGCATTTCCCGAAGGGGTCTCGAGAGCGATTAAGCATGCGGTCGCAAAATGCGACCGCCATGGAACTTTTCATGAATCTCAATCGTATGATGAGTATGGATCAAGAACCGCAAGTGCTCGTCATCCGCGGCGAGCGCGTGATGATCGACGAGCAGTTGGCTCGAATGGACGGCGTCTCGACGAAGCAGATGAACCAGCAGGTCCGGCGAAATCGACATCGGTTCCCGGACGGCTTCCTGCTCGAATTGACTCCCGATGAGACTAGACTTATGCGGTCACAGATTGTGACCGCATCCCGACGCAACATTCGGCACTCGCCGTTTGCTTTCACCGAGCACGGCTCGATCATGCTGGCAACGGTACTCAACACTCCCGTGGCAATAGAGGCTAGCGTGCGCGTCGTTCGGGCGTTCGTGAAGATGAGGGAGATGTTGACCCTCCAGGCCGCCGTGCTCGGCAAGCTCGACGAGCTCGAGGGGCGCGTCGGAGTCCACGATGTTCAGCTCCGGAGGCTGTTCGGCTCGATCCGCCGACTCGTCGCGCCGCGCCGCAAGCCGCGCGGCAAGATCGGCTTCGGGCCCTAGGAGCGCGAGACGACGTCGAGGATCGCGCGCGCGAGCCGCTTGCGCTCGACCATGTCGATCCAGCGCAGCTCGGCCAAGGTCTGGCCGTCGTCGTCCTTGCCGACGTGGGAGACCTCGGCGGCGACGCGGAGCATTTCCCCGCCGAGCTCGAACTTCGCGGAGAGCGTTTCGCCTTTCGTCATCCGCGCGCCCGTCGAGAGCTCGGCGCCGCCCGCGGTGATCTTGAGCAGGCGTCCCCAGGCGTCCTGGCGCGCGGAAGTCCCCGCGAAGCGCAGCAGCGCGGGCACGAGGAACGGGGCGCGCTTCACCGCGCCTCCTCTTTATGCCGCGTCAGGCGCGCGGGCCCCTTGCCGTCGGCGGCCTCCGCGACGGTCCAGAAGCTCTTGCCGTCCCAGCCGAGGCCGCGCGGGACGTAAGCCCCGTTCGCGTACTCGCCGAGCGTGATCGCGGCGGTGACCTCGTCGGGACGCTCGAGCTCGCGGCGCTCGAGGCGGGACGCGGCGGCGTCGAGCGTCCAGAGCGAGCGGCCGTCGTAGATGACGCCCGCGGGCTTGCCGCCGCGCCACTTGTAGGTTTCCATGACGGTGAGCTCGCGGTCGACGAGATGCTTGCGCAGGACCTTCGCGCGCGCGTCGAGCGTCCAGAGATAGAGGCCGTCGAACGCCAGGCCGGCCGACGACGGAGCGGCGCGCTTGTAGCGCGCGAGCGGCGTGAGCTTGTCGTCGCGCATGCGGCGGATGATGGACCCGTCGGCGGAGACCGTCCACATCGAGTCGCCGGTGAACGCGGCGGCGACCGGGGTCTCCGCGGTCAGGTGGCGCACGACGCGGACGGGCACGCCGTCGGCCGGGGCCAGCGCGTAGAAGGACTGCGTGAACCAGTCCACGACCCAGACGGACTTGCCGTCGTAGGCGAGGCCGGCGGGATGCCGGACGGGGAGGTCCCAGCGGTGCACGACCGCGGCCTCCGCGGCGCGCTTCTCCTCGACGCGCTTGAGCGACGCCGTGCCGAGGGCGGCGGCGGCGAAGAGCCCGAGCGCGAGCGCGTACCAGATCGCGGAGCGGCGCTGCGGCGCCGGGCCCGCGGGCGACAGCGCGGTGCCCTGGAAGCGCAGGCCTTTCGAGACCGACGCCTTGAGGTCCTCGCGCGTCCACGGCGGCGCGATCACCTCGGCGGCGCCGACGCGCATGAGCGCCACGGCGCGGCTC
>CAYVFO010000205.1:0-1694 GCA_964450975.1 uncultured Elusimicrobia bacterium | reverse complement strand
CGCATCGCGACGACGACGGGCAGCAGCGGGAACGCGCGAATGAGCTCGCGCGTGAGCTTCTCGGCGTCGGCGCCCGCGCCGTCGACGAGGACGATCGCCTTCGCGCGGCGCTCGCGCGCCAGCTCGACGGCCTCCTCGAGGCGGGCGGCGGGATGCGCGGCGAAGCCGAGCTCGCCCAGCATCAAGCCGAGCGCCTCGCGGTCGCCTCCCTCAGACGCCAGCAGCCCGAGATCGGCCATCAGGGCTCCGGGATCAGCAAGGTCGCGCCCTCGGCGGGCAGCCCGCGCTCGACCTTGGCGCGGTTGGCGTCGTAGATGCGCTCCCACTGGTTGGCGTCGCCGTAGTAGCGGGCCGCGATGGTGCGCAGAGTGTCGCCCGCGGCGACCGTGTGCTTCTTCGGCCACGCGGGGAGCTTGGGCTTGATCTTCGCGGGAGCGCGGATCGGCTTCGGCTTGCCGCCGAGCTCGGCGAGCCGCTCCGCGTTGCGGTACTCGAGCTCGTCGTTGCGCTTGAGCAGCGCGCGGTACTGGTCCTGCGCCTCGCGCACGCGGCGCTCGAGCACGCGCAGCTCGCTCTCGGCGACGGTCTTGTCGCTCGCGGCCGCGCTCGCCTGCTGGCTCATCGTCTTCTGCTTGTCCTCGAGCGTCGCGAGATCGGTGCGCAGCGCCTCGGCCTCCGCGGCCGCCTGGCCGACGAACTGGCCGGTGAACGACGGCGCGCCGAAGCGGTAGCTGAAGCTGGCCTGGTAGCCGCCGCCGTTGCGGTTGAGGCCGGCGGTCGGGACCGACGCGGCGATGTCGAGGATCACGGGCGAGAAGTTGACGCCGACGCCGAACGACATCGTCTGAATGCCGTCGAGGGCCAAGCCCTTGCCGGCGCGCAGGCGCAGCAGGCCCTGGTGGAAGCCGGCCTCGATGCCGGGATAGAACTCGGCGTGGCCTCCGCGCACGCGGAAGTCGCCCGCGATCGTGTAGCGGCGGTTCCAGGTGTACGCGGTCGCGAGCGTGATGCCGGGCCGCGGGTAAGCCGCGGCGGTCACCATGTCGGTGAGGACGGCGCCGAAGGAGAGGCCCATGTTCGAGCGGGCGAGCACGCCGGCGTCGAAGCCGAGCGCGAGCTTCGACTTCGAGCCGTCACCGGGATCGGAGTTCAGGATCTTCGCGTTGACGCCGATCTTGAGCGGGCGCGAGAGCGGCAGCTCGCGGACCTTGTACTCCATCGCGTAGTTGAGCATGAGGCTGTCGATGTCGCCGCCGTTGCGCTGCCGCTCGAGGTAATAGGCGGCGCCGACGGTGGCGGTGTTGACCGGCTCGTACGGGCGCAGGTAGACGCCGGTCGCGTGGAACAGTGGACCCTTCGGCGACTGCAGGCGGCCGAGAGTGCCGCCGGCCTGGATGTACGGCGTGTTCGCGGTGCCCGCGGGGTTGTAGAACATCGCGTGCGCGTCGTCGGCGACGGCGGCGAACGCCGTGCCCATGCCGGCCGCGCGCGCGCCGGGCAGGACGTCGTGAAACGAGCTCGCTCCGGCCGGGGACGCGGCCAGAACGAGGGCGGACAGGGCGGCGAACAGCCTCCTGGGCATGCGGAACGAATTATAGTGCGAACGTATTACGAAATTGAGAATCGGCAGGGTTGACAGCGGCTCCGCCCGGGGCCATAATCAAGGGATGAGCGACGAAGCCCCCGCCCAACCC
>CAYVFO010000204.1:0-3948 GCA_964450975.1 uncultured Elusimicrobia bacterium | reverse complement strand
TGACGAGCCCGGCCTGCTCCAAGACGCCCACGTGCTTCTTCATGCCGCTGAGGGTCATGTGGAACTTCTCGGCGAGGTTCGTGATCGAAGCGTCTGCACGCCGAGCCGCTCCAGAATGCCGCGTCGGGTGGCGTCCGAGAGCGCGGCGAAAGAGGCATCGAGGTGGGCCCTGCATACTGAATCATACGGTTCATGTATATGTTAGGATTGGCGCATGCAAGGGGAGGTCGGGGCGGCCTCGCGCGCGGAGCCAGGCTTTGCGAGCTTCGTCAGTCAACGAGGGATCCCTTCCAACATCGTCCTTCGAGTCCGGGGGCGTCTCCAAGTCGCGCTTGCTCTGCTCTACCTCGCGGGCGGCGCGTACAAGACGTTCAGCTTCGACGAAGTCGCGAAACAGATGACCGCGCTCCCGCGCAACGGCTGGGCCGCGCTTGGCGTGATCGAGATGTTGGGGGCGGTCGTGCTGATCGTCCCGGCCGCCGCGAAGTGGATGCCCGGCCTCACCCCCCTCGCCGCCGCCGTGCTCGCGCTGGAGACCTTGGTCCTCGCCGCGGTGTACGCCCGGTACTCGCTGAAGCTGGCCGTGACCAACCCGCTGGTCTGGGCCGTCGGGATGGGTCTGCTGGCGGCGTTCGTGGCCTACGGCCGGTAGTGGTCAGGCCGCCGAGCGCATAGGATGGGGAGCATGAAGAAGTCGGACGCGGGTCGAGAGGCCGGCAAGGACCGATCCACCGCAAGCAAGCGCAAGGTGCTTCGGGCGGTCGCGAAGCCGACGCTCCCAGGCGGCACCCCCCCGGTCGCACAGGTCGCCGCCGGCGTGCTTCACGAAGTACCGGCAGACCTGCGAGAGATCTTGACCTCCGACGCAGACCTCCTTGCGAAATGGAATGACCTTACGTCGATCCAGCGCAACGAATGGATCTGCTGGATGACCATCGTCAAGAAGCCGGAGACGAGGGCCGACCATGTCAGACGAATGTGTTCGGAGCTAAGAGAAGGCGAACGTCAACCCTGTTGTTGGCCGGGTTGCCCGCATCGCAGACCCAAGGCGAAAAAGTGGTTCAGAAATCTGTAGGTCGTTCGAGCGCTGAGCCTGCGCCTCTTCCCGCCGCGAGGTGCCCGTGGTAGCATGGTCCCTACATGGCTGCAGTGAAGACGAAGAGGCCCACCAAGAAGGCGGTGAAGCAGATGGCGGCCAGGAAAGCGCCCCAGCCAGGTGGGATCGCGACCAACTGGCGACGCGTCTTCGCGATGTCGTTCGCGAGCGTCTATCCGCTCTACGTCCAGAAGGCCGAGAAGAAGGGCCGGACGAAGCGGGAGGTCGACGAGATCATTGCGTGGCTCACGGGCTACAGCGGCGAGGCCCTGCAGCGCGCCATCGACGCCAAGGTTGATCTTGAAACGTTCTTCGCGCAGGCTCCGCGGATGAACCCGAACGCGAGGCTCATCACCGGCGTCGTCTGCGGCGTGCGCGTGGAAGACATCGCCGACCCGCTGATACAGAAGATCCGGCGCCTCGACAAGCTGATCGACGAGCTCGCCAAGGGGAAAAGAATGGCGAGCATCCTGCGGCAGTAGCGACGAGTCCACCCATGAGCAAGATGCGCAGCTACCTTTCCTTCGACGCGTACCTGGACGCGCAGGCGCCGCGGCAGCAGGCGATCATCCGAAAGGTGCGCGCGCTCGTGAAGCGCTCAGCGCCGCAGCTCGTCGAGTCGGTGAAGTGGGGCAATGGGTGCTGGCTGGACGGCAAGGCGTTCATCGCCTACGTCTACTGTGCACCCGACCACGTCCAGTTCGGCTTCGTGAACGGGTCCGCCCTCGCCGACCCACGAGGCCTTTTGCAGGGGAGCGGCCGGTTCGTGCGGCACGTGAAGCTCCGCCGCGCGGCCGACGTCGTTCCCCGGGTGCTCGCTGCGTTCCTGCGCGAAGCCGTCGCGCGCGGTCACCCCGCCTTCGGGGCAAAGCGCCAGCGATCCCGCTCGCGAGGTCGCGCGGCGGCTGTCGCCGCTCGGGCCGTGAAGCAGCCGGCGCGGAAGCCGACGACAATCGACGAATACCTGGCCACGGTGAGCGGGGAACGGCTCGTCGTGCTTGAGCGCCTTCGAAAGACGATTCGCTCGATCATTCCCGACGCCGAGGAGTGCATCAGCTACAACCTTCCGGCCTTTCGGCTCGACGGGGTGGTGGTCGCGGGCTTCTGCGCGACCGCGAAGGGGTGCTCGTACTTCCCGTTCAGCGGAAAGACGCTCGAGACGCTCGCCCACGCGCTCGAAGGCTACGGGCGGACGAAGGGCTCGCTCCACTTCTCGCCGGACAGACCCTTGCCCGTGAGCCTCGTCCGCAGGCTCATCAGGACGCGCATCGCCGAGGGCAAGAAGGACAGCCCGGGGCGGATCAGAGCGTCACGGTCTGCTCCACGCCCGCGACGATGACGTTGTTCCCCGGCACGTTCGCCGAGATGATGTTGTAGCGGACCCTCAGCGCGAGGATGTTCTCGCCCCGGTCCCGCTCGCGGGTGACCTGCACCGAGGCAAGCTGGACGCGCGGTTCCCAACGCTTGAGGGCGTCGGCGACGTGGACGCGGGCGAGCTCCTGGAGGACGGCGTCGTTCTTCTGGTGGCGGAGGAGATGGAGCAGCGAGCCGAACTCGGTGCGCCAGGGCAGCTCGCCCTGCGTGAAGTCGCTCGACGCCATCGTGCCGAGGATCTGACCGACGGCGCTGCGCACGAGGGCCTCGCCGCCGGCGGCGGCGAAGTCCGCCTTGCGGTCACGCCGGAAGGGACGCAGGAGCCCGAAGCCGAGAAACTCGTTCGCCATGGTCACCCCGGCAGCCCCATCCGGATGGTCTTGAGCGAGTCGATCACGGCGTCGAGCGGCGCGCGCAGCCCTTTCAGGTAGAAGAGCAGTACGTCGATGAGGCCCCCGATGAGCACGGGGATCGAGAGCTGCGGGATGAGCTTGAGCAGCTTGTCGATCTTCTCGGCGAGGTCGGGGATGCACTCGGCGAGCTTCGTCGGGTCGGGCGGCGGCCCGAGGCTGTCCGGGATCGCCTTCACGCATTTGAAGAGCGCGAGGATGGCGTCGATGATGTTGAAGACCGGCACGAGCGGCGTGAGCGCGGCGTTCGCCTGCGCAAGGAGCTGCTTCGAGACGTCGGTCGGGTCGGGCACGCCCGGGATCTGCACGCACATCTCGGCGCCGCCCGGGAAGGTGATGCAGAGCTCCTGGCTCGTCACCTTCAGGTCGATGCAGACTTCGGAGAGGTCGGGCAGCGGCATGGCGATCCTCAGATTGGCTTCGGGCCCGGGAGCACGAGACGCCCTTGGATCTGGACGCTCGCGCCCTCGATGTTGACGACGCCGTCGGCCTTGAGCAGCAGCGCGGAGGTGGCCTTGATGGTGATGCCCATGCCGGCGCCGTCGAACTCGATCTGGTCGCCGGAGGTCTTGTCCTTGACGACGAGCGCCTCCTTGCCCTCGCGGTCGTCGAAGACGAAGAGGAACCGGCCCGTCTCGAACGCCCGGATCTGCGGCGCCTCCTCCTTCGGTAGGCCGCGTGCGGGCTCGGGCACCTCGGCCTGGCCGTCCGGCTTCCCCCAATGGCCGCAGAGGTAGTACGGGTGGTCGACGTCGCCCTGGTGGAAGAGCACGCCGACCTCGGCGCCCTTCTCCGGGACCGAGAAGAAGCCGCGACGGTCGCTCCCGCCGCCGAGCGTGCCGAGCGGGAACGCCCACGCGCTCGCGGGCTCCACGAGCCCCGGGATGCGCACGCGCACGCGGCCGAGGGTCTCGGGGTCGTCGCGATCGACGACCTCGCCGATGTAGAGCCCCGGGTAGCGGACCTCGTCCTCGTCGAGCATCGCCGTCATGACCGTCCCTCGCTTCGCCGGTATTCGATGCGCGTCGCGCCCGTCTCGGGGTCCACGACCTCCACGGGGCGGAGTGC
>CAYVFO010000203.1:0-3974 GCA_964450975.1 uncultured Elusimicrobia bacterium | reverse complement strand
GGCAAGGCCGGCGTCGCGACGGCTCAGACCGCCGGCTCCGCCTTCACGGTCCAGGTCGGCGTGGTCGACAACTTCTTCAACCTCGTCCAGGGCCGCCCCGCGGACGTGCTCGTCAACGTCCCGACCGATCCGTACGCCAACACGGTCGCGACCGTCGCGATCAACACCGCGGCCGGCTTCACGCCGCCGATGCCGGTCACTCTGCGCCGCGCGGCGACCGACCACTACCTCGCGGCCTCCGACTTCGGCGCGTCGGGCCTCTCGAGCGACCCTCAATCCTCGACGTTCACCGTCGGGCCGGCGGCGCCGTACGGCCTGCAGCTGCTGATGCCGGGCCAGACCGCGGTGCCCGGCTCGGGCAACTACCCGAACGGCGGCGTGACCGGCTCGATCTCGACGCCGACGGCCGGCGCGCCGTTCAACGCGACCGCGGTTCTCGTCGACCGCTACATGAACCCGTCCCCCGCGGGCGCGCGCCCGCTCGTGTACGCGAACACGAACGATCAGTACGACATCGATCCGTCCACGGTCGCGCTGATCTCCGGCGTCGTTCCGATCCCGATCACGCTCGTCACGAAGACGACCGCCTCGATCGTCTCGATCAACCCGCAGGACTCCGCCCCGGACCAGGTCTGCACGGCCAACGGCCCTACGAACATCTGTCTCGCGCAGGCGCCCGCCGCGGTCTCCGCGCCGTTCCGCGTGTTCGCCTCGACGGCGACGCGCCTCATGGTCACCTTGCCCGGCGAGACGCAGAAGCCCGGCAAGTGCGACTTCATGCCCAGCATCGTCTGCCGCCTGCTCGGCGGCTCCGAGGGCCTGCCCGGCAAGGACGGCGCGCCGAGCCAGTACATCGTGACGTCGCCCGCCATGACCGCCGACGTCTGGCTCGTCGACGCGTTCAACAACCCCGTCTCCGACCTGCCGGTCGGCCTCAACCAGGACACGAACCCGCCGGCGATCATGCCGACCGTCCACGTCTCGTTCCCGTTCGACGCCGCGGCCGGCGTGCCGGCGGCGAATCCGCTCATTCTCGGCAACCGCCAGTTCAGCTTCACGCCGCTGACGACGGCGACGGACTACACCGTCGTCGCGACGACGACGTCGGCCTCGGCGTCCACGTGGGTCTTCGCCGTGTCGCGCGCCTTCCAGGTCCACCCCGGCCCGGCGCACCACATGCACTGGATCAGCCACCCGTCGGTGGTGACCGCGGGCAACTCCTGGAGCGCGACGCTCGCGATCCACGACCAGTTCAGCAACGTGCTCTCGACGGGTCCGAACGTCTACAACAAGAACGTCACGTTCGACGCCGAGCTCTTCGGCGGCAACCAGGACCCGGCGTTCCTGCCCACGAACAACGTCACGTTCTCCTCGTCCACGGACATGGGCGTGCGCACGATGACGAGCTTCGCGCAGTTCAAGAAGTCCGGCTCGCGCTGGCTCCGCGCCGCCGAGACCCTCGACGCCTCGGTCAACACCGAGGTGCCGGGCTTCTCGACGCGGCCGTTCATCACGGTGCTCCCCGCCGCGCCCGACTCGATGAAGGCGGATCCGCTCAACGACACGAACGTCTCGGCCGGCTCGCTCGTCCCGAGCGCGCCCGGCAACATCGCGATCACCGGCCAGCTGACCGACGCGTTCGACAACCCGATCACCGCGAGCACGAGCGTCTACATCCAGATCGTCAACGTCTTCGGCTCGACCGGCACCCTGTTCGTCGACTACGGCGCCGGCCAGATCAACGTCGGCGCCTCCACCGCGGTGCTCTCCGACGCTCTCGGCCGCGTCGGCGTGGTGCCGCAGATCTTCTACTACGTCTCGTCGCAGGCCGACGACTTCGCCCGCATCTGGGTCGGCACGATGACCGCCCCGACGAACCTCTCCGCCTTCATCTCGGCGCAGAAGAACATCACCGGCAAGCTCACGACCGTCGGCGGCCTGCCGAGCCAGCTCGCGTTCATCTCCACGCCGACGGCGGCGATCGCCGGCGTCAACGACGTCGCGGGCGCCGGCGGCCAGTACGTGCTGCAGCGCCTCGACGACTTCGGCAACGTCACGCGCCAGGGCGACAGCACGATCCTGCTCAACGTCCTGACCGGCCACAAGAACATCCAGGCCGCGAACGGCCGCGTGTTCAGCCAGTCCGGCCCCGGCGGCGACTTCGGCTTCCGCGACCAGACGAACTCGAACTTCATCCCCGGGTTCACGATCTTCGACGGCTTCACCGGCGCCGAGACGCCGTTCCGATTCCACAGCCGCATGACCTCGTACTCCGGCGCCTCGCCCGCGGTCAACACGGCCGAGGACGGCCGCCCGGGCCGCTGGCGCCTCGAGGTCTATCTCTCGAGCCCGACGATCGCGCTCACGCACGATCTGCGCGTCGATCCCGACGTCGCGAGCCGCGTCGGCTTCGCCAACGCGCCGCGCACGGAGGTCGCCGGCCGCGTCGTCGACTTCTCGGCCTCGCTCGCGAAGTTCATCCCGCGCCTGCAGGACGGCTTCGGCAACCCCGTCGTCGCCGCGGCGAACGTGACCGTCAACCTGTCGACGGTCACGCGCATGGCCTCGCGCTACAACGACTACGTCGCGTTCTCGCGCTCGAGCGACTCGACCGCGGGCACGCGCACGAGCGCGCCGTTCTTCCTCGCGTCGACGACGACCGTCGACATCCCGCTCGGCCAGTACCAGGCGACGTTCTACTACCTCGACACGACCGCGACGACGAACTACGGCGTGACCGGCGGCACGAAGCCCGTCATCCAGCTCGCCGCGTCGGGCCTGTTCTCGTCGCAGCAGCCGGTCTTCATCCTGCCCGACGTCATCGACCGCATCGCCATCACGACCGGCGCGCACCAGGTCCTGCTCGCCGGCACGACGTCGCAGCCGATCGTCATGGAGACGCAGGACTTCTACGGCAATCGCTCGCCGCTGCGCCCGGGCCAGGACTTCGGCCAGGGCTACGTGCAGATGACGCTCGCGTCGAACTCGGGGGGCGTCGTGCAGTTCTCGACCGGCGCGCAGACGGGCTTCTTCCAGGGCCCGACGGCGACGGTCTACCTGCCCGTCGACTACGCCGCGACGTCGTTCTACCTGATCGACACTCTGCTCACGCAGGCGGGCTCGTCGCACACGCTGACCGCGACGGGCTTCACGTACCCGACGTGGGAGACCGCGTCCTCGACGTACGGCGTCATCTCCGGCCCGCCCGCGCAGATCGGCTGGGCGACCCAGCCGCGCCGCCTGATCGCCGGCACGACCTTGCAGTACGAGCTCGGCGTGCCGACCAACACGGTCGTCGCGGCCCAGCTGCTCGACCAGTACGGCAACGTGACCTCGACCTCGTCGACGTTCATCATCCGCTACAACAGCGTCATGACGCAGGACCTCTTCGGCGGCATCGACCCGACGGCCGTCATCGTCGCGACGGCCCCGTCCGCCTTCTGGACGCCGCTGTTCGGCAACCAGGTCGACGTCATCATCCCCGGCGGCGCGTCGCTCTCCGCCGCCCCGTTCTACTTCTGGGGCCGCCTCGCCGGAGGCGCGACGATCCAGGCTCAGGCGCAGTTCTCCGGCTCGCCGGTGTTCGCGCCGATCTCGCAGGTCCACCAGATCACGCCCGGACCGGCGCTCTACCTGACCGTCAACCACCCGTACACGAACGCGAACCCGCTGCGCGTCGGCGTGCCCGGACAGCTGACCGTCAACGCGCGCGACTTGTTCGGCAACATCGCGTCCGGCGACGCGGGCAACGGCAACACCTACTCGAGCGCGATCAACTTCGGCTCGAGCGGCTCGTCGACGACGGTCACGATGATCGACCTCGCGAACTCCGCGACGTACCACCTCTTCACGCCGGCCGAGGGGGGCGTCTTCAACAACCTCGGCCTCGTCGACACCGTCGTCGAGACCCTCAAGATCAACGCGACCGACTACTACAACTCCTCGCTCTTCGGCTTCACGAACGACGCCGCGCG
>CAYVFO010000202.1:0-3991 GCA_964450975.1 uncultured Elusimicrobia bacterium | reverse complement strand
CGCTCGAGTCCGATGACCGCGCCCAGGATGAGCGCGACGACGATGCTAAGCAAGTCCTGCGTGAACGGCATGTTGATCCCTCCTGTTTCCGGCGAGAGCGAGCTCCGCGGCGCGGCGTCCCGAGCGCACGCAGTCGGGCAGGCCGACGCCGCCGTACGACGCGCCGGCGAGCACGAGCCCGTGGTGGCTCTTGAGGCACGAGGCGAGGCGCTCGAGGCGGCGCGAGTGGCCGACCTCGTACTGGGGGTTCGCCTTGATCCAGCGCGTCGTCTTCTGCGCGACGGGCTCGGCGCCCTTGAGCCCCAGAATCTTGTCGACGTCCTCGCGCAGGCGCTCCTCGAGGCGCGTGATCGAGCCCTCGGCGTCCTGTTCGCGGCCCGCGCCGCCGGCGAAAGCGCGCACGGTGACGAGCCCGGCCTGCGCGCGCGCCGGAAACTTCGACGACGAGTACGTCGCGGCGGTCGCGGTCAGGCCCTCGCCGCGCGGCGCGAGGAAGCCGAAGCCGCGCGGCGCCGGCGTCACGTCCGCGGCGCGGTAGACGAGGGACGAGGTCGCCGTCGAGACGAACGGGATCTCGCGCAGGCGCATCGCGAGCTCGGGATCGAGGCCTTCGACGGCGTCGGCGAGCGCGCCCGCGGGCAGCGCCGAGACGACGGCGTCGGCCTCGACGGGGCCGCGCGGCGTCGAGATCTCCCAGCGGCCCCCCGCGTGGCGAATCGCCTGCGCGGGGCTCTCGAGGCGGATCGCGCCGGCGGGCAGCGAAGCCGCCAGAGCGTCGATGACCTTCGAGAGACCGCCTTTGAGCGTCATGAAAGTCGTGAAGCCCTCGCGGCGCGGCGCGGAGGCGCCGCGCAGCCACAGAGAGCGGGCGAGGCCCCCCCTCTTCTCCATCTCGAGCAGCTGCGGGAACGTCGATCGCACGCTCATGCGCTCGGGGTCGCCCGCGTAGATGCCCGCGAGCATGGGACCGACGAGGCGCTCGAGCGCCTCGGGGCCGAGGCGGCGGCGCGTGAAGTCCGCGAGCGACTCGTCCTCGCCGTCCTTGCGTGGCGGCACGAACGGCTCCGCGGCCATGCGCAGCTTCCCGCGCCAGGTGAACAAGGAGGAGAGCGCGAAGGGAAGGACGCGCGTGGGCGAGACCAGGTTCATGCCGGCCGGCATCGGCCTCATGGAGCCGCCGATGAGGATGCCGACGCCGGCGTCGGGGCCCGTGCCGATCAGGTCGTTCTCGAGTCCGAGCTCCTTGACGAGCTCGAGCATCTCGGGCTTGGTCGTGATGAAGCTGTCGGGCCCGGCCTCGACGAGCTGGCCGCCGACGGTCTCGGTGCGGACCTTGCCGCCGAGCTTGGGAGCGGCCTCGAGCACGACGACCTCGACCGCTCGGCCGCGCGCCTTCTTCAGGAGTTCGCGCGCCGCGACGAGCCCGGAGATTCCCCCGCCGAGGACCGCGACCTTGCGCGGCGCGTGCTCCTCGCGCCGGCGGCTGTCGCCTCTCATCGGGCGCTCAGCTCGTGCACGAGCTCGGCGACGTACTTGACGTTCGGCACCGGCGTCGTCGGCAGGATGCCGTGGCCCAAGTTGAAGATGTGGCCTTTGCGGCCCCCGTTGCGGCGCATGATGTCGGTCACGGCGGCCCTGAGGACCTTCCTGCCGGAGAACAGCAGGATCGGATCGAGGTTGCCTTGCACGGCCTTCTTGCCGATGCGGCGACGCGCCTCGTCGAGGTCGATGCGCCAGTCGACGCCGATCACCGACCCGCCCGCGGCCGCGAAATCCTCGAGGAAGCCGTTGGTGCCGGTGCCGAAGGAGATCACGGGCACGCCGGTGCGCTCGAGGCGCTCGAGCACGTACGCCGAGTGCGGGCGCACGTGCCGGCGGTACTGCTCGGGCGAGAGCGCGCCGATCCAGGAGTCGAAGAGCTGGACTGCCTGCGCGCCCGCGGCGACCTGCGCCTCGAGATACTCGGCGGTCGCGACGCGCACCTTCTTCATGAGCGCGTCCCAGAGCGCGGGCTTCTCGGCCATCATCGCCTTCACGTATTTGTAGTGGTCGGAGGGTCCTCCCTCGACCATGTAGGACGCGACGGTGAACGGAGCCCCCGCGAAGCCGATCAGCGCGCGCTTGCCGTCGATCTCACGGCGGATGAGCCCGATCGCGTCGTAGACGTAGCCCAGGCCCCGCGCGGCGTCGGCGCGCAGGCGCGCGACGTCCTTGGCGGTGCGGACGGGGTTCGAGATCTGCGGGCCGGGCGCGAACTTGAGCTTGAGGCCGAGCGGCTCGACGATGAGCAGGATGTCGGCGAAGAGGATCGCGGCGTCGACCGGCAGCTTCTTGAGCGGCTGGAGCGTGACCTCGCACGCGAGCTCGGGCGTCTTCGCGAGCTCGAGGATCGAGCGCGTCTTGCGCAAAGCGCGGTACTCCGCCATGTAGCGCCCCGCCTGGCGCATGAACCAGACGGGCGTGGCGTCCACGGACTGGGAACGGCAGGCGCGCAAAAAGCGCAGGTTTTCCCCGGACATTTCCGTAGATAATACCTCTTTTCCGACGGGGGCTTAAGAGGCCAGGAGGGTGTCGGCGGTGCGCAGCAGGTTGAGCAGGGACTCGTCGGTCTTGACGCGCAGGATCTTCCGGCGCAAGGTCTCGTTGGTCACCAGGCCGGCGACGCGCTGGAGGACCTTGAGCTGAACGGTCGGCGTCTCGAGCGGCGTCAGCAGGAGGAACACGAGGCGCACGGGGACGCCGTCCGGCGTCGGCAGCGCGGGCGCCTTCGGGAAGCGCCCGACGGCGATCAGCGGGGCCTTGAGGCCGGGCAGGCGCGCGTGCGGCACGAGCACGCCGTTGCCGACCGCCGAGGCGAACTTGAGCTCGCGCTCCCAGACGGCGGCGAACGCCGAGTCGGCGTCGATCTCGGGGTGCGCGGCCTTGAGCCGGTCCATCAGGTGGCGGATCGTCGCGCGCCGCTCCGTCGTCGGCAGGTTCGCGTCGACGGCCGCCGTCGAGAACAGCTCGCCCGCGTTCCAGGCGTTCGTGCGGTCGAACTCGTCGCGGACCTCGCCGACGAGCTCCTCGAGGATGTCCTCGAGCGTGATCAGGCCGGCCACGCGTTTGAGCTGGTCGCGCACGATCGCCATGTGCACGCCCTTGTCGGGCATCGTCTTGATGAGCTTCTCGACGGACTCCGCTCCGGCGACCTCGTAAAGCTCGCGGCGGAGCTTCTTCAAGTCGGGCTCGGCGCCGCCGTCCTGCAGGACGAGATCCTTGAGATGGACGAAGCCGATGACGGTGTCGAGGTCGAGCTCGCAGAGCGGATAGCGCGAGTAGCGCTTCTCGCGGATCATCGCGAGGTTTTCGGCCCAGGGCTTCGCCAGCGAGAGGTACGCGATCTTGTCGCGCTGGCGCATCGTCTCGGAAACCTTCGTCGAGCCGAAGTCGAAGAGGTTCTCGAGCAGAAGCAGGCGCTCGAGCGGCAGCGCTCCCTTCTCCTGCGTCTCGCCGAGCAGCACGCGCATCTCGTCGACGGTGACGCTGTGGTCGGCCTCGGACGCCGGCTTGCCGCCGAAGAGGCGCAGGATTCCCGTCGAGGAGTGCGAGAGCAGGCGCACGGGCCACTTGAGGAACGCCGCGAAGCCCTCGAGAGGAAGAGCGCCCCACAGCGCGACCGTCTCGGCGTACTGGATGCCGACCGTTCGGGGCACGAGCTCGCCCAAGACGATGTGAAACCAGGAGAGGATGCCGAGCGCGAGCACGAAGACGACGCCGTGGAAGACCGCCGGCGGCAGCGCCGCGGCGACCGGCCCGAGAAGGTCCGAGATGCCGTGCGCGAGCGCGGGCTCGCCGATCCAGCCGAGCGCGAGCGAGAGGATCGTGATGCCGACCTGGCACGCCGCGAGATAGTCGTCGAGGCGAGCGATCATGCCCTGCACGACGACGGCGCGCCGGCTGCCCTTGCGCGCGTGCAGCTCGATGCGCGCCGGGCGCACGCGCACCAGCG
>CAYVFO010000201.1:0-4035 GCA_964450975.1 uncultured Elusimicrobia bacterium | reverse complement strand
CACCGAGGCCGTCCGCCGCAAGCCGTACTCCGTCGTCCTCCTCGATGAGATCGAGAAGGCGCACCCGGACATCTTCAACATCCTGCTCCAGGTCATGGACGACGGCCTGCTCAACGACAACCTCGGCCACAAGGTGTCGTTCAAGAACACCGTCATCCTCATGACGTCGAACGTCGGAGCGCGCCTCATCTCCAAGGGCAAGTCCCTCGGCTTCGCGGCCGCCGACGTCGCGGACCAGAACGAGCGCGACTACAAGAAGATGAAGGAGACGGTGATGGACGAGGTCAAGCGCGTGTTCTCGCCCGAGTTCATCAACCGCATCAACGACATCATCGTCTTCCACCCGCTCAACGAGGCGGAGATGACGCAGATCCTCACGCTCATGCTCGGCAAGGTGCGCGCGAAGATCGAGGCCCAGGGCTTCAAGATTGAGTTCTCGCCGGAGACCGAGAAGTTCCTCATCAAGAACGGCTTCGACGTGAACTACGGCGCTCGCCCGCTCACGCGGACGATCCAGCGCTCGGTCGAGGACCCCTTGTCCGAGGAGATCCTGCTCAAGAAGTTCGAGGCCGGCGCGACGATCTACGTCGACGTCGACGCCGCGAACGACAAGCTGACCTTCTCGAAGCAGCCGGCGGTCAAGGCCAATTAAGAAATCGTGACGAGGGGCCCCGTCGCCACTGGCGGCGGGGCCCCTCCTCTGTTATCCTGGGAAACGACGCCCCCATGAGCCGAATCCTCGTCGACAGACGCATCCGCTGGGAGACCCTCCGCGCGCAGGGCACGGACCTGCTTTTGGTCTCCGCGCTCGCGGTCGTGGGCCTGGCCTACGGCCTCGGCTACCGCCTCGACTGGAACGAGGAGAGCGGCCGCCCCGAGGAGGACGCCGAGGTCGCCGAAATCGCCGCGCCGGCGTCGATCTCCGCCGCGGCCCCGGTCCTGCCGCCGACCGCGGTGCCCGCGTCCGCGCCGCCCGCGCCGCCGACCTTGCAGCCCGCGCCCGCGCCGGTCGTGACGACGATCGGCCCCGCGCCCGCTCCCGTCGCC
Source organism: uncultured Elusimicrobia bacterium (assembly GCA_964450975.1). Lineage (GTDB taxonomy): Bacteria > Elusimicrobiota > Elusimicrobia > UBA1565 > UBA9628 > GWA2-66-18. The sequence goes on along the minus strand of CAYVFO010000201.1, from coordinate 2,988 downwards.
GCCGCCGATCCGCGCGAGGCGCAGTGGGAAGCCATGACAGGCGAGCTCGCGAAGCTCGCGGCCAAGTACCCGGGCCGCGTCTCGATCCACCTCAAGGATCTGAAGACCGGCCGCTCGTGGTCGCACCATCCCGACGATCTCTTCCCCGCCGCGTCGCTCATCAAGGTCCCCGTGATGATCGCCGCGTTCTACAAGATCCGCGACGGCCAGCTCGCGCTGGACGAGCGCATGGCGATCACGCGGCGCAACCGCGTCGGCGGCTCGGGCTCGCTCAAGTGGCGCCCCGACGGGACGAAGCTCTCGGTGCGCGAGCTTCTGATCCACATGATCAACGAGTCGGACAACACGGCGACGAAGATGATCCTCGACCGGCTCGGCATCGGCTTCGTGCAGCAGCAGTTCCCGCGCATGGGCCTCCTCTACACCGGCATCTACGAGGAGGGCATGAGCATCAAGGGCGGCCGCGTCATGCACGAGAACTACACGACCGCCCGCGAGATGGGCGCGCTCATGGAGAAGATCTACAAGGGCGAGGCCGTCGACAAGCTCTCCTCCGACGTGATGCTCGAGATCCTCAAGAAGCCGAAGGCCGTCGCCTCGCGCCTCGCGAAGGGCATGCCCTCCGGCTGGGAGATCGCGCACAAGACCGGCCTCCTGCGCCAGGCGTGCCACGACTCCGCGGTGTTCCTCACGCCCAACGGCGACTACGCGATGACCGTCTTGACCGGCCAGAACCGCTCGTACTCGCAGGCCAAGGACTTCATCACGAAGCTCGGCCGCGTGACGTTCAAGCACTACGCGGGTCCGCAGTACCTCGCGAAGGCCACCCCGCGCCGCCGCCGGCGCTGATCCCCATGCGCGCACTCTTGGCGCTCGCTCTGCTCGCGGCTCCCGCCCTCGCCGGCGAGGACGGCTACGACGATCCGCCGCCCATCCAGCGCTATCTCGCGGAGCTCCAACTCGGCGACAGCTTGGAGGACGTCCAGCGCATCTACCCGCCCGCGCAGGACTGGCCCTCGCACATCGACCCGAAGGGCCGCGTGACGCGCTACCGCGTCGAGCGCGAGTACGCCAAGGCGTTCCCCGCGTGGACGCAGGCGCTGATGCTCGGCTTCAAGCGCGGCCGCCTCGTCGACATCCAGGTCATCTACAACCAGAAGCGCTCGCGCGAGAAGCCGTACGAGGAGCTCGCCGGCGATCTCTCCCTCACCTACGGCGAGGCCGAGCGCACCGGCGACAAGTTCTGGTGGAACGACAACCGGACAGTCCTGCGCGTATTCCCCGTCGAGGTTCCGACTTACGTCGACGGCGAGCGCGGCGTGGAGTGGCGCACGTCGATCCAGGTCCTCGAGAAGGGGCTCTTCAAGAGGACGGATTGAGGCGCGTCGTCCTTCTTTCGGCCCTGGCCTTCGCCGCTTGCGGACGGCTTCCGACCGGCCCCATCTTTACGGGCGAGCCGGCGGCGAGCGCCGACTCCCGGGAGTTCGAGCGCTGGCTCGATGAGAAAGATCGCAGGGAAATGATAAGGCCCGCTGCGCCGGATTGGCGGCCCGCCAAGGCCGCGGCAGCGGAACTTCGAATCATCGTCCCCAAGACTTCGATTCGGCTGGGCGAGGCGCTCCCGTTCCGTCTCGAGTTCCAGAACACAGGCAAGGAATCGATCAAGATCGAACAAACATTTTCAGCGTTCAAGGGCAGCCCCGGACCTTCGGACGATGAGTTTCAGATTTGGATCGATGCGCCCGATGGAAGCAGAAGCGAGGACAAGGGCAAGTTCACGGGAGGGGAGGGCTGCGGCGACAATTTGCGGCCTATCCTCCCTCGTTGGATTCCGGAAGCGAAGAGGAATAAGCTCGTCGAGGAGAATGTCGCTCGGAAAGGCCGGTTGACGCTGAGCGAGAGCCGGCTCAACGTCGAGGTTCGATCAGGTGAGACGCTTGTATCCAGGCCCTGGAGAGACGATGCCGGTCTCGATTCGTGCGCCGACGCGTGGCGAGCCGAAGAATTGAACTTTCCGGCCCAGGACGGTTATCGACACCTCCGCGCTGACAATTTCAAATCGCCCGGAACGTATCGGATTCACTTCACGTACGTCGACGCGGTGGGACGAATGGGCGACAAGAAAATCGCTTCGCAATATTCAAAGTGGGAGGGCGTCGGCGTCGCGCTCCTTCGATCCAACGTCGTCGATATAGCCGTAAATCCTTAGTGCGGCTAGTCACGGCGGCCTTGCTGGCGGCCGTCGCAGCATTCTCGCAGTCCCCAAGACCCCCCGCGTCGGCCAAGGTCCGCATTTTGGACGAGGCGCGCGCGGGTAGAGAAGCCCATCTCAAATTCACGGCAGCGATGCGCCGGTTAGCGCGCTCAGACCGGGGGTCTCCAGAATGGCGGGAAGCTGCGCTCAGCGCGGTCGATGCTGATCGAGAGCGGCGCGTAAGATTCAATTCCGCGATCGCGCTGACATTGGAGGCATATAAGATAGGTCCAACGGCTAATTCAGGCACGATCGTGAACGGACCGTTCTCCAAGAATAAAATGACGGCTAATTGGCGACCACGCTTCGAGCCGAACGAACTCGTCGCCAGAAAGGTTTCCGACGGCGATATAGACCACTATTTATATTTCGAGCCGAAGAAAAACCAGTTCGGTGATACGTGGGAAGATGGAGAGGTCTTCATACGTTCTCGGGTATTTTTCGAGATCGTCGAAAGAAGAAATCCGGGCGCTCTCGCATATATTCTCCACCACGAGGCGTTTCATTTCTCAAGACTCATAACGACAGGTTGGGACACTAAGCAGGTGGAGGAGGAGGCCGCCTACAAATCAAGCCTGTCCGAGGCTCATGGCTTCGAGTTGGATGAAGTTCAAATCGGATACTTAAAGTCCATTCATCGTGAATACCTGGAGCATGTATGGGCCCCTATTTATCCGATTGGACCGGCATCGCATTCTCTCTTTCATGATGAGCGTCAGGATAAGGAAAATGAG
>CAYVFO010000200.1:0-4054 GCA_964450975.1 uncultured Elusimicrobia bacterium | reverse complement strand
CCGTCGACCTCGGCAAGACGCCCGAGGATTACTCGAAGGAGATCACGAAGCTCCTGCAGGAGGCGTCCGACGCCGACCAGGAGTACGAGAAGGAGAAGAAGTGGTTCATCGCGGCCAACGCCACGGGCAACCACGCGCAATCGCTCTACCACTACGACAAGATGGAGAAGGCCAAGAAGGAGTCGGCCGAGAAGAAGGCCCAGGCGAACCAGCTCACGGTCGAGATGACTCTCGCCGCCGAGAGGGCGAAGGAGCAGACGCTGAACAACCGCCGCGACCGGCAGATGAAGAAGTAGCGGATATGATAAACTGACGGTTCTCACGGAGGAATCGTCATGGGCGGTCTCGGAACCACGGAAATCGTCGTCATCGCGGTCGTCGCGCTCGTCCTGTTCGGGCCGAACAAGATCCCCGAGTTCGCGAAGTCGCTCGGCCGCGCCGTGAACAGCTTCAAGAAGGGCCTCAAGGACGGCCTCGACGACGACGGGCCCGCCAAGAAGGACGCCTGAGTCCCAAGCCCGTCACCGTCTTCGCGGCCGGCTGCTTCAACCGCGTGCACGCCGCGCACCTCCGCCTGCTGCGCTCCGCCCGCGCCCTCGGCGACAAGCTCGTCGTCGTGCTTTCCAACGACGCGCACAACAAGAAGGCCAACGCCGTGCCGGCGTCCACGCGTAAAAAGTGGGTCGAGGAGCTCGGCATCGCCGACCGCGTCGTGGTCGGCGAGCCCGACAGCTTCGCCGACACTCTCCGCCGCGAGAAGCCCGACATCCTCGTTCTGGGCTACGATCAGCGGCTCCCGGACCCCGAGACCGAGAAGACCGTCGCGGAGCTCGGCGTCGAGGTGATCGTCATGCCGTGGTTCCCGGGCAAGGAAGACTCGTCGTCCTCGGCCTGCCGCTAGCCGCATGACCCGCGACCGCCTCCTCGTCTTCTTCGCGGTCAATTACTTCGCGCAGGGCATGGGCGGGCTCGCCTACGAGCCGATCTGGTACTACCAGAAGGACGCCCTCGGGCTCGGGCCCGCTCAGGCGGCGGCGTTCACCGCGTGGATGACCTTGCCGCTGACGATCAAGCCGCTGTTCGGCCTGCTGACCGATCTTTTGCCGTGGGCCGGCAAGCGCCGCGCGCCGCACTTGGTCGCGGTCTCGCTTCTCACGAGCGCCGCCTGGCTCTCGCTCGCGGCCATGAAGGCGCCCGCCTACACGGCGGCCCTCGCCCTCCTCGTGGTGGTGAACGTCGGCTTCGTGCTCTCCGACGTCGTCTGCGACGGCGTCATGGTCGAGCGCGGCAAGGAGAGCGGAAAGACGGGCTCATATCAGGCGGTCCAGCTCGGCGTGCTCTACGCGACCTTGGTCGTGACGGGTCTCGGGGGCGGCTGGCTCGCGCAGCACTGGCCGTACCGCTCGGTCTTCGTGCTCGCCGCCGTCTTCCCGATGCTGACGGCGGTCTCGGCGCGCTTCGTCGACGAGGCGGGCGTCGGCGACATCAAGGAGACGGCGTCGCGCGGACTCGCGGGGCTGCGCGAGATGGCCGCCGATCGCCGCTGCTGGGCCGTCGCCGCGGGAATCTTCCTCTGGAGCTTCACGCCTTTCCTCGGCACCGCGCAGTTCTTCTACCAGAGCCGCGACCTCGGACTTTCGCCGGTGTTCATCGGCGGCCTCTCGACGGCGAGCGGTCTCGCGGGCATCGCGGGCGCCGCGCTCTTCGGGCGCCTCACGGCGGGGGGGACGGAGCGGATCGCGCGCGCCTCGGTCTGGCTCGGCGCGCCGCTGACTTTGCTCTATCTCCTTTATAAAGGACCGGCGTCGATTCTCGCCCTGACGGTGCTGTTCAGCCTCGCGGGCGTCGTGTTCCGGCTCGCGTGGATGGACCTCGCCGCCCGGACGAGCCCCGCCGGCGCCGAGGCGACCGGCTTCGCGGCGTACATGGCGGTCTTCAACCTCGCGGCGTCGGCGTCGAACACGCTGGGCGGCGCCCTTTACGAGAGCCTCTCGAAGGCCCACGGGCCTTACGCCGCGATGTCGGCGCTGTCGCTGATCGGGACCGCGGGCGCCGTCGCGGCGTGGCCCTGCTTGGCCTACGCCCTCCGTCCCAAAGCCTAGGGCCGGGCGTTCGGATCGTCGGCGCGGCCGCCGTCGGCGTCGACGGGGCGGCCGGTGCCCTCATTCTCCTTCGCGCGCTCCGCGTCCAGATGCTTGTTGCGGCCCGTGATGCGGTCCCAGAGCGAGCGCTTGGTCTTGCGCTTGTCCTTCTCCTCCGCCTCGATGCGGGAGGCGGCGCGTTCCTCGTCCGACGGGGCGGACAAAGGAACCGCCGTCTGATCCGCCGGATCGCCGGTCCGCGTGCGCTGGGACGCGCGCTCGCGCGTCGTGCGGTCGAACTCTGAGTCCTGTCGCGGCTGCGCGTGGACCCCCGAGGCGAGAACGGCCGCCGCGAGCAAAGACAGTTGCATGGTCTTCATCGGTACACCTCCTTGAGCTCCCATTATAGGAGCGAGGAGAGTGACCGTGCCGGAACGATTATGTGGTCAGGGGACGACGCGGCGGGCGCCCAAGTAGCGCTGGCCGAACCATTTGTTGTCGAGGTCGGCGATCATCACGCCCTTCGACGAGGACGCGTGGATGAAGGTGCGCGCCTTCGGATCGACGACCATCGCGACGTGCGAGACGCCGGCGCCCATGGTGTTGAAGAACAGCAGGTCGCCCTCGCGCAGGCTCTCGGTCTTGGTGCCGGTCTTCCACTGATCGCGGCTCACGCGCGGGAGCTTCACGCGGTTCTCGCCGTAAGTGGTCATCGTCAGGCCCGAGCAGTCGACGCCCTCGCGCGTCGTCCCGCCCCAGACGTACGGCGTGCCCAGGAACGAGCGCGACGCCTTCTCGAGGCCGGGCCAGAGCTCCTTCATCTTCGGCGAGACGCCGGATTCCGCGACCGCCTCGGACTTCTCGACGGGCTCGGGCGCGGGCTTGGCGGGAACGCGCGGCGTCCCGGAGGGCCGCGGCGCGACGACCTTGGGCATCGAGGGGATGCCGAGGCCGAACTTGCCGAGCGCGTCGGTCGTCTTCTTCTGCAGTTCCTGCGCCTTCGGGCTCGTCTTCAAGACCTCGTCGAGGATCGGCTTCACCGCGGGAGGAGCGGTCGGCGGCGTGTAGGCCGGCGGCGGGGGAAGGACCTTGGTGAACACGCCCTTGTAGTCGGGGATCGCGGGCTTCACGCCGGTCTTCTTCGCCTTGAGGAAGACGGCCTTCGCGTCGGAGGCGATGCGGCCCGGCCCTTTCCCGCCGGCGAGCAGGTTGCCGAACAGGTAGGACGCGTAGTCCTTGGAGTCGAAGCCGTTCTTGACGCCGTCGATCAGCGACCACTTGAGGCTGTTGAAGTCGGAGTCCTTGAGGTCCTTCTCCATCGCCACGCGCACGAGGTCGGCCGCGACGTCGCCGGGGACCTTGCCGTCGGTCAGGTTGCGGTAGCCGTTGGCCCACGTCGAGAGCGTGTCGGCCGAGATCTGCTTGCGGTAGCCGTAGAGCGCGACGCCCTCGACGACCTCGGGGTCGGAGCCGCGCGACATCGCCTGGTACGCGGTGAACGCGACCTCGGCGGTGCGCTCGGGCGGCGCCTGGTCGAAGGAGCCCTCGGTGAGGATGTGGAGCACCACGGGAATCGCCTTTTCGCGCTTCTTGTCCACGACCTGCAGGCCGTAGTCGGCGAAGCGCGTCTTGATCGCCTTCATGAGGGCGGCGCGCTCGGAGGGCTCGTAGGCCGAGTCGGCTTCGAGGGCCGCGGACAACGTTTCGAGCACGTTCCGGCGCTCCTGGGCGGCGGCGGGGGAAGCGAGCAGCGCGGCGAGAAGCAGGTATTTCATCGGCCGGATCTCCTCATGATTTCCTGGTGCATCTCGTCGCCGAGCTCCTCGAGCTTCTGGATCTCGGCGTCGATGACGTCGTCCCAGACGAAAGGCTTGCTCTCGGTGATCATGACGCGCTTGGCCTGCGGGGCGGCCGCGGCCCGGGGAGCGGGGGCGGCCGCGAGGCTCGCTCCGGCGGCGGCGACGGGGGCGGCC
>CAYVFO010000199.1:0-4063 GCA_964450975.1 uncultured Elusimicrobia bacterium | reverse complement strand
CGCCCCATGCCGCCGCGGCCGACGAGGGCGTCGAGCCTGCAGGGGCCGAGCTTCGTCCCGACCAGATTGTCCTGTTCCGCCATCCGAAGCGAAGGATAACAGGCCTCGCGCGGGAGCGCAAGCGAGTCGTGACGGAAATATTGGTAAAATACGCCCATGGCGTGGCGATTGCCCGGCGCGGCGTATTTCGCGGTCCTCCCGGCGGCATTGGCCGCGTCCGCCTCCCTCGGCTGGCGCGCCAACGAGCGCATGACGGTCCGGCCCGTCGACGGGCAGCAGCTCTTCGCCCAGTCCTCGGACGACGACGAGGACGACGAGCAGGTCGGCCCGATCACCTCCAACTCCTCCGGAGGCGGCCCCAAGACCTACCAGCGCATCCAGAAGACGGGGAGCGCCCGCGTCGCCCAGTACGGCTTTCAGAACTTCAACAAGGACCGCATCGAGGTCTCGTACACGATCGCCGAGAAGGACTTCAAGCCGTACAACGAGTCCTTCGGCTACCGCAAGGAAGGCATCAACGAGCTCAAGAAGTGGCGCGAGACCGCGCGCACCGGCGCCTTCAACCTCGCGGTCAAGCAGGGCAAGAGCCAGGCGCAGCTCAACGCCGCGGTCGCGAACATCGACAAGGAGTACGACGTCAAGCTCAAGGAGTACCTCAACTCCCACGGCTTCCGCATGCTCCAGGGCAACGTCGTCACCGTCGACATGCCGGCGCTCGTCCGCAAGAACTCCGCGCTGATCAAGCCGCTCTCGCTCAACTTCGAGAAGGTCGCGACGCAGAACCGCTACCGCTCGCCCGAGATCATCGGCGCGGCGCTCTCGTTCGTGCAGACGGCGATGCACTACAAGCAGCCCGACCCGGTCTTCAAGGACAAGCACACCGGCGGAGTCCTGCCGCCGATCACCGCGGTCGTCGTCGGCTGGGGCGACTGCGACACCAAGACGGGGCTGCTCGCCTCGATTTTGTCGAACTGGGGACAGATGAAGATGGTCGGCGTCGGCGTCCCCGGCCACTATTTGATGGGGGTGCTTCTGATCCCCGACAAGGGAGACCTGTTCCTCGAGTACCAGGGTCTCCAGTACGTGCTCGTCGAGCCCGCGGGGCCGGCGTGGATGCCGCCCGGCCAAGTCGGCGAGCAGACGATGAGCCTGCTCAACAGCCGCGAAGGCTACAAGATCGAGCCGTTTTTCTAGGAGGACTCAATGCTCGCGACGCGCGTGATCGTCAGCCTTTTCCACTTCCTGCTCATGGTTCTCATGTCGGGCGGAGTGATCTTCTGGACGTACCGGACCTTCATCAAGGCCAACCCCGACTTCGACATGGAGAAGAAGATCAAGGAGGGGAACATCGCCGTCGGACTGCTCGTCGGCACGATCCTCTACTGCGCCTCGCAGATTCTCATGGCGGGCACGGACTCCTCGATCCAGATGTTCCGCATGCACATGCTCGCGCCGACCGAAGACAACGCGAGCGTGCTCGAGCTGCTCGGCCGGATGGCCGGCCACCTCGTCGCGTCCATGGCGCTCGCCGTGTTCTCGATCTCGGTGACCTTGCGCCTGTTCGGCCGCCTGACCAAGCACATGGAGGAGGGCAAGGAGCTCGAGAAGGGCAACATCGCGGTCGGCATCCTGCTCTCGGCCGTCGTGCTCGTCTCCTCGATCTACATCAAGGACGGCGTCAGCGCCATCATGAAGGCCCTCACGCCGCAGCCGTCGATGGGCCGAATCCAGGTTCTCAAGTAGTACAATTACAGCCAGCGACATGCCGAAGAACGCCGTAAAGGACGTCTGGACCGAGGTCAAGGGACCGATGGCGCGCGAGGAAGCGCGCGTCGAGTCGTCGCGCTGCCTTTACTGCTACGACGCGCCGTGCGTCACGGCGTGCCCGACGCACATCGACATCCCGCGCTTCATCCGTCAGATCGCGGCGGCGGATCCGCTGGGCTCCGGCGAGACGATCCTCGAGGCGAACGCGCTCGGCCACTCGTGCGCTCGCGTCTGCCCCGTCGAGGTGCTCTGCGAGGGCGCCTGCGTCTATCACGACTGGCAGGAGAAGCCGATCCAGATCGCGCGCCTGCAGCGCCACGCGACGGACGCGGTCTACGCGACCGGCGAGCATCCGTTCGAGCCGGGCAAGGACAACGGCAAGCGCGTCGCGATCGTCGGCGCCGGCCCCGCGGGCGCCGCCTGCGCGTCCTACCTCCGGCGGCTCGGCTTCCAAGTCACGATCTTCGAGAAGCGCAAGCTGCCCGGCGGCCTCAACACCTTCGGCGTCGCCGAGTACAAGATGGCGCAGCCCACGGCCGTCGAGGAGATGCGCTTCCTCTTCAAGCTCGGCTGTGACGTCGTCTCCGGCAAGGAAGTCGGCAAAGACGTGCCCGTCGCCGAGCTGCAGGCGGAGTTCGACGCGGTCTTCATCGGCATCGGCCTCTCCGACACCCGCAATCTCGGCATCCCCGGCGAGGATCTCCCGGGCGTGACCGACGCGCTCGCGTTCATCGAGCGCGTGAAGGGCCGCGACAAGAAGCTCCGCAACTCCAGCGCGAACACGATCGTCATCGGCGGCGGCAACACCGCGATCGACGCGTCGACCCAGTCCAAGCGCACCGGCGCCGGCTCCGTCGTCATGGCCTACCGCCGCGGCCCCGAGGACCTCTCCGCCTACGCCTTCGAGCTCGAGCACGCCCGCAAGGACGGCGTGCAGATCCTCACGGACGCGACCCCGGTCCGCGTCCTCGGCAAGACGAAAGTCGAGGGCGTCGAGTTCAAGAATCCGGCGGGCAAGAAATTCACGCTGCCCGCCGACCGCGTCATCAAGGCGATCGGCCAGACCAAGCACTTCGCCCTCGCGAAGGCGTTCGGCCTCAAGCAGCACGAGGACGGCCGCATCAAGGTCGACGCCGCGACGCTCGAGACCTCGGTCAAGAAGATCTTCGCCGGCGGCGACGTCGTCAACGGCGGCAAGGAAGTCGTCAACGCGGCCGCCGACGGCAAGCGCGCCGCCTTCGGCATTTGGAAGTCCGCGTTCCCCGGCAAGACGCTGCCGGAAGGCAACGAGTACTGGGTTTCGACGATCGACGGCCGGAAGGTCGCTCCGATCCAGCCGCGGAGCGGCCACTGACATGAAGAAGCGCATCAAGCCCGATCTCTCCGCGAACACCGCGGGCATCAAGTCGCCGAACCCCTTCTGGCTCGCCTCCGCGCCCCCGACGAACTCGGGCGCGCAGATCATGCGCGCCTTCGAGTACGGCTGGGGCGGCGCGGTCTGGAAGACGCTCGGCCAGGATCCGCCCGTCATCAACGTCTCCTCGCGCTACGGCGCCTACGACCAGGGCGGCCAGAAGATCGCCGGCTTCAACAACATCGAGCTCATCACCGACCGCCCGCTCGAGACGAACCTCAAGGAGATCTACGAGGTCAAGAAGCGCTTCCCGAAGCACGCGGTCATCGCCTCGCTCATGGTGCCCTGCGAGAAGCAGGCCTGGCACGACATCACCAAGAAGGTGATCGCGGCCGGAAGCGACGGCATCGAGCTCAACTTCGGCTGCCCGCACGGCATGTCCGAGCGCGGCATGGGCGCGGCCGTCGGCCAGGTGCCCGAGTACGTCAAGATGGTCACCGAGTTCGTGAAGGAAGCGTCCTCGATCCCCGTCCTCGTCAAGCTCACGCCGAACGTCGCCGACGTGCGCTTCGCGGCGCGCGCCGCGAAGCAGGGAGGCGCCGACGGCGTCTCGCTCATCAACACGATCAACTCGATCATGGGCATCGACGTCGAGACGATGGTCCCGAAGTTCGCCGTCGAGGGGAAGATCTCGCACGGCGGCTACTGCGGACCCGCGGTCAAGCCGATCGCGCTCAACATGGTCTCGCAGATCGCGACCGACCCCGAGACGCGCGGCCTTCCGATCTCCGGCATCGGCGGAATCTCCGTCTGGTCCGACGCGGTCGAGTTCATGCTGCTCGGCTCGAACTCCGTCCAGCTCTGCACCGCCGTCATGCACCGCGGCTACCGCATCGTCGAGGAGCTCAACGCCGGCCTCGAGGGCTGGATGAAGCGCAAGGG
>CAYVFO010000198.1:0-4091 GCA_964450975.1 uncultured Elusimicrobia bacterium | reverse complement strand
GCGCGTCGCGCGTGCGCGACCTCTTCGAGCAGGCCAAGAAGGCCGCGCCCGCCGTGATCTTCATCGACGAGCTCGACGCGGTCGGCCGCGCGCGCTTCGCCGGCATCGGCGGCGGCCACGACGAGCGCGAGCAGACGCTCAACCAGCTCCTCATCGAGCTCGACGGCTTCGAGCAGAACCAGGGCATCATCCTCATCGCCGCGACGAACCGCCCCGACGTCATCGACTCGGCGCTGCTGCGCCCGGGCCGCTTCGACCGCCAGATCCGCGTGCCCGTCCCCGACCTCAAGGGCCGCGAGGCGATCCTCAAGGTTCACTCGCAGGGCGTCAAGATCGCCCCCGAGGTGGACTTCTCCGTCATCGCGCGCCGCACGCCCGGCTTCGCCGGCGCGGACCTCGCGAACGTCGTCAACGAGGCGGCGCTGCTCGCGGCGCGCCACGGCAAGGAGTCGGTGGCGCTCTCCGACCTCGAGGAGGCGATCGAGCGCGTCATCGCCGGCCCGATGCGGAAGGTCCGCCTCATGTCCGACGAGGAGAAGAAGGTCATCGCCTACCACGAGTCGGGCCACACGCTCGTCGCGCGCAAGCTCCCGGGCACCGACCCCGTGCACAAGGTCTCGATCATCTCCCGCGGCTTCGCGCTCGGCTACACGCTCCAGCTCCCGCTCGAGGACAAGCACCTCGAGACGCGCACGAACATCATTCACGACCTCGCGATCCTGCTCGGCGGCCGCTGCGCCGAGGAGCTCGCGTTCAAGGAGATCACGACCGGCGCCTCCGACGACCTGATGAAGGCGACGCGCTTCGCGACCGAGATGGTCACGAAGTACGGCATGAGCGACAAGGTCGGCCCGCTGTCGCTCAAGAAGCCGGACCAGGAGGTCTTCCTCGGCCGCGACATCGGCCAGCAGGCCGGCTACTCCGAGCGCACCGCCCAGCTCATCGATGAGGAGGTCAAGCGCCTCGTCACCGACGCGCAGGCGACCGCCCGCGAGATCCTGACGACGCACAAGAAGGCGCTCGACAACCTGGCCTCGTCGCTGATGGACCGCGAGGTCCTCAACGCGGAGGAGATCGACGCGATCCTCCTCGCCGCCGCCTGATGACCCAGACCGCCCCTCGTCCGTCGGCCTCCGAGAACGCGCTGACGCGCGCGTTCCGCCGACCGCTGATCATGGGCGTGGTCAACCGCACGCCGGACTCGTTCCACGAGGCCAGCCGCGCGCCTTCCGTCGAGGCCGCGGTCGAGCGCGCGCTCGTCCTGGCCGCGGACGGCGCGGATCTCCTCGACGTCGGCGGCCAGTCCACGCGCCCCGGCTCCGAGCCCGTCGCTCTCGAGGAGGAGCTCGCGCGCGTCGTCCCCGTGATCGCGGCGCTCGCCAAGAAGACGAAGCTCCCGATCTCGATCGACACCGACAAGGCGGAGGTCGCGCGCGCGGCCCTCGACGCCGGCGCGACGATCTTGAACGACGTCACTGCGCTCCGCGGCGACAAGGACATGATGAAGACCGCGCTCAAGTACGAGCGCGTGGTCCTCATGCACATGCTGGGCGAGCCCCGCTCCATGCAGAAGGAGCCGCGCTACGCCGACTGCCTCGGCGAGGTCGCGTCGTTCCTCTCCGAGCGCAAGGCCGCGTTCGTCGCGGCCGGAGGCCGCGCCGAACGGATTTGGATCGACCCGGGCATCGGCTTCGGCAAGACGCTCGACCACAACCTCGAGCTGCTGCGCGGCACCGCCGAGCTCGCGAAGGTCGCGCCCGTCCTCGTCGGCGTCTCTCGCAAGTCCATGTTCGCGAAGATCACGCCGGACTCCGGCCCCCAGGACCGCCTCGCGGGCTCGCTCGCCGTCGCGTCCTGGGCGAGCCTCTGCGGCGCCGCGGCGCTGCGCGTCCACGACGTCCTCGAGACGAAGCGCGCGCTCGACGTGCTGGCCGCGCTGGCGGGAAAGAGCTGATGGGCAAGTACTTCGGCACCGACGGCGTCCGCGGCATCCCCGGCGAGGGGCCGCTCGCCCCGGAGGCCGTCCGGGCTCTCGCCTATCACGCCGCGAAGGTGCTGCTCGAGCGTCAGGCCGTCAAGCTCAACGGCCACGCGCCGATGATCGCGGTCGGCCGCGACACGCGCGGCTCCGGCCCCGCGCTCCTGCGCTCGATGATCTCCGGCTTCTCGGCGGCGGGCGTGCGCGTCGCCGACCTCGGCGTCATTCCGACGCCCGGCGTCTCGTACCTCGCGCCGCGCCTCGGCTGCTTCGGCGGCGCCGTGATCTCCGCGTCGCACAATCCGGCCGAGTACAACGGCATCAAGTTCTTCGACGGCGCCGGCTTCAAGATGGCGCCCGCGCTCGAGGACGAGGTCGAGCGCCGGCTCGCCAAGCCCGCGCCGCCCGCGATCCCGAAGGCGCCGTTCGCGGCGGCCGACCGCGCCGGCATCTACCTCGACTTCCTGAAGAGCGCCTTCCCGTCCGCGCTCGACCTCGACGGAGCGAAGATCGTCGTCGACTGCGCCAACGGCGCGGCGGCCGCGTTCGCGCCGAAGCTGCTGCGCGGCCTCGGCGCCGAGGTCTTCGAGCTCGGCGTCAAGCCGAACGGCCGCAACATCAACGCCGGCTGCGGCGCGCTCGCGACCGACGTCATGTGCAAAGAGGTCAAGCGCCGGAAGGCGGACGCGGGGCTCGCGCTCGACGGCGACGCCGATCGCGCCCTCATCTGCGACGAGAAGGGACGCATGCTCGACGGCGACGCGATCATCGGCGCCGCCGCGGCGCGCCTGCTCTCGCGCGGCGCGCTCAAGGGCGGCAAGGTCGCGGTGACGATCATGTCGAACTACGGCCTGCTCAAGTTCCTGCGCGAGCTCGGCGTCGACGCCGTCACGACCCCGGTCGGCGACCGCCACGTCACCGAGGCGATCGAGCGCGAGGGCCTGAGCCTCGGCGGCGAGAACTCCGGGCACGTCGTGTTCCGCGATTTCGCGCCGACGGGCGACGGCATGCTCACGGGCCTGCAGACTCTCGCCGCGTGGCGCGAGTCGGGGCGCCCGCTCAGCGACCTCGGCCGCCTCTACAAGCCGACGCCCCAGACTCTGAAGGCCGTGCACGTGAAGGCCAAGCCTCCGATCGAGATGATGAAGCGCACGAGCGCCGAGATCGCGGCCGCCGGAAAGACCCTCACGGGCCGCGGCCGCGTGTTCGTGCGCTACTCGGGCACCGAGCCCGTGCTGCGCGTGCTCGTCGAGGGGCCGAGCGAGGCGGAGAACCGCAAGCTCGCCGACGCCATCGCGAAAGTTTACCTGTCGGAAACCGGTACGAAATAGGAGAACCAGGATGAAGACGGATTCGAAGCTCAAGCTCGGGGTCAACATCGACCACATCGCCACTCTGCGCCAGGCCCGCCTGGACATCGATCCCGATCCCGTGCAGGCCGCCCAGGTCGCGCGCCAGTCCGGCGCCGACATCATCGTCTGCCACCTGCGGCGCGACCGCCGGCACATCCAGGACTCCGACCTCGTCAAGCTCTGCAGGCTCAAGGGCGAGACGCACGTCGAGGTATCCGACGACCCGAAGATGATCGCCGCCGTCCTCAAAGCGCGCCCGTCGTCGGTCTGCATCGTTCCCGAGCGTCCCGGCGAAGTCTCGACCGAGGGCGGCCTCGACGTCGCGCGCAACGCGAAGTCGCTGCAGAAGGCCATCGCGAAGTTCAAGAAGGCCGGCCTCGAGGTCAGCCTCTTCATCGCGCCCGAGGCTCCGGCCGTGCGCGCGGCGCGCAACCTCGGCGCGGACGTCGTCGAGCTCGACACCTCCGACTACGTGAAGGCGCACTCCAAGCCCAAGCAGAAGCTCGAGCTCGAGCGCCTCGAGCTCGCGGCCTACATGGCGTGGGAGATGGGCCTCGTCGTCCACGCGGGACACGGTCTCGACTACCACAACGTGACGCCGGTCGCGCGGATCCCGCATCTCTCCGCGCTCAACATCGGCTTCTCGATCGTCGCGAGATCCGTGTTCGTCGGGCTCAAGAGCGCGGTCGCCGAGATGCGCCGCGTCATCGACTAGGAGACCTGGCTCATGTGCGGAATCGTCGGCTACGTCGGGCCTAAGC
>CAYVFO010000197.1:0-4114 GCA_964450975.1 uncultured Elusimicrobia bacterium | reverse complement strand
CGTCGAAGACGACGCGGACCTGGTTGGTCGAGACGGAGATCGAGGTGAACTCGGCGGGCACGGGCGTGTTCTGGATCGCGTAGATCGCGGGCGAGACCTTCTCGAAGCGCGAGAGCGTCATCAGGTCCTGGACGTCGCCCTGGAGGTCGGCGGCGGTGTAGAGGTGGCCGCGGCGCGCGCGCACGGAGTCGCGCCAGGCGTAGTCCGCGCCGCCGGAGAAGAACAGGACCTCGGCGGGCACCCAGGGGCCGCCGGAGACCGACAAGGGCTCGCCGAGGGAGGCCGTCGCGGGAGCGGGAACGACCGCGGTGCCGGTCGAAGAGGCCTGGCCCCACACGGGCTGCGCGGACGCGGGCGAGACCGCCCCGATGAGGGCGGCCAGCGCGGCGAGCGCGGCGAGAGTCGAGGCCTTCAGATCATTCTCCCCAGCATCCAGCGGACCAGCAGATTCGCGACCACTCCGGCGCCGACGTCGTCCATCACCACGCCGGCGCCTCCCGGCAGGCGCTCCAGCCACTTATAGGGCGGCAGCTTCACCGCGTCGAAGAACCGGAACAGCGCGAAAGCGAGCAGAGCCGCCGTCCACGTCGTCGGAAGGCCGGCGAGGGCCACCCAGACGCCCACGATCTCGTCGAGCACGATGCGAGAGTCGTCGTGCCCGCCGAGCGCCTTCTCGGCCCTGCCGCAGATCCAGCACGAGGCCAGGACGGCCGCGGCCACGACGGCCGCGTAAGGACCCGGCGCCTGAGGCAGGAGCGGCCAGAGCAGGAGCCCCTCCACGGTCCCGAGGAACCCCGCGCCGGTCCACTTCCGACCGCCGCCGGTCGGGGCAATATAGCTTATCCCCAGGCCGGTAGCCAACCAGACGCAGGCTTTGTCGGTCACGACCAGGATTTCTCGAGCATCGAGCGGTACTGCACGAGGTAGGACCACAGGCTCGAGACGGCGAGGACCGCGCAGAGGACCGTCAGCGGATAGACCGACTTGATCATCCAGGGCTGGGCCAGGCCGCGGTCGCGCAGGACGACGACGAGCAGCATCGCGGCGATCGCGACGAGCTGCACGCCGGTCTTGATCTTGCCGAAGCGGTCGGCCGCGAGCACCTTGCCCTGCGCGCCGGCGAGCACGCGCACGCCGCCGATGAGGAGCTCGCGGATCACGAGCACGAACACGGCCCAGAGCGGAATGGCGAGCTCCTTGGTCTGGATCAGCGCGATCAAGGTGCCGAGAACCAGGATCTTGTCGGCGATCGGGTCGGCGACCTTTCCGAACGGGCTGACGCTCTGCGTGCGGCGCGCGAGCCAGCCGTCGAGCCAGTCCGTGACGATCGCCACGAGGAACATCACGAGCGCCGCCGCGTGCCAGCGGACGTCGTCGGCGATCAGCGCGGCGAACACGCCGGCCGCCAGGACGACGCGCAGCATCGTCAGGCGGTTGGCGAGCGTCACGCTAGGGGATCTCGACCTTGTACTCGCCGTCGGGGCCGGGCTCCGGCAGCGGCAGAACGGCGCCGTTGAGCTCGAGCTCGAGCGCGGCGGGCTCGGTCGTGCGCAGGATCGCGGTCTTGGCGGGCTTCCACTCCTGGGCCGCGCCGCGCGGCGCGCGGCCCTCGAAGACCGTCTGGCCGTCGAGGCTCACGCTGAGCCACGCGTCGTTCTTGAGCTTGATGACGAGCTTCGGCTCGACGGCGCGCGGCAGCGGCTGCAGGGCGACGGGGGCCGTGGTCTGCACGACCGCCGCGGGCTTGCTCTGATCCTTGTACACCCAGACCGCGAGTCCGAGGCCGAGGACGACGGCGAGGACGATCGCGCCGGTGGCCCCCCCGCCTCCGTGATGAGCGGCCGCGTGAGCGTGGGCGTCGGCGTGAGCGGGCGCGTGATGCGCCGGCGCGTGGGCGGCGGGCGCGCGGTGCGCGGCCTCTTTCTTCGCGGGAGCCGCCTCGGCGGGCGCGGGCGTCGGCGCCTTGGCGGCCGCGGCGCCGGCGCTCGTGTGCGTCGCCGGGTTCGCGGGCGTCGGATGAGTGTGCAGCGAGGCGCGGCCCGCCGCGGTGAACGCGTGCGGCGGCTCCTTCGAGGCCGGAGCCGCGGCCGGGGCGTTCGGGTCGGCCGCGGGAGCGGCGGCGGCCTGCGCCTCCTCGAGCTTGGCCCAGAGCGCCTCGAAGTCCACCTCGAGGTGCTCGCAGTAGCCCTTCAGAAATCCGCGGAGGTACACGACGGCCGGGAACTGCTCGAAGCGGTCGTTCTCGAGGGCCTCGAGGAAGCGCTTGGAGATGCGCGTCTGCTGGGCGACGGCCTCGAGCGACTGGCCGCGCTTGAGGCGCGCGGCGCGCAGGACCGAGCCGATCTCGGCTTTCAGGTCCGCGGTGTGTTTGACGGGGATGCGGCGAAGGGGATCCGGCTCTTGCTCGAGGGCCATGTCTTTTCTACTCCGGTGTGGTGAATAAGTCGGCGGTGATGGGCGGCGTGAACTTGAACGCGTCGTCGGGAAGCTCGGGGTTGAGGCGCGCGCCCTCGAACACCGAGCGGATCGAGGCCTTGCCCACGCGCAGCGTGGCGTCGGCGGGGAAGTAGTCCTTCGTCGAGGCCTTGAGCGTCAAAGTGAAGTCGGCGTCGTCCTTGGACTTTTCCTTCGGCTTGAGAGTGAGCGTGAAGCTCAGGTGGCCGTCGGCTCCCGGCGCGGAGACCGTGCTGAGCTCGGTCTTGTAGCGCTGGAGAAGATCGGCGGACTTGCCGAAGTCGAGCAGGCCCTGCGCGAGGGGCTCGGACTTGCGCCACGCCTCGAGCTTGGTCTTGATGACCTGATTGGTGCTGTTGCGGTGCACCCACAGCCACGTGCCGTCGGAGACGACGGTCTGCGGCTCCGGAATCTTGTGCGTGAGGCGGATCAAATCGGGCTTCTTGAAGAGCACGTCCCCCTCCACCGTCTGGACGGTGTCGGAGCCCTCGAGGCGAACGAACTGGCGGAAGCCGGTCTTGAGGGTCTTGATCGCGGCGTCGGTCTCGGCGAACCTGGCGGAGATGAGCTCCAGCGTCAGCGGAACGGTCGGGGGCGCGTAGGACGGAAGCTCGGAGCCCGCGGCTTTGGTCGAAACGGCCACGGACGGCTTGGAATCAACGGATGACGGCTTTGACGACTCCTTCTTGGGCTTGGCTTCAGCCTGTGGGGCGGACAGCAGAAGCACGGCCATCCACATCGGCACGGCGTAGAAACGGAAAGGAACGGAGATCATCAATCCTTCTTGTCGATCGGCACCTGAGGGAAGTGCTGACGCATGTAGTCTTCGATCGTGTCGAAGCGGATTTCCCAGCGGTTGGTGCCCTCGGGCTTGTGGATGAACTCCTTGACCTCGAGCGCGGAGAGGATGTTCGTCGCGCGCGCGGAGGAGCCGAACTGGGACTTGAGCAGGTCCTGCGAGACGCGCCGGCGCTCGAGCACCAGCTTGAGCGCCTGGCTGAACTCGAGGGGCTCGACGCCGAACTGCGAGAGATCCGCGGCGGCGCCGCCCTTGGCGGCCATCGTCTCGAGCATCGGGTAGTCGGCCTTGCCCTGCGTCTTGAGATACTCGACGACCGAGCGCGTCTCGTCCTCGGAGACGAACGCGCCCTGGCAGCGCTCGGGCTTCTGCGCGCCGCTCGAAAGATACAGCAGGTCGCCGCGGCCCTGGAGGCTCTCGGCACCGGAGCCGTCGAGGATGACCTTCGAGTCGATCTTCGAGATCACCTGCAGCGCGATGCGGCTCGGCAGGTTCGCCTTGATGACGCCTGTGATGACGTCGACGGACGGACGCTGCGTCGCGAGCACGAGGTGGATGCCGACCGCGCGCGCCATCTGCGTGAGGCGCTGGATCGCGTCCTCGACGATGTCGCCGGCGATGAGCATGAGGTCGGCGAGCTCGTCGATGACGACGACGACGTAGAACTCGCGCGGCAGGCCTTTCTTGTCGGCGACGGCGTTGTAGCCCTCGATGTTGCGCACGCCGTGGAGCTGGAGCTTCTCGTAGCGCTTCTCCATGAGGCTGACGAGCGCCTTGAGCGCCTTCGCGGCGTCCTTCGGGCTCGTGATGACGGAGACGCGCGCGGGCTCGACGATGGGATCGAAGAGATGCGGGATGCCC
>CAYVFO010000196.1:3119-4266 GCA_964450975.1 uncultured Elusimicrobia bacterium | reverse complement strand
GCGCTGCACCAAGGGCGACGCGCTCACGCTCTTCGATGGGAAGGGCGGACGATACGAGGGCGTGATCGAGGACATCTCGGCCGACGGCTCCGTCGTCGGGAAAGTCGTCTCGTCCGCGAAGGCCGCCGCCGCGGGACCGCATCTCTATCTCGGACTGCTTAAGGCCTCTCACTGGGACGACGCGCTCGACAAGTGCGTCCAGCTCGGCGCGGCCTCCGTCACGCCGCTGCTCACGCCGCGCACCGTCGTGCTGCTCCATGAAGTCGAGCGCGTGAAGACGAAGGCCGAGCGCTGGGCGCGCCTCGTCACCGCCGCCGCCAAGCAGAGCGGCCGAGCCGACCTCATGCCGGTCAAGGAGCC
This sequence comes from uncultured Elusimicrobia bacterium, assembly GCA_964450975.1. Classification (GTDB taxonomy): domain Bacteria; phylum Elusimicrobiota; class Elusimicrobia; order UBA1565; family UBA9628; genus GWA2-66-18. The sequence goes on along the minus strand of CAYVFO010000196.1, from coordinate 3,906 downwards.
GGTCCAGTTCCGCGACGCGATCCGCGCCGTGAAGGACAAGGGCGTGATCCTGCTCGCGTACGAGGGGCTCAAGGGCGAGACCGCGGCCGGTGCCGTCGGCAAAGCGCTGCGCGCCGCTCCGGGCGCCGACGTGCACGTCTTCGTCGGGCCCGAGGGCGGCTTCACGCAGGACGAGGTGGATCTGGCGAAGGCCGAGGGCGCGGTCGTGTTCGGCATGGGCCCGCGCGTGCTGCGCGCCGAGGCCGCGGCCGCGACGGCGGTCGCGCTCGTGCAGTACGAGCTGGGGGGCATCTGAGCGACGCCTCCCGCACGCTCAAGACGATCGCCGGCGCGATGGCCGCGGGCATGGTCCTGCTCGCCGGCCTCGTCGCGTGGACGAACGCGACGGGCTCCAAGATGGCGACGCCCGACGACGCGCGCCTCATCAATCTGCTCACGACGGTCGCGATGGGCTTCACCTTGGCCGCGATCGCCGTCTCCGAGTTCCTGTGGCGCCGCATGCTCCGCTCCGTGCCGGCCGGGAGCCTGGCGGGGGCCGTTCAGCAGGCGTTCATCCTCCGCCTCGCCTGCCGCGAGGGCGCGGGGCTGCTCGGCCTGACCGTCGCCTACTTGGCCGCGCTCAACGGCACCTTGCGCGCCTACCCGGCTTACTGGGTGGACGCGGCGCCCGCCGCGCTGTTCGTCGGGTTCGTCGCCCTGCACTGGCCGAGCGAGGAGCGCCTGGATCAGGAGGCCCGCGAGGCCTCCGGTCGCCTGCAACCGTTCGGGCATGGCGGGCGGCGCGCCC
>CAYVFO010000196.1:1446-3109 GCA_964450975.1 uncultured Elusimicrobia bacterium | reverse complement strand
GCGCGCACGGGTATTCGCCGCCGCCGTGTTGGTCGCCGCATCGTGCGCGACCGACGTTCCCTTGTCGCGCGAAGAGCGGCTCCTGCGCGCGGCGCGGAGCGGATCGACGGAGAAGATCAGGGCGCTTCTCGATGAGGGCGCGGACATCGAGGCGCGCAATCCCGGCGACGGCTGGACCCCGCTTATGTGGGCCGCGGTGCGCGAGCACGACGAGGCCGTGAAGCTCCTCGTCGCGCGGGGCGCGCGCCTCGAAGCCCGCGAGCGCCGGGGGATGACCGCGCTGATGGCCGCGGCGCGCTGGGGCCGCGAGAAGGGCGTCGCCGCCTTGATCGACGAGGGCGCGGAGGTCGACGCGCGCGACGGTAACGGCTGGACCGCCTTGATGTGGGCGGCCTTCAAGGGGCACGCCGGCATGACGGCCTTTCTGCTCACCAATGGCGCCTCGCCGAACGCGCGAGACCGCGACGGGCGCACGCCGCTGTCTTTGGCGGAGATGAAGGGCCACGCGGACGCGGCCAAAATCCTCCGCGCGCGCGGCGCGGCCCCCTCCGCGGCCCGATAGGCCCACGCCGGGCGGGGGGCCGAGGACCCTTGTCCGGGGGGGCCTATAAGGATATAATCGACCGTTGGCTGAGTGCCTGTTCTGCCGGATCGTCCGACGCGAGATTCCCGCCCAGATCGTCCACGAGGACGAGCATGCGCTGGTCTTCAAGGACATCACCCCGCAGGCTCCGACGCATTTATTGGTGATTCCAAAGAAGCATTTGGATTCCCTCAGCGCGTCGTCCGACGGGGATGCCGCCTTGTTGGGGCATCTGCAGAGGCTGGCTTGCCGGGTCGCCGAGAGCGTCAAGCTTTCGTCGTTCCGGCTGGTGACGAACAACGGCAAGGGCGCCGGGCAGTCCGTGGATCATCTGCATTACCATTTGCTGGGCGGGCGGCCGATGCAATGGCCTCCCGGTTGAAGTTCGCTTCGCGATTTCTTTCATAAACAGATCGTACAGTCGTGTACAAGGTGGTGATTTTCTAAATGGTTTTCATTAAACTGCGCGAAGGCGAGGGTCTCGAGGAGGCTCTTCGTCGCTTCAAGCGGGAGTGCGAGCGCAACGGCGTCCTCAAAGAGGTCAAGCGCCGCGAGCACTACATGTCGCCGGCCGTGAAGCGCAAGCTCAAGGCCGCCGAGGCCCGCCGCAAGCAGCGCCGCGCCAAGCGCCGCCGCACGCCTTAACGACGACGAACCGGAGGCCGCCGCCGCGGGTCGTACCGCGGCGGCGGCCATACGGCTTTTAACGGCACATTGAAAATCCCCGCTGAAACGATCGAACTCATCCGATCCCGGCTCGACATCGTCGAGCTGGTGGGGGAGCACGTTCCGCTCACGCGCGCCGGCCGCAACATGAAGGCTCGATGCCCGTTCCACCAGGAGCGCAGCCCCTCGTTCATCGTCTCGCCCGAGCGCCAGACTTTCCACTGCTTCGGCTGCGGCGAGGGCGGCGACGCGTTCTCGTTCGTGATGAAGTCCGAGAACCTCTCGTTCATGGAGGCGGCCGAGAAGCTCGCGTCGCGCGCGGGCGTCAAGCTCGAGGCCGACCGCGAGATGGGGCCGCAGGACAAGGAGCGCCTCAAGATCCGCGAGGCCAACGAGTTCGCGGCGCATCACTAC
>CAYVFO010000196.1:0-1436 GCA_964450975.1 uncultured Elusimicrobia bacterium | reverse complement strand
CTACCACGAGCAGCTCAAGAAGCATCCGGACGCCGAGGCCGCGCGCGCGTACGTCGCCAAGCGCCGCCTCTCGAAGGCGTCCGTCGAGGGCTTCCTCATCGGCTACGCGCCGCGCAACGGCAACCTCGTCGCCGAGGCGATGAAGAAGGGCTTCACGCAGGACGTGCTGCTCAAGGGCGGCCTCGCCGCCAAGCGCGCCGACGGCTCGATCCGCGACTATTTCTTCGACCGCCTGATGTTCCCGATCCGCGACGCGAAGGGCGGCTTCGTCGGCTTCGGCGGCCGCACGCTCGGCGACGGCGAGCCGAAGTACCTCAACACCGCGGAGACGCCGGTGTTCAACAAGAGCCGCGTGCTCTACGGGCTCTACGAGGGCTTGGCCGAGACGCGCAAGGCGCGCAAGGCTCACCTGATGGAAGGCTACATGGACGTGATCGCCTCCCACCAGCACGGCCTCAAGACCGCGTGCGCGCCGCTCGGCACCGCGCTCACGCCGGAGCACGCGCTGCTCATCAAGCGCTACGCCGATTCCGTCGCGATCGTCTTCGACGCGGACAACGCCGGCCAGAACGCCGCGGTGCGCGGCGCCGAGGTCGCGCTCGAGGCGGGCCTCGGCACCCGCGTCGCCTCCGTGCTCGACGGCAAGGATCCCGACGAGTACCTGCACGCGCACGGGCTCGAGAAGTTCAAGGAGTCGCTCGAGGAGGCCGTCGATCTCCCCGCGTTCAAGACCGAGCTGCTGATCAAGCGCGCGGGCGAGCTCACGCCGGAGGCCAAGTCCGCGATCGCCAAGGACGTGCTCGGCACGATCGCGCGCTGCCCCGACGAGGTCTTGAAGGACGAGTGGATCAGGCGGCTCGCGGCGCGCCTCGGCCTCAACGACGACTCGCTGCGCCGCTCGAGCGGCAAGGCCGTCCCGCAGAGCAACCGCCGCCCCGCCAACGCGGCCGCGCCCGCTCCGGCCCCGTCGGCGCCGGTCCGCGCCGCCGCGATCCCCGCGGGCGACCTGCAGCTGCTCGGCGTGCTGTTCAAGACGCCGATGTCGGCGTCGGAGATCGAGCCGTCCGACCTCGAGTCGGCATCGGCGCGCGAGATCGTCGGCGCGCTCAAGGCGATCAAGATCGAGGACAAGACCTGGGGGCCGCGGCTGCTCGACGCGCTTCAGCCCGCCGAGCGCGCGGCCGCGTCGCGCCTGCTCGGCGACGACCTCGGGTACGACGACCCCGCGGCGACGCTCAGGACGCTCGTCGCCAAGCGGCGCGCGCAGAAGCGGCTCAAGGAGCTCGAGCCGCTCGTTTTGTCGGGAGCCGGAACGGTGGACCAGGGCCTTCGCGACGAGTTTCAGCGTCTCGTCGCGGAGTTGAAGGGCACGAAGCGCTGACGGGAGAATAGAGAGATATGGCGATCCAGACGAGCCAGGCGATGAAGAATCTGAT
>CAYVFO010000195.1:0-4284 GCA_964450975.1 uncultured Elusimicrobia bacterium | reverse complement strand
GACGGGACTTGGTCGTCTTGATCGCGCCCTTGCCGTCGATGGGGCGGCCGAGCGCGTCGACCACGCGGCCGATCATCGCGTCGCCGACGGGAACCTGGGCGATCTTGCCGGTGCGGCGGACGGGGTCGCCCTCTTTGACGAGCTTGTCCTCGCCGAAGAGAACGCAGCCGACGTTCTCCTTCTCGAGGTTGAGCACCATGCCCATGACGCCGTTCGGCAGCTCGAGGAGCTCGCCGGACATGGCGTTCTCGAGGCCGTAGACGCGCGCGATGCCGTCGCCGACCTGCAGGACCGAGCCTTCTTCCTTCAGCTCCGTGGAGCCGGCGAAGCCTTCGATCTGCTTCTTGATGACGGACGTGATCTCTTCGGGTCTAATGGCCATGGTTTTGAATGCTCTCTTTCATCCGGCGCAGCTGCCCGCGCAGGCTGGAATCGAGGACCCAGTCGCCGATCTTGACGGAAACGCCGCCGATCAGCTCCGGGTCCTCTTTCACGTCGAGTTCGATCTCTTTGCCGCTGAAAATCTTGAGCTTCGCCGCGAGGGTCTTGAGCTCCTCGGGCGAGAGCGGGGAGGCGGTCCGCACGACGGCCTTCACGGCGCCGCGCGCGTCGGTCGCGAGACGGCCGTAGTTGGCCGCGACCATCGTCATGAGCTCGAAGCGCTTCTTGTCGACGAGCAGCTCGAGGAACTTGAGGGTCGTGGGGCCGACCTTGCCGTCGAGCGCGTCGTGCAGGAGCTTCTTCTTGTTCGCCGGCGGAACGCGCGGGTGCTTGAGCGCGCTCATCGCGTCGAGCAGCAGCTTGTGCGCGGAGCCCAAGTCGGCGGAGACCTTCTGCTCCTCCTTCTTGGCGGCCGCCGCCTGGAACAGGGCCGCGGCGTAGCGGCCGGCCAGGACGCGGTCGGAGGCCTGCATCTTAGTTCGTCCCCGCCTTCTTCGCGGACTCGAGGTCCTTGAAGAACCCGTCGAGGACCGTCTTCTGCGTGCCGGCGTCGACCGACTTGCGCAGCAGCTTCTCGGCCGCCATCACGGAAAGAGTGGTCACTTCCTTGCGGAGCTCGCCGACGAGCTTGTCCTTCTCCGCCGCGAGCTCGGCCGTCGTCTTCGCCTTGATCGCCGCGGCGTCCGACTCGGCTTCGGCCTTGAGCTTGGAGCGCAGCGCCTCGCCGTCCTTCGTCGCGGAGGCCAGGATCTCCTTGGCCTTCTGATTGGCGCCCGCGAGCTGAGCCTCGAGCTCCTTCTGGATGCGCTCGGCGTCGTTGCGGGCCTTCTCGGCGCCCTCGCGATCGGCCTTGATGCGGGCCTCGCGCTCTTCGATCGCGTGCAGCATCGGGCCCCAAGCGGTGAGCTTGAGGATGACGACGAGCGCCAGGAAGGTCACGATGGTCCAGACGGTCAGTCCGAGGTCCGGGGAGAGAAGATCGCCCATGTTCTTGTCAGCTCCTACTTCAAATCACTTCAAATTGTGCCCCCCGCGCTTTCGCGCGGGAGGACTTGGAGAGGCTTAGTGCGCGGCGGCGGCGGCGGCAGGCGCAGACGACGCGCCGGCGACGGGAACGCCCTTGTTGATCGCGAGCGCCGCGAGAAGAACCGCGACGAGCGCGAGCAGGCCGAGACCTTCGATCATGGCGGCCGGGATGATCATCATGGTCTGGAGGGAGCCGGCGGCCTCGGGCTGGCGAGCGGCGCCCTCGAGGGCGGCGGACGCGAGCTTGGAGATGCCGTACGCTCCGCCGATGAGGCAGAGGCCGGCGCCGACGAACACGCCGACGTAAGAGAGTCCGATGTAGTCCATTTAAGTCTCCTGACGACAGTTTCCCGGATGGCCTAAGGGCCTCTGGGGCGCGACCTCCGCGTTTTTAGTGCGGGTGAACGGCTCCGCCCACGAACAGGGCGGTCAAGAACGTGAAGATGTACGCCTGGAGGAACGAGACCAGGACGTCCATGACGTAGATGAACAGAGCGAGTCCGACGGAGGGCAGCACCATGCCGGCGCCGATGCCCTTGTGCATCTCCGCGAAGATGAAGATCATGCACAGGAACGCGAGCGAGACGACGTGGCCCGCGAGCATGTTCGCGAAGAGACGGATGCAGAGCGAGATGCACTTGGCGAACATGCCGAACACCTCGATGACGAAGAGGAGCGGCCAGAGGAGCAGCGGCACGCCGCCCGGCACGATGTGCACGACGTAGGAGACGAGTCCCTGCTCCTTGACGCCGGCGAACTGGATCAGCATGAACGTGCAGATCGACAGGCCCGCGGTCACCCACGGGTTCGCCGTCACGCCCGACATCGTCGGCACGAGGCCGAGGAGGTTGCAGGTGAGCAGGAAGAAGAAGAGCGTCAGGAAGTAAGGCAGGTAGAAGTGCGAGTGGTGGCCGAAGATCGGCTCGAGGATCTCGTCGCGCACGAAGAGCGCGAGGGGCTCGAAGGCGCCGCGCATCGCGTACGCGAGCTTCGACTGCGAGCGGGCGGCGAAGGTGAGCGCCACGATCGCGATGCCGCACGCGATCCACATCGTGCGGATCAGCGGGGAGAGCCCGAGATCGACGGGCAGGCCGGCGACGGTCGCGACGACGTTGTGGGACGTCTTGTGATCGACGAGGTGGTGCGCGAGGATGCTCTCGAAATTCATGTGATCCTGAGGTGTCTAAACTCGAGCGTCAACAGCAAGGCCAGCAGTGCGAACACGTACGACAACAGCAGCGCTTCGAACGCCGTTCCGTCCCGTCCGTAGCCCCAGGCCGCGAGGCCCAGCAGCACGACGAGACGAAGCGCCATCCCGCCGCCGAACGCCCACCAAAAAATCTTCATCTCGCGTCCGCGCGCCCAGAGCAGCCAGGCCACGCTCGCCGTCGACGCGGCCCACGCGGCCGCGACGCCGATCGTCATCGAGCTGGAATCCGCCGGCCAGAACCTTTTCGCGAGAGCCAGTCCGACGAGGGCGACGACGGCTCCCTCAACGGCGGCCCGGGCCGCCGTCTTGCGGACGGCTGAAGGTCCGGATGAGACGGTAGAGTCCAAGAGCGATTCCCGTGAGCGTCATGACGAGCACGCCCCACGGCGACGATGCGAACTTCTTGTCGAGCCAGTAGCCGATTCCCGCGCCCAGCAAAGTGAAGGAAGCGAGCTCCCAGCCCACGCTGATCGCGACCGCCAAGGCGCTGTTTCGGCCTTCCTTAGACGGTTCGGGATTTGTCGACATTTGGCGACGACGCGGCATTGTACGATTTACCCGTCGGGCCTGTCAATTTTCCGGAAAAAGGGCTATCCTTGCGGCGCATGAACGCGCCCGTTCCCGAACGCGGTCCCGCGAGCATTTTGATCGCGGACGACCTGCCCGACCTCCTCCAGGCCCTCAAGGAAACCCTGGAGCGGGAGGGGTTCCGGGTCACCGCCGTGGGCGACGGCCAGTCCGCTTTGGAGGCCATCCGGGCCTCGCCGCCCGACATCGCGGTCCTGGACCTCAAGATGCCCCGGATGGACGGCTTCGAGGTCTGCCGGGCGCTCCGCGACGACCCCCTCCTCGAGAACCTGCCGGTCATCATCCTCTCGGCTTCCGGCACCCGGGAGTCGAAAGTGACGGGTTTGGACCTCGGCGCCGACGATTTCATCACCAAGCCCGTCGACGTGCGCGAGCTGCTGGCCCGCATCCGGATGATCCTCAAGCGCTCCCGCCAAGGCATCGACGCCAATCCGCTCACGCGCCTGCCCGGCAACCTCGCCATCGAGACCCGCATCGAGCGCATGATCTCCGACGGGCGGCCGTTCGCCGTGCATTACATCGACTTAAACCAGTTCAAGGCGTACAACGACGCCTACGGCTACGACGCCGGCGACCACGTCCTCAAGTCGTTCTCGCGCGTGCTCGTCGACCAGCTGCGCAGCGGCGCCGGCGCCGAGTTCGTCGGCCACATCGGCGGCGACGACTTCATCGTGCTCTCCTCGCCCGACCGCATGGAGACGCTCGCCCAGAAGATCTGCTCCGACTTCGACAAGATCGTCCCTTCCTTCTATAGCGAGGCGGACCGCAAGCGCGGCGCGATCATGGCCAAGGACCGCCAGGGGAACATGAAGGAGTTCCCCTTTCTGTCTGTGGCGATCGGCATCTGCCACAACCGCGAGCGCAAGCTCATCTCCTTCGCCCAGATCTCCTACCTCGGCGCCGAGCTCAAGAAGGTCGCGAAGGGCAAGACCGGCTCGTCGTTCGTCGTCGACCGCAGAAAAGATTGGTTCTTCTGGGAATAGAGTGGGTTTCTAAAAGCATGGCACCGCACAGGAGGT
>CAYVFO010000194.1:0-4304 GCA_964450975.1 uncultured Elusimicrobia bacterium | reverse complement strand
GAAGCCGGCCGATCCGCTCAAGCGCTCCGTCCTCTGCGGCGCCGAGGGCCTGCCGCCCGCCCCGAAGTGGGGCCGCGCCGCCGGCGGCCTGCGCGCCCGCGCGCGCGCCGCGCGGCCGTCCTACGCGCCGGGCGAGCCCGTCTCGCTGCTCGTCGAGATCCAGAACGCCGGCAAGAAGCCCGCGTTCGTGGATTTCGTGCGCGACGCGTCGGTGCGGCCGCTCGTGCTCGGCGTCGGCGAGCCCGCTCGGCCTTTCGAGCTGCTCGCGTCGTCGTCGTCCGCCTCGCGGCCTCTGACCGAGCAGATCAAGATTCCCAAGAACGCGATCCTCTGCTTCGAGCAGCCGTCGGGCGCCGAGGGCCCCCTGCTCGCGGGCGCGGCGACGGGCTACTCGCTCGTCTACACGACCGAGCACCTCTACCCGTCGACGTCCACGGTGCGCGCCGGCGTGTGGCGCGGGAAGCTCGCGATCCCGCCGGCCTCCGTGGCCGTCTCCACCGAGACCCGCGCGCCATGACGGACGGCGAAAGAGTCGCGCAGCTGAAGCGGCGCTCGCCGGGCGCCGTCGAGGCGCTGGTGGATGAATATTCGGCGATGATGCTGGCCAGCGCCATGGCCTGGGGTCTCTCCAAGGCGGACGCCGAAGAAGCCGTGCAGGACGCGCTCCTCGATTTCCTCGGCGCGCTGGAGCGGTTTCAGGGACGCTCGACGCTCAAGACGTACCTGTTCGGCGTGCTCTTTTATAAGTGTTCCGAGCGCCGCCGCAAGTCGCGAAGGGAGGAGGCGGTCGAGGACGTAGAGAAGGCCTTCGACTCCCGTTTCGGCTACCTCGGCGTCTGGAACGGGATGCCGAAGGGCCCGGAGGAAGAGGCCGTGGACGGCGAGCTCCGGGAGTGGCTGGCGCGGTGCGCCGAGGGGCTCTCCGAGGACCAGAGGGCGGCGTTTCATTTGAAGGTCGTGGACGGGATATCGACGGAAGACGCCTGTAAGATGTTGGGGGTCTCCGCCACGAATCTCGGGGTGCTCATGTTCCGAGCCCGGAACAAGCTGCGCGAGTGCCTCGAAAAGAAGTGGATGAAGCGATGAGGATGATCCCGTCCTGCGACGACGTGGCGAGAGCGGTGGCCAGCGGCTCCTATGACGAGGGGCCGGCCTGGGACCGCGTCCGGCTGCGTCTGCACATGATGGTCTGCTATTTCTGCCGCCGCTACGCGGCGCAGATCCGGTGGATCGACCGGGCCGCGCGGGAGCTCTGGGCTCCCGCGGCGCAGCCGGTCGACGATTCCTTCAAGCGTCGCCTCATCGGGCGCTTGAAGGCGTGATCGACACCCTCCTCTACTCCGCCGTCGCGCTGTCCGCCTTCTTCGCCCTCCTCTGGGCGGCGGCCGCGCGCTCCCGAGACGCGAGCCACGTCGACGTCGGGTGGGCGCTCGGTCTCGGAGGAATGGGGATCGTCGCCGCGCTCGCGGGAAATGGAGACCCCGGACGACGCCTGCTTCTCGCCGGCATGACCTCGCTCTGGTCGTTGAGATTGGCCACTCACCTGTATTTCGACCGCGTGAGAGGCAAGCCCGAGGACGGACGCTACGCCGCGCTCCGAGCGTCTTGGGGAGCGAACGCCGACCGCAACTTCTTCCTCTTCTTCCAGGCGCAAGCCCTCCTGGACCTCGTCCTCGCGCTGCCGTTCTTCGCCGCGGCGGCGCGGCCCGGGCCCCTGGGCGCCGCGGACTGGGCCGCGGTCGCCCTCCTCGCGCTCTCGGTGGCGGGCGAAGCTCACGCCGACCGGATGCTCGCGGCCTTCCGCGCCGAGCCGGCGAATCGGGGAGAGGTGTGCCGGGAAGGGTTGTGGGCGTGGAGCCGCCACCCCAACTATTTCTTCGAGTGGACCGTCTGGCTCGCCTTCGCGGCTCTGGCGCCCGCCGATTGGCGCTCGTGGACGTCGCCTGTTCTCATGCTCTACTTTCTCTTCCGCGTCACCGGCATTCCCGCGACCGAAGCGCAGGCTCTGCGCAGCCGCGGCGACGCCTACCGCCGCTATCAGAAGGAAGTCTCGGCCTTCATCCCCCTGCCGCCCCGGAGCCGCTCATGAACGCTATCTCTCTCGTCGAACACGGCCTCGTTCCCGATTCCTTGACGAGGGCGGGCATCCGGCGTCTTTGCGCGAAGCGCCTCGCCGACGAATCGAAAGGCGGCGCGGCCCGGCAGACGGCGTTTCTCGCGTCGCTCTCGCGCGCGCCGGTGGCTCCGCTCCCCGAAAAAGCGAACGAGCAGCACTACGAGCTTCCCGCGCGCTTCATGGCGGCGGCCCTCGGACCGCGAATGAAGTATTCGGCCTGCTATTATGAGACCGGGCGAGAGTCCCTCGCGGACGCCGAGGAGGCGATGCTCGCGCTGACCTGCGCGCGCGCCGAGCTCGCCGACGGGCAGCGGATCCTCGAGCTGGGATGCGGCTGGGGCTCCCTGACTCTCTGGATGGGCATGATTTTCCCGAACTCAGCGATCGTCGCCGTCTCCAATTCCGCCCCGCAGCGGGAGCACATCCTCGCCCGCGCCCGCGAGCTCGGCCTGAAGAACGTCGAGGTCCTCACGCGCGACATGAACGCGTTCGACACCGCCCGCCGCTTCGACCGCATAGTGTCCGTCGAGATGTTCGAGCACATGCGCAATTGGCCGGAACTGACGCGGCGCGTCGCCTCATGGCTCGCGCCGGGCGGCAAGCTCTTCGCGCACGTTTTCTGCCACAAGGAGTGGGCTTATCCGTTCGTCGACGAGTCGGACGACGACTGGATGGCGCGCCACTTCTTCTCCGGAGGACTCATGCCCTCCGAGGACCTGCTCCCGCGCTTCCAGGAGCGCCTGATCCATGAGAAGACCTGGATCGTGGGCGGAGAGCACTACCGGCGCACGGCCGACCATTGGCTGGCGAACCTCGACGCGCGCCGCGAGGCCGCGCTCGAGGCGCTGCGGCCGGTCCATGGACGCGACTCGGAGCTCTGGCTGCGCCGCTGGCGCGTGTTCTTCATGGCCTGCTCGGAGCTGTTCGGCTACGAGGGCGGCGCCCAGTGGCGCGTCGCGCACTATCTCTTCCGGAAGCGCGATGCATAGCGCCTTGTTCGAGGGGCGCGTCCGCCACCGCCGGTTCGCGCCGGCCGCGCACGCCTTCGAGTACACCCTGTTCATGGTCTACCTCGACCTCGCCGAGACCGGCGAGGCCTTCCGCGGCCGCTGGCTGTGGAGCGCGGAGCGCCCGGCATTGGCTCGATTCCGCCGGGAAGATCATTACGGCGATCCGTCCGTTCCCCTCGACGAGTCGATCCGCCGGCTCGTCGCCGAGAAGACGGGCCGCCGACCGAAGGGACCGATCCGTCTGCTCACTCATCTCGCGTACTTCGGCTGGTGCTTCAACCCGGTCAGCTTCTATTACTGCTTCGACGCGGCGGGCGGGAAGGTGGAGACGATCGTCGCCGAGGTCGCGAACACGCCCTGGCACGAGCGCCACATGTACGTCCTCGACCGGCGCGAGTGCGCTCCCGGCGCCTCGACGCTGGCTTTCCGGCGCAAGAAGGAGTTCCACGTCTCCCCCTTCATGGATATGGATCAGGAATACGCCTGGTTCTACAAGGATCCCGCGAAGTCCGTCTTCGTGCACATGGAGAACTACGAGAAAGGCGCCCTCCTGTTCGACGCCACGATGACCCTCGACCGCCGCGAGATCACGGGCGCGTCCCTGGCTTGGGCCCTGCTGCGCTGGCCGTTCATGACGCTCAAGGTCGTCGGCGCCATCCATTGGCAAGCCCTGCGGCCGTGGCTCAAGAATGTTCCCGTCTACACCCACCCGCGCTACCGGGAGACCGCCCGGTGAGCCCCGGTCTCGCGAACTACGTCGGCTTCCAGCTCGGCTGGCTCGCCTGCGTCGCCGGCGCGGGGCGAGGCCTCTTCCTTCTCGGCCCGGCCGCGGCCGCGATCCTGCTCGGCGCTCACCTCGCCGCCGCCCCGAGGCGCGGCGCCGAGCTCCGGCGGCTCGCGGGCGTCGCCGCGTTCGGCCTGCTCCTCGAGATCGCCGCTCTCTCGCTGGGCCGCCACCGCTTCGCCGGCCCCGGCCTGATTCCGATGTGGGTCGCCGCGCTGTGGCTTCTGTTCGCGGCGACTCTGACGTCCTCATTGGCCTGGCTGTCGGGCCGCCCGCTGCTGGCCGCGGCTCTCGGGGCGGTCGCGGGACCGCTTTCGTTCAAGGCCGGCGTCGGGCTCGGCGCGGGCGCGTTGAAGCGCACGATCGACGCGAGCAGGCGCCAGTAGGACGGGGA
>CAYVFO010000193.1:0-4383 GCA_964450975.1 uncultured Elusimicrobia bacterium | reverse complement strand
CGAAGTCGCCGTCGCCGTCCCGGAGGTGGGAGTGAGCAGGCCGGACAGCATCTTGAGCGTGGTGGTCTTGCCCGCGCCGTTGGCGCCGAGGAAGCCGACGAGCTCGCCCTCCTCGATGCGGAACGTGATGTCGTCGACGGCGCGCGTGTCCTTCCACTTGCGGTCGAAGAGGGACTTCACGCCGCCCCACAGGCCCGGCTCCTTGACCGGGGAGCGGTAGTCCTTGGTGAGGCCCTTCGTCTCGATCGCGGCGGCCAAGGGGTCAGCCCCTCCGGCCCATCTCGCTCATGTACGCCAGCGACTTGAGGCCGTCCATGCGGTCGAGGTAGACGAGGCCGTTGAGGTGATCGGTCTCGTGCTGGACGACGCGGGCCGGGAAGCCCTCGTAGATCTTCTTGAAAGGCTTGCCGTCGAGGCCGTGGCCCGAGAGCTCGAGCTTCTTGTGGCGCTTGACCGGTCCGCGGAGCTCGGGAATGGAGAGGCAGCCTTCCCAGTCCTCCTCGAACTCGTCGCCGATCGGGCGGATCACGGGGTTGAAGACGACCGTCAGCTCGACGCCGTCGGGATGGCGCTTCGTGCCCTTCGGCAGGCCCATGACGAACACCGAGAGGTCCTCGCCGACCTGGTTGCCCGCGATGCCGACCCCGTCGTACTCCTCCATCGTCACGGCCATCTCGCGCACGAGGCGGCGGATCTCCTCCGACTTGATCTCTTCCGGCTTGAGCTTGCGGAGGACTTTCCGGAGGACGGGGTTTCCCAGCTGGGTGACTTTTCGGATCGCGATGGAGACGAGGGGCTCGGCCATGCCCCTATTTTACCCTTTCGCGCGGGGGGCGGTGTTGAGGTGCTTGTGCACGGCGCCGATGAAAAGGGGCATCTTCACGGGCTTCTTGAAGAACTCGAGGACGCCCGCCTCCTGCTTGATCATGTCCACCGTCGAGGAGTCGAGCTGGGAGCCGGTGATGACGATGATGCGCACGCGCCCGAGGCCGGCGCCCGGCAAGGTCCGCAGGAAGTCGTAGCCCGCCTGCTTGGGCATCATGAGGTCGGTGACGATGAGGTGGGGGGGCTTCGGGCCGAGCTTGTCGGTCGCGTCGGCGCCGTCGGTCGCGGTGACGACCTGGAAGCCCTCGTGCTGGAGCGCCATCTCGAAGAGGTCGCGGATGTTCGGGTCGTCGTCGACGACGAGCACGAGCTTGTCCGCCGGCGACGAGCGCGACGCTTCTTCTTCCACGGACCGAGTGTAGCCGGGCTCCCGTCGGGCGTCAAGGACTTGCTAGACTCGCTCCCTATGGCCAGGCGCGTCGTCGTGAAGCTCGGCTCGGGCGTCCTGTCGGGGGGCCGCGCGGGCCTCGACCAGGCGACGATCCGCCGCCTCGCCGCCGAGATCGCGAAGGCGCGCGCGGCGGGCGACGAAATCGTGGTCGTCTCCTCCGGCGCGATCCTGGCGGGCCGCGAGCGCCTCAAGCTCGACGCGAAGCCGAGCGTCCAGCTCAAGCAGGCCGCGGCCGCCGTCGGGCAGAGCCGCCTCATGCGCGCGTGGGAGGCCGCGTTCTCGCGCTCGCGCGCCACGACCGCGCAGGTGCTGCTCACGAGCGAGGACCTGCGCGACCGCGGCCGGTACCTCAACGCGCGCAACACCTTGCTGACGCTCCTGCGCCTCGGCGTCGTGCCCGTCGTCAACGAGAACGACACGGTCGCCGTCGACGAGATCAAGTTCGGCGACAACGACGGCCTCTCCGCTCTCGTGGCCGGCCTGGTGGACGCCTCTTTGCTCGTGCTGCTGACCGATCAGGACGGTCTGTTCACCGACGACCCGCGCCGAGACCCGCAGGCGCGCCTCGTGCCCGAGGTGCTGCCGGGCGAGCAGCGCGCCCGCGTCGGCAAGGCCGGCCCGTGGGGCACCGGCGGCATGGAGTCCAAGGTGCGCGCGGCGCGCCAGGCGGCGGGCGGCGGCATCGCGGCGGTCGTCGCCAACGGCACCAAGCCTGGGACGCTCGCCGCGATCCTCGCGGGCGAGCGCGCGGGCACCTGGTTCAAGCCCGAGCTCAAGCCTCTCGCCAAGCGCCGCCAGTGGCTCGCGTTCGCCTCGAAGCCCAAGGGCAAGGTCGGCGTGGACGCGGGCGCGCGCGCGGCGCTGTCGCGCGGCAAGAGCCTGCTGCCCTCCGGCGTGAAGAGCGTCGCGGGGTCCTTCGCGGCCGGCGACGTCGTCTCGCTCGTCGAGGGCGGAACGGAGTTCGCGCGCGGGCTGGCGAACTACGGCGCGCGCGAGCTCGAGCTCATCAGGGGCAAGCGGACGAGCGAGATCGAGGCGATCCTCGGCGGACGGAACGCCGACGAAGTGATCCATCGGGACAATCTGGCGGTGCTCGAGTGAACGTGCGGAAGATGGCGGAGCAGGCGAGAACGGCGTCGCGGATCCTCGCGAAGGCCTCGACGAAAACGAAGAACGGCGCTTTGAAGGCGATGGCCGCCGAGATTCGAAAGGCGAAACGGGCCATCCTGAATGCCAACGGCCACGACCTGCGCGCGGTCCGATCTCGACAAAAGAGCGCGGCGTTCGTGGAGCGCATGACGCTCAGCGACGAACGAATCGAGCAGATCGCCGCGGCCTTGGAACAAGTGGCGCGGCTTCCGGATCCCGTCGGCACGACGAAACCCTTCGCCAAACGGCCGAACGGACTTTTGATCGACAAGATGCGCGTGCCGCTCGGCGTCGTCGCCATCATCTACGAGTCGCGGCCGGGCGTCACCGCCGATGCCGCGGGCCTTTGCGTCAAGTCCGGCAACGCGGCCATCCTCCGCGGCGGCAAGGAGACGGTCCGCACCAACGCCGTCATCGCGGAAGCATTAAGGAAGGGGCTTCGAAAGTCCGGTCTTCCCGAGGGCTCGGTCGGCTTCGTGAACGACCCCGATCGCGCGGCCGTGCGCGAGCTGCTGCGGCTCGATTCATTGATCGATCTGGTCATTCCGCGCGGCGGCCCCGATCTCACTGTCGCGGTGCGCCGCGAGTCCATGATCCCGGTGCTCGCCCATGACAAGGGGCTCGTCCACGTCTACGTCCACCGCGCGGCCGACCTCGTCATGGCGCTGAAGATCGTCCTCAACGCCAAGACCGAGCGCCCCGGCGTCTGCAACGCGATGGAGACCTTGCTCGTCGACGAGAAGATCGCGCGCGCCTTCCTGCCCGAGGCGGCGCGCGAGCTCGCGGCCCGCGGCGTCGAGCTGCGGGGCTGCCCGGAGACGCGCCGGATCGTCGACGCCGCCCCCGCGACGTCGAAGGACTGGGACGAGGAGTATCTCTCGCTCAAGCTTTCGATCAAGGTCGTCTCGGGCCTCGACGAGGCGATCGAGCACATCGCGCGGCACGGCTCGGGGCTGGCCGAGGCCATCGTGACGAGAGACGCGAGGGCGGCGGCCAGATTCCTGCGCGAGGTCGACGCGGGCGCGGTGTACCACAACGCCTCGACGCGCTTCACCGACGGCGGGGAGTTCGGCCTCGGCGCGGAGATGGGCATCAGCACGCAGAAGCTGCACGCGCGCGGGCCCGTCGCGCTCGAGGGACTCACCTGCGAGAAGCACGTCGTCTACGGCTCCGGGCAGGTGCGCAAATCGACCTGACGGGCAAAGTCGCGCTGATCACCGGCGGCGCCGGCGGGCTCGGGCGCGCGCTCGCGCGCGAGCTCAAGGCCGCGGGCGCGGACGTCGTCCTGTGGGACCTCGACGCGGAGCGCGGGTCCGCGGCCGCCGCCGAGACCGGCGCGCGCTTCGCGGCCGTGAACGCCGCCGACCGCGCCGCGGTTCGCGCGGCGGCGGCCGCGCTCGGGCGCGTCGACGTGCTCGTCAACAACGCGGGCGTTCACGCGCGCGGGTCTTTCCTCGAGTCGAGCGACGACGACGCGCGCCGCGAGATCGACGTGAACCTCGTCTCCTACGTCTGGTGCGCGCGCGCGTTCCTGCCCGGCATGATCGAGCGGGGAAGCGGGCATCTCGTCTGGATCGCCTCCGCGGCGGGCCTCATGGGCGTGCCGGGCATGGCCGTCTACAGCGCGACGAAGCACGCGGTCGTGGGCTTGGCCGAGTCCATCCGTCTCGAGCTGCGGCGCGACGGGATCGGCGGCGTCGCGACGACGATCGTCTGCCCGAGCTTCATCGACACCGGCATGTTCGAGGGCTCGAAGCCGCCGCTGCTCACGCCGTGGCTCGAGCCCGTCGCTCTCGCGCGGAAGATCGTCGCGGCGGTCCGCGCCGACCGCCTCTATGTGCGCGAGCCGGCGATGGTGAAGCTCGTCCCGCTGCTCAAGGCCCTGCCGGTTTTCGTCGCGGACGCGCTGTGCGCGCTCACCGGAATGGACCGGTCCGTGGCGGGTCCTTCCTCTAAAA
>CAYVFO010000192.1:0-4387 GCA_964450975.1 uncultured Elusimicrobia bacterium | reverse complement strand
TCGTCGCGGACATGTACCAGCCCCATGCGTCGAACGCCTGACGGAGCTTGTCGGGACCGATCAGGCCGTTGCGGTACGCGCGGATCGCGTCGGAGAGGGCCTGGGCGGCCGCGGGTCCGTTCTCCTTCACCGCGGCGGCGCTCGCCTCCCAGATGCGCGACTGCTCGGCGGCGGCCTGCGCGTTGACCGTGCGCTCGCGGTAGGCCTGGCGCATCTCGAGGCCGACGGCCTCGCTCTCGAGCGAGTAGGACTTGTCCGCGCCCTTGGCCGTCGGATCGTAGATCGGCAGGCGGATCGAGGCGCCGAGGGTGAGCGCCTGGTTGGCGAGCATGTCCTGGAACTGCACGCCCATGCCGACCGTCAGGCGGTCCACCCACGGGATCCAGTCGACGAGGTTGAACGGATCGTCGCCGACGACCTTCTGGAGCTCCTCCTGATCGAGGCTCTTGAGGATCGTCTGCAGGCGCTCGGGCGACGTGATCAGCCGGCGGATGTTGCCGAGCATGTTCTCGAGGTCGCGGCCGTTGAGGTCCTGGAACGGCGCGGGCGCGGCGGGATCGCGGCCGGTCAGCAGGTTGTAGTTGAGGACCGCCTGGTGCAGGCGGGCCTCGGCGTCCGCGAGCTTGACGCCCGCCTCGCGGCGCGCGGACTCGGACGGCGCGTTCTGGACGGCGAAGTTCGCCATCTTGAGCGCCCACTGGGCCTCGGCGACGTCGACGACCGAGGTCTGCCAGTCCTTCGTGAGCGAGAGCATGCGGTCCTGCAGGCGCAGGCCCTCGCGGTAGAGCAGCTGCGCCTTGGACTCGATGAGCTGCTTCTGCGTCTTCGTCAGCGACATCTCGGTGTACGTGCCGACCGTGAAGCCGCCGCCGACCGCGCGCTCGGCGAGGTCGTCGGACACGGGGCTCGAGACGAAGCCCACCATGCCGCGGACGCGCGAGTTGTCCATGAACGCGCCGGCCTTGCGCAGCTCGCGGATCTCGCGCGTGAGCACGCCGATGTCCTGCGTGACGAGGCGGCGCGCGACGTCCTGCTCGAAGACGCGCTGCAACTCCATCGCGGTCTGCGACGACTTCGCGTCGTCGCCGCCGAAGAAGTCCGTGAGCTCCTTGTTGTAGGCCTTGAGCGTCTCGCCGCCGCGCAGGTCCTCGGACGCGTTCGCGGCGACCTGGCCCCAGAGCTCGGCGAGCGTGAACGACGTGTTCATCGTCAGCGAGAGGCGGTGGTTCATGCCGACGTACGGCGAGCCGTAGGAGAGCGCGATGTTCGAGTTCGTGCCCATCTTCTTCTGGACCTCGAAGAAGTACGTGGACGCGCCGCCGATGATCTTGCCCTCGGCGCTGACGACGAGGCCCTGGTCCGGGAAGGAGACCGACAGGCGGTCGCCGATCTCGTTCTGCTTCTGGCCGAGCTCGCCCGTGATCCGGTTGTCGATGCGCATCCAGGTCTTGCCCTGGTCGTTCTTGAAGGAGAAGCCCTTGAGGATGCTGATTCCGCCGACCTGCTGGTTGATGTCGTCGGTGCCGGACGTCTTCGCCCAGTACATGTCGAGCGTGAAGGTGTCGCCGCCGCCGTCGGGGTTCATGAGGCGGTTGAGGTCGAACTGCGGGCCGACCTGCGTGCGGAAGTAGTCCTTCTTCGCGCCCTCGGCCTCGATGCGGTAGAGGCGGTCGAGGTCGGGGTCGAAGCCGGTGAAGTCGAGGTTGACGTCCTGGACGAACTTGCGCGGATCCTTCGCCCAGAGCGCGCGCTGCTCGGCGTTGAGCGACATGACCTTCGTGAGCTTGATCGAGGTCTTCGCGTTGCCGCCGTAGTAGTACGGCTTCTCCATCGTGTCCTTGACCGCGCCGTCGCCGAAGCCCGCGAGGCCGACGTAGAAGTCCTTGCCGTCGGACATGTACGCGAAGTCCTCGAAGATGAAGAGGCGGCTCTCGTTGGCGGTCGTCTTGACGCTCGCGTCGGCCGGGATGTCGAACGCGAAGCGATGGAGGTCGACGTTGAGGTAGTTGACCCAGTTCTTGCCCTGCAGGCTCTCGACCTGCACGCCGATGCCCTTGTCGCCGAACGGCGCGTTCTCGCCGTCCTTCGACGGCGGGCTCGCGATCCGGTAGCCGTTGACGCTGACGTTGCTGCCGAAGACCTTGCCGACGTTGCCGAGCGTGATCCACGAGTTCGTCTCGAGGCCGTGCGGCACCGAGAACTTCGAGGTGTAGACGAGGTAGAAGCCGTCGGCGTTGTCGCCGAAGTCGAGCACCGTCGAGTTCGGGATGATCGACGCGAGGCCCTGCGGGTTGCGCAGCAGGTCCGCCTTGATCGCCGTGAGGTCCTGCGCGCCGGTCTGCGCGCCGGCCGTGATCATGCCGAGCAAGGTGTCGACGAACGCGCCGTACTCGGACTTGCGGATGACGATGGACGCGGGATCGACGCCCGACGCGTCGCTCGCCCAGCCGCCGCGGCCGAGGCGCAGCGACTCGATGCGGCGGACGAGGTCGGCGGGCAGCTGGCCCTGAACCTCGGGCTTGGCGAGGATCTCCATCAGCTCGTTCTGCTTCTCGTCGATCTGCGTGAACTGGGACTTCAGGATCTCGCGCGAGCGCGCGATCTGATCCTGGAGCGCGTGCCAGTCGAGGTTCGCCTCGAGCACGGCGCGCGTCTTGTCCATGATGCGCGAGATGTCCTCGCTGACGTTGTTGAGCGCGCTCTTCTCCTTCGGGTTGAGCTGGTTGAGCCACGCCGAGATCTTGACGCGCTTCTCCTCGAGCTCCGCCATCGTCTTGCGCAGCGCCTCGGACATCGTGTCGAGCGCCTCGACCTCGTTGTCGTTCGCGGTCTGGCCGCCCTCGTAGATCTCGCTGAGGGAGTCGTAGTACTTCTTGACGCTGTCGAGCGTGCCGAACTTATCCTGGTTCCACTGCTGCTTGATGCGGAAGAACTCGAGGCCCTCGACGAGGGCCGCGTCGATCTCGGAGAACACGCGGATCTTGCGCGCGTAGACGGCGTCCGGCGACTCGCTGGCGCCGTTCGAGGCCGCGTAGGCCTCGTCGCGCGGGATGTCGGCGATCGCGTCGCCGAGGACCTGCGAGATGCGGTTGAGGAAGCGCTCGGCGGTCGGAATCTGGATGGCGAGCGCCTCGTTCGAGGCCTCGATCACGGAGTCGGAGTAGAGGAAGCGCGCGACCGCGTACGCGGCGGGCGCGGACTCGGGGGTCTGCAGGCTCGACGGGACGAGGCGCTTGGCCGCGTCGAGCGTGAGCAGGCGGATCTGCTGGCTGTCGGCGATCGTGATCGGCGGCTGCGTGCCGGACGGGGTCGTGCCGTCGTCGTTGCCGCCGATCGTCAGGTCGGTGGAGCCCCCCTCCTCGGCGTCGGCGATGCGCTTGAGCTCGTCGGCGAGGTTCGGGATCAGATCCGCGTCGACGATCGCCTGCACGCGCGCGACGCCGCCCGCGTCCGGCGTGACGCCGGTCGGCATGCGGAACGCCGCGAGGTTGTACTTGCCCTTCGAGAGAGTCTCGATGCGCGCGAGGATCTCGTTGATCTGCGCGGACTGGACGTTGATGTGGCCCGCGCGCTGCTCGCGCTCGGTCGTGTAGAGCGCGATCTTCTTGGGGACGCTGAAGGGCTGCGTCTCGCCGTAGAGGACCTCGGTCCCGTTGAAGTTCGGGTCCTTGCGGTTGGCGAGCTCGGTCTGGTGCTCGCGGATGCCCTTGTGATGGCCCTCGGCGTCGTCGTAGCCGTCGATGTTGCGCTGGAGCTTGTTGCGCCAGTCGGCGATGTTCGCCGACGCCTCGGCCTGGTTGCCGTCCGCGGCGCCGAAAGTGGCGATCGCCCACGGCAGGGTCTTGTCGTAGAGCTTGACCGCCTCGGTGATCACGGTCTTCTTGCCGTCCCAGAGCTTGAAGTAGTCGTTGTCGGTGCCCGTGACCTGGTCGATCGACTTCTGCTGGTGCGGGATCAAAGTGTCGACGAGCATGGTTCGCGCGCCCTGCAGCGCGGGCAGCACGCGGTCGCGCAGCAGGACCGTCTTTCGGTCGATCAGCGCCTGGCGGCCCGGGTTGCCCGCGGCGCCCGACGGCGGCATGTTGTTCATGTACGTCACGTCGAGCGCGACGTCGGCGAGCACCTCGTCGAGCATGTCGACGACGCCCTGCAGGCCGGCCTTCGCCTGCGGCAAGGTCGTCGCCATCGCCTCGTCGATCGCCGTGACCGTGGCGTCGGCGCGCGCCCACTTGATGACCTCGCGCGCCGCGATCGGCACGAGCTTCGCGGACATGATGAGGTCCATCATCACGCGGTGGTTCTCGACGTTCTCGCCCTCGGGGAACTTCACGGCCTTGAGGCTGTCGCCGTAGTTCTTGATCGCGTCCTTGAGCTCGTTGACGCCGAG
>CAYVFO010000191.1:0-4509 GCA_964450975.1 uncultured Elusimicrobia bacterium | reverse complement strand
GCCTACGAGATCCTCTCCGAAGCCGAATTAGGGTGTCAGTCTTAACACTTAACAGATTTTCTGTTAAGTGTTAAGACTGACACCGATTCAATCGCGGGCGAAGATTTTCTGGAAGGCGCGCGCGCGGCGGACGGCGGCGCGGGCGTAGCGGCGGGCGAAGGCGAGCTTCTCGGGCGAGGCGAACACGCCGAGGTCGTGCTCGGCCCAGGCGATCGCGCGCTCCATCGTCGCGATCACGGCGTCCACGGGCGCGACGGAATCCTCCGCGTAGGCCCGCGTCTCGCGCTCGGGATGTCCGAGCCGCCGCATCTCCTCCAGCACCCGCGCGCGCTCGGCGCGCTCCTTGCGGACGGCGGCGAGCTCCTCGCGCGAGGCGTCGAGCTCGCGGCGCAGGCGCGCGGCGTAGTCCTTGGAGCGCGTGCCGCGCAGCGGCGCGTTCTCGGGGTACTGCTTCTGGAGATAGTCGAGGAACGGCTCGAGACCGCGCTTGTACGCCCGCTGCGCCTTCCAGTCCCAGGTGCCGCGCGAGGGCTTCTCGCCGAGCTCGCGGCCGATCTTGAAGTCCGTGATGTAGCTGTCGAGCTCGGTCTCGAGCAGGTCGGAGGGCAGAGGCATGTCCGCCTGCAGGCGGTGCGTCATCTCGTGGATCAAGGTCTGCACGTTCGAGCGCGGGCCGTGCTCGACGTCGCTGCGGCGCAGGCTCAAGACGCCCCAGTCGTAGTTGTAGGTGCCGGCCTCGGTCATCTTCACGATCTCGACGACGAGCGGGCGGCCGCGGACGACGGCGGCTTTCTCCATCTTCGCGAGCACGGCCATCGCGGTCGGCGAGGCCTTCGCGGCGTCGAGCACCTGCGCGATGAAGACGCGGTCGGAGGCGACGGGCACCGAGAGCCAGGAGGGCAGCGGCGCGACCGCCGCGACGTTGACCGCCGGAACGAGCCCCACGGGCGCGCGCGCGACGCCCGCGGACGCGGGGGCGGCGAGGACGGCGGCGAGCAGGAGTCCCTTCACGCCCTCATTCTAGCGCCGTCGACGGGGAAGCGGGGCGGCGGAAAGGGGCGAAACGGCCCGGCAATCGGCCCGTCCGGGCCTTGGGGCCGAGGGCCTAGAGGGGCTCGTAGACGATTCCGCGCAGCTCGGAGCCGCCGTGGATCATCTCGACGAGCGCCCGCATCGCCTCGACGCAGCGCGGACCCGGGCGGTTGAAGTAGGCGTTGCCGTCGGCGACGAAGGCGCGCTTCTCCTTGACGGCGCGCAGGTCCGCGAAGCCGGGGCGCTTCGTCAGCGCGGCGAGGTCGGCGCGCGTCCGGGCGATGTCGAAGCCGCAGGGCGCGACGACGAGGACCTCGGGGTCGGCTTTTCGCAGCGCCTCCCACTCGAGCGTGCCGCTGTGGCGGCCGGCCGTCCCGAACAGGTCGCGTCCGCCGGCGAGCTCGACCAAGGTCGGCGTCCAGTTGCCCGCGGACATGAGCGGGTCAATCCACTCGATCACGGCGACCGATTTGCGCGGCGCGTCCTTGATCCGCGCGGCGGCGCGGTGCATGCGGTCGTCGAGCGACTCGACGAGCGCCTCGCCGCGCTCGGGCGCGCCGAGCGCGGACGCGACGCGGCGTATGTCCGCCCGCAGGTCGGAGAGCGAGTTCGGCGTCAGCGGCACGACCTTGGGCGAGAGGCCGAGGCGCTTGGCGAGCGCCGCCTCCACGTCCTTGAGGCTCACGGCGCACACCTCGCACTGCGTCTGCGTGATCACGACGTCGGGCTTGAGCGCCGCGAGCGCGGCGTCGTCGACGCGGTAGATCGAGAGCGCGTCGCGCGCGGCCTCGCGCACTTTCCTGTCGATGTCGGCGCTGCTCCCGCTCACGTCGATCGAGGGCTCGGTCAGCCGGGGAAGCGCCTTCACGGACTCGGGGAAGTCGCATTCGTGCGAGCGCCCGACGAGCAGGGATTCCAAGCCCAGCGCGCAGACGATCTCCGTCGAGGAAGCGATCAAGGAGACGACGCGCATGCTAGAAGCTCTCGTACTGCGGCTTCCAGAGCCGCGAGAAGCCGATCGACAGGCCCGTCGTGAAGATCCAGCCGTACTTGGGCCGGGTCTTGAGGCCGAACCAGTAGAGGTCGGCGAACGGCGCGATCGCGAGGTGCTTGCGCAGCGGCACGCGGAAGCGCGCCGTCGCGCCGCCTTCGAGGCGCAGGTCGCCCGCGGCGTCCTTGCGCGTGAGGAAGAAGTAGTTGTTCCAGAGCTCGCCCTGCAGCGTCGTCTGCGTGCGCTTGAACTGGTGCTCGTAGACGGCGCGCACGCGCAGACCGGTCTGCGTGTTCGGGGGCTCCCGGCCGAGGTCGCGCTTGAGGATGCCGGAGAACGTCAGCGAGCGCACGAAGCTGCCGTCGAAGAGCTCGACGCCGGGGAACGCCGAGTACGCCTGCTTGCGCTTGACGCCGGGCGCGGCCTCCCACTCGCCGTCGTACTGGAGGCCGATGGAAGGACCCCAGGACCGCGCGAGCCAGGCCCGCTCGACTGCGCCCGCGCGCCACGTGCCGAGCGTGAGAAGCATCAGCCGGTTGGCGGCCAAGTTCGTCGTCACCGGCGCGTTGCGCGGATAGATCTTGCTCTTCGCGTACTCGGCCTCCGCGGTGTTCGTCCACTTGAAGATGTTCTTGAGGTATTCGGCGTCGGCCTTGAAGACGCCGCCGATGAGGAGCTCGTCGGAGCCCTGGATGCGCGAGTTCGGGACGACGTCGAAGGCGTCGTCGCGCTTCACGGAGGTGCGGCGGAAGTTGAGCGAGACGTCGCGGAAGTTCACGCGCCAGAGGCCGGAGTCGCGCAGCGGCACGCCCTTCATCCAGTCGCGGTACGCCTCGGGAGGCGTGCGGCCGGCGCGCGAGCGCAGCTCGTAGAGCACCGCGGGGCCGACGGCGGGGCCGCCGGGCATCGGTTCGTGCGGCTCGGGCAGGCCGAGCGCCTCGGCCGTCGCCTTCGACGTCGCGAGCTTGTACGTGTTCGACGGCGAGAGCGGCGCGCCGGAGACGAGGCCCTTCTTGTCGACGCCCGCGACGACGAAGCGCGGGCCGGTCAGCGCCTTGCGCTCGTTCTCGCGGTTGAGCTGCGTCCGAGCCTCCAGCAGCAGCGCCTCGAGCTTCGAGCCCGGGACGCGCACGATGACGGCCGCGTCGTCGGGACCGAGCCAGCCGCGCACGAAGGGCTCGCGGACCTCGCCGATCGCCGGGACGCCGAGCGCGGGAGCGAGGAGCACCGCGGCCTCGGCCTCGCCGCGCTCGGCCAGGAACGCCGCCGCGAGCGACCAGAAGTCGCGCGTCTCGTAGACCGGGAAGCCGCCCGCGCGCTCGGAGGCCTTGAAGACGGACCGGGCGTCGGGCAGGAGCGCCGGAATCGTCGACGGGCGCGTCTCGTACTCCTCGACGGAGGGCTCGGGGTAGCCCTCGGCCGGGTTGATCGAGTCGTCGAGCAGGACCGCGCTCTGCGTCACGCGCCAGTCGACGCGGTCGTCGCCGTCGGGCCGGCGGTCGATCTCGACGATGTTGAGCGCGGGCGAGTAGGCGCGCAGCGCGGGGAACGCGTTGGCGAAGAGGGGGCGGTCTTCCTGGACGATGACGCCTCCGGGAGGCGGGGTGCGGCTCAGGAACGGCGCGTCGTCGGCGAGCACGAGGTCGATGCCGCGCGCCAGCGTCGAGAGCCGCGCCTGGTCGGACGACGACAGAGCGGAGAGGACGAGGACGACGTCGGCCTCGGCGCGCAGCTTCGGGATCAGCGCCTCGACGGCGGTGACCGGATCGGCGATCCAGAACGACGAAAGGCCGGAGCGCTTGAGCGCGCGGTCGGCCGACGGCGGGGTCAAGCCGACGACGGCGACCTTGACGCCGTCCTGCTCGAGGATCGAGTAGGCGTCGACGACCGTCCGCGTCCCGATCATGAGGTTCGCCGAGAGCCAGCGCACGCCGAGCGGCTTCTCGGCGCGGTACGCCTCGAGCTCCTTCCAGTGCTCGAGCTCGGACGACGCGATCGCGGCGTGCCGGAGGCCCGCCTTCTCGAGCGCGTCGAGCGCCGCGCGGCCGCGAGCGTCGGAGCTCGCGGAGCCGAACGCGCCGCCGCGCGAGAGTCCGGCGAGCGGGCCTTTGTTCGTCTCCGCCTCGGCGGCCGCGCCGAGGCGCCCGAGGCCGCCGTAGGTGCGGCCGACGACGGCGACCGAGATCTCGCGTCCTTTCCAGCGGAGGCGGTAGCACGCGGCCATGCCGCCGCGCACGCGGCCCGTCGCGGGACGCTGCAGGCGCGCGCGGATGTTCACGAGCGCGTCGCCGTCGGGTCCGGTGAAGGAGTCGAACTCGGCGTCGCCCGCGATCAGCCGCACGGAGTCGGCGACGCGGAAGGTCTTCGGGTCGGCCGCGGCGGCGATCAGCTTCTCGGAGAGCTCGTCGTCGGCGGGGAAGACGAACGCGACTTCGGCGTCGCCCTCGAGCACGGAGGCCGTCGAGGTGGCCTCGTCGCCGGGCGCG
>CAYVFO010000190.1:0-4516 GCA_964450975.1 uncultured Elusimicrobia bacterium | reverse complement strand
TGCGCCTCGGCTGGACGTCGAAGTCGGCGGCGGCCAACGGGGCGGGCTTCGACGCCGCGCGCGGCCTGACCTTGGGCTTGGGACTTCGCCGCGGCGAATTCGCGCTCGATTACGCGGCGCAGGCCGCGGGCGAGCTCGGCTCGACGCACCGGTTCACGCTCGGCGCGAGATTCTAGTTTCGAGAGAGGGTTGTCCTAGAACGACTTCAATTCGGCCCAGCTGGAACGAAGGGCTTCGCCCGAAATCACCGACTGCTCGAACTTAGATTCCTCGGGATTGAGCCATTCGTCCAAGGAAACCGATCCATGAAGGAGCGTCGCCGCGGCGTATTTCTTCGGCTCGAGCCCGACCCGCAGAATCGCCGAGGCATCCTTGAGGCTCCAGACGAAAATCCTCTGCTTGAGCTTCTTCCCCGCTACCAGGTGAGTTCTCTCATATCCGGCGGCGGGCAGGCTCCAGTGCTGCTCGCACCACTCGACGAGTTTGGGAAAATTCGTCGTGTGAGAGGAATCTTCCGGATTGAATCCCAATTCGGCAACGAGGAGACGATCCATGCGTGCCCGATAATTGACGCTAGGAAATAGCTCGTCCGACGACTGTGCGAAAAACATGTTCCGACCGAAAAAATTGTCTGCCTTCACCCGCCCCTTCAGTTTTTCCATCCGCATTCCAAAGAAGACCGGCTGCAGGGAGTCGGGGAAATATTTAGTCGTCGCCTGCACCTCTGTAACTGCCATTTTCGCCTTGTAGTCCTCCAGGGACGCATCGAGCATGCTCGGGGTGTAAGGCGCCCTCCACATTCGCTGAAAGGTGCTCCCCATGATATCTGGCGAAGTGCCGATGGAGACCATGAAGTGGCCTACCGGATTTCGAGCCTGCCCTGCTTGGCTCAGCAGCGATTCCGGAGTGGAGAAGTAGGCGAAAATATGGCGATCGTCCTTATTCCAGTGTAGATAGGCCAACTGACCGAATTTAGATTTGGCGCTCGCCGAAGAACCCTCGGGATCCCCCCACAGTCGAGTCATTTCCTCGACCGCGTTTTTTCCATCGGCGACGACCCGTTCGGCCGTCTCCCAGCCGCCGTTCATGTCCATTCCGGCGGAAAACATGATCGTGTGAAGCTTGCCGTTCTGGAAATTGAAGGCTCGCGTGGCGAAAAGAGAGTCTGAAGTAGACGCCACCAAGCTTTCTCGGCCGGGTTGGCGGATAGGAGCGGTGCTCAGTCCCGGAATAGTCGACTTGAGAGTATCGATATCGCAACCCAACCTGACTTTGTCTACGCCCTGAAGGATATCGCGAAGAGACTCTTTCGCCTCAACTGCTTGCGGAGCGAGGGTCATCATGCAGAGCACGACGAGCCGTGGCCAGTTCATCGCTTCGCCGCGGACACGAGGCGGTAGACGCCGCCGCGCGCGGACTCGAGCTTGCCCGGCCACTTCTCGAGCGCCTTCTTGAGCGTGGAGATGCGGCGCGCGAGCGTGCCGTTCTCGCGCTCCTTGCCCGTCGCCTCGGCGAGAGCCGCCGAGAGCGCGGCGCGCGTGACGGGCTCGCCCTCGCGCTCGAGCAGGCGCCACAAGAGGGCGAAAGCGGAAGCGTCGAGCTTGAGCTCCTTCCAGCCCTTCTTCTCGCGCAAGAGAGCTCGGTGCGCGCGGCGGTCGGCCATGAGGCTCCCGTCGACGGTGACGCGCGCCTGCGACGCCATCGCGCGGTCGCGCAGCGAGCCGAAGCGGGACGCCAGGCGATCGTCGGTCCACTTCTTGCCGACGACCTCGTCGGCGCCGCATTGGACGATCGTCGTCATCGAGGTCGGATCCATCTCGTGGTCGTCGCAGACGAGCACGACCGCGGCCCACGGATAGAGCGCGCGCAACGCGGCGACGGCGCGCGAGGGCGAGGCGCCCGCGAGCGAGCGGTCGATCACGGCGAGCGCGCGCTCCGGCGGCGGCGTGCGGCCGGGAGAGGGAAGCGCCGTGCGCACCTCGAAGGTCCAGCCGCCGCGGGCGGCGACGGCCTCCAGGCGCGCGAGCCAGGCCCCGTCGCGCGACAGGACGAGCATCGCTCTAGAGCGCTTCCCAGGCCGTCGCGAGGCCCTGGCCCACGCCGACGCACAAAGCGGCGAGGCCCTTCTTCGCCTTGCGGCGGCGCATCTCGTGGAGCAGCGTCACGCTGATGCGGCAGCCGGAGGAGCCCAGCGGATGGCCGAGCGCGATCGCGCCGCCGTTGACGTTGAGCTTCGCGTGGTCGAGCTTGAGCTCGCGCTGACACGCGAGCGACTGCGCGGCGAACGCCTCGTTGATCTCGACCAAGTCGGCGTCGGTCGGCTTCCAGCCGATTCTCGACGTGAGCTTCTGGATCGCGGGGACGGGGCCGATGCCCATGTACGACGGCTCGACGCCGGCGGACGCGGAGCCCGCCCAGCGCGCGAAGGGCGTGAGCCCGAGGGCGGCGGCCTTCTTCGCTTCCATGAGGAGAATCGCGGACGCGCCGTCGTTGAGCGTGGAGGAGTTGCCGGCGGTGACGCTGCCGTCCTTCTTGAACGCGGGCTTGAGGCCCGCGAGCTTCTCGAGCGAGGTGTCCTCGCGGACGGTCTCGTCGCGCTCGTAGTCGATCGCGGGTCCCTTCTTCTGGGAGACGGGGACCGGGACGATCTCCTCGCGGAAGACGCCGTCGCGGGCCTTGGCCGCGCGCTTGTGGCTCTCGAGCGCGAACGCGTCCTGGTCGGCGCGCGAGACGCCGTACTTCGACGCGACGTTGTCGGCGGTCTCGCCCATGCTCTCGAGCGGGAACATCTCGCCCAGGCGCTTGTTCGGGTAGCGCCAGCCGAGCGCGGTGTCGTAGGCGGTCAAGTTGCCGAAGGAGAAGCCCGCGTCCGCTTTCGGGAGCGAGTAGGGCGCGCGGCTCATGCTCTCGACGCCGCCGGCGACGTAGACGTCGCCCTCGCCGGCCAAAATCGACTTCGCGGCGACGTTGATCGCTTCGAGGCCGGAGGAGCAGAGGCGGTTGACCGTGCAGCCGGGAACGGAGCGGGGCAGGCCCGCGAGAAGGGCGGCCATGCGCGCGACGTTGCGGTTGTCCTCGCCCGCCTGGTTCGCGCAGCCGAGATAGACGTCCGCGATTTCGGCCGGATCGAGCTTCGGCGCCTTCTTGAGCAGCGCGGCGATCACGTAGCCCGCGAGATCGTCGGGGCGGACGCTCGAGAGGCCTCCGCCGAGACGGCCGACGGCGGAGCGGACGGCGGCGACGGCGACGACCTCACGCGATCCCATCGAAAGCCTCCATTTTCGCGCGCCACTCGTCCGAGACGCGCACCGGCTTGTTCAAATCGTAGTCGAAGGTGACGAGCACCGTCTTCGCCTCGGCGACGAGGCGGTCGTCCTTCTTCGCCTCGACACGGTACTCCATCTTGATGCTCGCGCCGCCGATCTCGTAGACGCGGCAGCCGACGCGGAGCATCTCGTCGTACATGACGGGGCTCTTGTAGTCGATTTCCACGCGGGCCAAGATGACTCCCAATTCGTCGATCTTCGCGCGGCCGAGGACCTTCTTGAGGTAGTCGACGCGCGAGACCTCGATGTAGCTCAGGTAATTCGCGTTGTTGACGTGGCCGAGCCCGTCGGTGTCGGCGAAGCGGACCTGCACGTCGGAAACCAGCTTGTACCCGTCCATCAGCGCTGCGCCTCCCTCAAGAGCTTCACGAACCGCGCCTTCGACATGACGACCTGCAGCACGGAGCCCTCGCCGAGCTTCTTGCCGCGGCTGTGCACCTCGGTGCGCGCGAAGATCTTCGCGCCCTTCACCCTCACGAGCTTCGCGACGACGTGCAGCGGGGCGCCGATGCGCGCGCCGCGCAGGTGCTTGACGAGGACGGCGCCGCCGACGGCCTCCTCGTCGTCGTCGAGGTACGGCGCGAGCAGCATGCGCGCGGCCGTCTCCATGTGGTAGACCATCGCCCACGTCGCGTACAGGCGGTGGCGGACGAGGCCCTCGAGATGCGGGCGCATGTGGTGCTCGACGCGCGCGGGCAGATCCACGGTCATGCCGACGCGCAGCCCGGGCTTCATCCGACGAGCCCCAGCGCCGCGAGGCGCACCGCGTCGGCCGCGGCGGAGAACGGCATGGCCTCGGCGGCGGCGCGCGCGTTCTCGCCCATCTTCTTGAGCTTGTCCTTATCGCGCAGCATGTCGACGAGCGCGTCGGCCAGGAGCGGCGGCGCCTTGCGCGGCGACGGGTAGTGCACGAGCCGGCCCGCGTCGGAGGGCAAGGTGTCGCGCACGCCGTAGTGGTCGGAGGCGAGCACGGGCAGGCCCGCGCGCATCGCCTCGACGACGTTCAAGCCGTAGCTCTCGTGGATCGACGGCGAGACGAACAGGTCGCCCAACTTGAGGTAGGCGCGCTTGGCCTCGGCGTCGAGGTAGCCCGGGAAGGCGACCTTCACGATCTTGAGCTTGGCGGCGGCGGCCTTCACCTTGCGGCCGTACGCCTGGCCCATCATGAACGCGGGCTCGCCGCAGATGAA
>CAYVFO010000189.1:0-4524 GCA_964450975.1 uncultured Elusimicrobia bacterium | reverse complement strand
CTCCCCCGACCTCTCGCCCGACGACCTCTCCGACTGCGTGCACGTCGCCGAGAAGGCCGCCGCGGGCCTCGTCGTCGCGAACACGACGATCGCGCGCGACGGGATAGACCAGAAGTGGCGCTCCGAGGCGGGCGGCCTCTCCGGCGCGCCGCTCAAGGCTCGCGCGCTCGAGCTGCTCAAGCGCGTGCGCGCGGCCACGAAGCTGCCGATCGTCGCCGCGGGCGGGATCGCGACGGCCGCGGACGCCAAGGAGCGGCTCGCCGCGGGCGCCGATCTCGTCCAGCTCTACACCGGCTTCGTCTACGGCGGCCCGTCCACGGTGAAGAGGATCACGCGGGGGCTCTCGTGACCCAGGTCATCGTCGCGCTCGACGTCGACACGATCAAGAAGCAGGAGGACCTGCTCAAGGGCCTGCACGGCACGATCGTCTGGTACAAGGTCGGCCTGCAGCTCTTCACCGCGCACGGCAAGCGCGCGGTGGACCTCGTGCGCAAGCACGACGGAAAGGTCTTTCTCGACTTGAAGCTCCACGACATTCCCGCGACCGTCGCGAACGCGGTGCGCGAGGCGCAGCGCCTCGGCGTCGACGCGCTCTCGCTGCACCTGCTCGGCGGCAACGACATGGTGCGCGCCGCCGCCGACATCCAGCCGCGCCCGAAGCTCTGGGGCGTCACCGTGCTCACGAGCATGTCGCCCAAGGACGCGAAGGTCTTTTCCCCGACGGCGAAGATCCCCTCCATGGTGAAGTCGCTCGCCAAGGTCGGCTGGGTCGCCGGCGCCGACGCCACGATCTGCTCGCCTCAGGAAGTCCCGCTGCTCAAGAAGGCGTATCCGCACCTCGACATGAAGTTCGTGACGCCCGGCATCCGGCCGAAGGGCTCGGCGCTGAACGATCAGAGCCGCGTCATGACGCCCGGCGAGGCCGCCGCGCTCGGCATCGACTACATCGTCATCGGCCGCCCGATCACCCACGCGCCCGACCCCCGCAAAGCGGCGCTCGACATCCTGGCGGAGATGAAGGCCGCCAACTCCAAGTCCCTGGACCGCGAATGAACGTCGAACAGCTCTTTCTCGACAACGGCGCCCTCCTGAAGGGCCACTTCCTGCTCTCCTCCGGCCTGCACAGCGACCGCTACCTCCAGTGCGCGCTCGTGCTCGCGCAGCCCGGAGCCGCCGAGCAGCTGGGCCGGGAGCTCGCGAAGAAATCCGGGCTCAAGCCCGACCTCGTCGTCTCCCCCGCGATGGGCGGCCTCATGATCGGCCACGAGGTCGCGCGCGCGTTCGGCGTCCGCCACTTCTTTACGGAGCGCCAGGATGGTACGATGGTCCTGCGCCGCGGTTTTTCGATCAAGCCCGGCGAGAAGGTCGTCGTCGTCGAGGACGTCGTCACGACGGGCAAGTCCACGAAGGAAGTCTTCGAGGTGCTTCGCGCCGCGGGCGCCGAAGTGATCGGGGCCGTCTCGGTCGTGGACCGGTCGGAAGGGAAGTCGAATCTGGGAGCGCCGTACACCTCGCTGTGGGCCGTCTCGGTCCCGGCGTGGAAGCCGGAGGGGTGTCCCTCTTGCCAAGCGGGCATCCCGGTTGTAAAGCCAGGCAGTCGTACGGAGAAGAAGACATGAGCGCCACTCTCACTTACCGCAAGTCGGGCGTCAACATCGATCTCGCCGACAAGCTCGTCGACCACATCCAGGCCAAGGCCCCCGCGATCGGCGGCTTCGCGGGCCTCTTCCCCCTCGATCTCGACGACGACGGCCCCTGGGAGCTCGTCGCCTGCACCGACGGCGTGGGCACCAAGCTCAAGCTCGCCTTCGCGCTCGACAAGCACGACACGATCGGCATCGACTTGGTCGCGATGTCGGTCAACGACCTCGTCTGCTGCGGCGCCAAGCCCCTGATCTTCCTCGACTACTACGCGACCGGCAAGCTCAAGCTCGCGACGTCGAAGAAGATCATCGGCGGCATCATGGAAGGCTGCCGCATGGGCCGCTGCGTGCTGCTCGGCGGCGAGACCGCGGAGATGCCCGGCATGTACCCGAAGAACGAGTACGACCTCGCGGGCTTCGCGGTCGGCATCGTCAAGCGCTCCGAAGTGATCGACGGCTCGAAGATCTACCCCGGCGACTTGATCCTCGGTCTTCCCTCCTCGGGCCTCCACTCCAACGGCTATTCGCTCGCGCGCCAGGTGTTCAAGGGCAAGGACCTCAAGAAGTGGGGCAAGCAGCTGCTCACGCCGACGCGCATCTACGTCGACGAGGTCCTGTCGCTCAAGAAGGCCCTCCGCGCCAAGGAGCAGATCATCCTCGGCCTCTCGCACATCACCGGCGGCGGCCTCGTCGAGAACGTGCCCCGCATCCTCCCGCGCGGCCGCAAGGCGATCTTCCGCAAGGACGCGTGGCGCCAGCCCGCGATCTTCGGCGAGATCCAGCGCCGCGGCAACGTGCCGGACAAGGAGATGTGGCGCACGTTCAACATGGGCCTGGGCCTCGTCATCGTCATCCGCCCCGACAGCCTCGAGGCCGCCCTGAAGGCCCTGCCCGAGGCGCGCGTCGTCGGCGAGATCGTCGCGGGCAAGCACGAGGTCGAGATCATCTGAGATGAAGATCGCGGTCTTCGCCTCAGGGGAAGGGACGAACCTCCAGGCTCTGCTCGACGCCTGCGCCGACGGCCGCGTGCGCGGCTCGGTCGCGCTCGTCGTCTCCAACAAGCCGGACGTCGGCGCGCTGCGGCGCGCCGAACGCGCCGGCATCGAGACCTTGATCGTTCCCCAAGCCGACCACGCGACCGCCGACGAGCACAGCGCGTTCCTCGCGCAGGAGTGCAAGAAGCGCGGCATCGACCTCATCTGCCTCGCGGGCTTCATGCTCAAGATCAAGCGCCCTCTCATCGACGCGTACCACGGCCGCATCCTCAACGTCCATCCCGCGCTGCTGCCCGCCTTCGGCGGCCAGGGCATGTACGGCAAGAAGGTGCACGAGGCCGTCGTCGCCTCCGGCGCGAAGGTCAGCGGCGCGACCGTCCACGTCGTCGACGAGGAGTACGATCACGGACCCGCCGTCGTGCAGGCGACCGTCCCCGTCCTCGCGACCGACACGCCCGAGACTCTCGCCGCGCGCGGGCGCGCGCAGGAGCATTGGATCTCCCCGCGCGCCGTCGCGCTGTTCGCCGACGGCCGCGCGAAGGTGGAAGGCGGCAGGCTCGTCGTGAAGCCCTCGCCGCTCGAGTCCTCGCCGCGCCTCAAGCGCGCGCTGATCTCCGTCTCCGACAAGACCGGCGTCGTCGAGCTCGCGAAGGGCCTGCACGAGCTCGGCGTCGAGCTCGTCTCGACGTCCGGCACCTACAAGGCGCTGACGGCCGCGGGCCTGCCCGTGCGCCCGCTCGAGACGATGACCGGCTTCCCGGAGATCCTCGACGGGCGCGTGAAGACCCTCCACCCGCACGTGCACGGCGCGATCCTGCTGCGCCGCAAGGACCCCAAGCAGGCCCGCGAGGCCGACCTGTTCGGCCTCGAGCCCATCGATCTCGTCGTCGTGAACCTCTATCCGTTCGCCAAGACGGTCGCGGCGGCGAGCGACCCGTGGGGCCAGGACGTCATCGAGCAGATCGACATCGGCGGCGTCGCGCTCATTCGCGCCGCGGCGAAGAACTTC
Organism: uncultured Elusimicrobia bacterium; assembly: GCA_964450975.1. Taxonomy (GTDB): domain Bacteria; phylum Elusimicrobiota; class Elusimicrobia; order UBA1565; family UBA9628; genus GWA2-66-18. The sequence continues at coordinate 877 of CAYVFO010000189.1, read as the reverse complement.
GAGGACGTCGGCGTGCTGACCTCGCCCGCCGACTACGCGGGCGTGCTCGCCGAGCTCAACGCCGCGCAGTGCCGCCTCTCGCTCGAGACGCGGCGCCGCCTGGCCCTCTCCGGCTTCCGCCACACCTCCGAGTACGACGCGATGATCGCCCGGGCCTGGTGCGGCGACTGTCCCGGCGCGAAGGAGGCCGGCGCCTTCCCCGCCGTCCTCGAGACGCGCCTGACGAAGGTCCAGGACCTGCGCTACGGCGAGAACCCGCATCAGAAGGCGGCGCTGTACGCCAACGAGAGCGGCATGTCGTTCTCGAAGCTCCACGGCAAGGAGCTCTCCTACAACAACCTACTCGACGCGTCCGGCACCTGGGACGCCGTCTCCGACTTCGAGGTCCCCGCGGCCGTCGTGTTCAAGCACGTCACGCCCGCCGGAATCGGGATCGGCGAGACGATCGAGCAGGCCTTCGACAAGGCCTGGGCGACGGACCCGCTGTCGGCGTTCGGCGGCGCGCTCGCGTTCAACCGCCCCGTGACGCGCGCGATCGCGGAGCTGCTCAGCAAGCGCTTCGTCGAGGTCCTCGTCGCGCCGGCCTACGAGCCCGAGGCGCTCGAGATCCTCACGAAGAAGCCGAACGTGCGCATCCTCGTGCGCGACCGCAAGCCGACCGCGGCGCTGCAGCTCCGGTCGATCGGCGACGAGGTGCTCGTCACCGAGCCCGACCGCGCCGTCGCCGGCCCCGACTGGAAGGTCGTCACCAAACGCGCGCCGACGCCCGACGAGGAACAAGCGCTGAGATTCGCCTGGCTCGCCGCCAAGCACGTGAAGTCCAACGCCATCGTGCTGGCCGGTCCCCACCAGACCCTGGGCATCGGCGCGGGGCAGA
>CAYVFO010000188.1:0-4598 GCA_964450975.1 uncultured Elusimicrobia bacterium | reverse complement strand
GCAAGGCTCTCCTGACCGCCGTCCGCGAGGCCGTCGACAACGCCCTCGACGCCTCGGAAGAGGCCGGCATCCTCCCCGACATCGTCGTCAAGCTCGAGCCCGTCGCCGTCGGCGACGGCCCGACGCCCCCGGCGTCGCAGGCGACGCGCTTCCGCGTGACCGTCATCGACCACGGCCCCGGCATCGTCCGCGACCAGATCCCGAAGATCTTCGCCAAGCTCCTCTACGGCTCCAAGTTCCACCGCCTGCGCATGAGCCGCGGCCAGCAGGGCATCGGCATCTCCGCGGCGGGAATGTACGGCCAGCTCACGACCGGCAAGCCCGTCAAGATCATCTCGCGCACCGGCGAGAAGCAGCCCGCGCACTACTTCGAGGTCCAGATCGACACGAAGAAGAACGAGCCCCTCATCCTCGAGAAGAAGCAGATCGAATGGGAGCGCCACCGCGGCACGCAGGTCACCATCGAGATGGAGGGCCGCCACCAGAAGGGCCGCGCCTCCGTCGACGAGTACATGGAGCTCTCGGCGATCTCCAACCCGCACGCGCAGTTCACCTACCACTCCCCCGAGGGCGAGACCAAAGTCTACCCGCGGACGATCCAGCACCTGCCCGATCCGCCCAAGGAGATCAAGCCGCATCCGCACGGCATCGAGCTCGGCATGCTCCTCAAGATGCTCCAGGACACGAAGAGCCACTGGCTCTCCGGCTTCCTGTCGGGCGACTTCTCGCGCGTCTCCACCGAGACCGCCGAGCAGATCTGCAAGGCCGCCGGGCTCTCGCCCAAGAAGCGCCCGCGCGACGTCGTCGGCCAGGACGGCGAGAAGCTGTTCAAGGCGCTGCAGGAGGCCAAGCTCATGGCCCCGCCGACGAACTGCCTGTCCCCCATCGGGGAAAAAGCCATCCTCTCCGGCCTCTACAAGCAGATCAAGGGCACGTTCTACACGGCCGTGACGCGCTCTCCCGCCGTCTACCGCGGCAATCCGTTCATCATCGAGGCCGGCCTCGCGTGGGGCCGCGGTCCGGAGGCCGAGAAGGCCGAGGCCGAGAACGCTCCGAAGGCGCCGCTCGCCGAGGGCGAGGCCGACGCCTCGGCCGAGAACGAGCTCGCGCGCGTCATGCGCTTCGCCAACCGCGTCCCGCTTCAGTATCAGCAGTCCGCGTGCTCGACGTTCAAGTCCGTCCTCGACACGACCTGGAAGAACTACGGCATCGGCCAGTCGCGCGGCGCCCCCCCGCAGGGCCCGATGGTCATCTTCGTGCACATGGCGTCGGTCTGGGTCCCCTTCACCTCCGAGTCCAAGGAAGCCATCGCGGACTACGACGAGATCAAGAAGGAGATCAACCTCGCCCTGCGCGAGGCCGGCCGCCGCCTCGGCGTCTTCATCAAGCGCCGCGACCGCGCGCACGCCGAGTTCAAGCGCCGCAACGTCTTCGAGCTCTACATCGACGAGGTCGTCGCGGCCTGCAAGAGCCTCAAGGGCGGAAAGCTCGCCGAGGCCAAGCTCCACAAAGAGCTGACCGAGATGGCCAAGAAGCTCACCGGCGGCCAGAAGACCGACGAGCTCGTCGACAAGAACGCGGGCCCGCACGGCCTGCCGCACTCGATCATCGTCACCGCCGAGGGAGTCGAGGGCGAGGTGCCCGTCGAAGGCCCCGTCGCCGTCGAGGAAGCCGCCGCTCCCGGAGCGCCCGGCGCCGAGCCGGACGAGACCGCGGAACGGAAAACCACGAAGACGGACAAGGCGGAAAAGAAATCCAAGGCCAAGGCGAAGCCCAAGGCCAAGGCGAAAGCCAAGCCGGCCAAGAAGCCGGCCAAGAAGCGCAAGTGAAGCGGTTCCTGCTCGTCGCCGCGTCGATCGCCGGGCTGACCTCGCTCGCGGTCGGCTGGTTCGCGCCGGAGCTGATCGCCTGGTACTACACGCCGCCCGTCGAGCTCGGCGTCTCCTGCAAGCCCGCGGTCGTCTGGGCGATCGACGTCTATCGCAAGACCTTGTTCACGGGCGCCGCCGGCGGCTTCGCGCTGGGGCTGCTCGTCGCGACCGTCAACACCCGCCTCCTGGCGAACGCCGCACCGAGGAACTGATCCATGGCCAAGACCCCTCACGTCGAAAAGAAGCTCGTCGGCCTCGCCGACCTCGTCATCGCCTCCGCCGCGAAGCGGAAGGACCCCTCGATCCCGATCCCCGTCCGTTCCCTGTCGAACGTCAAGTTCAACGAGAAGCGCGGCATCATCGAGATGGGCAATACGAAGCAGATGCGCACGTTCTTCAACATGGCGATGGCCAAGAAGTTCATGCAGACGATGCTCGTCGCCGACGCCCTCAACGAGCTCCAGAAGGCCGAGCTCACGACCAGCCTCCGCGAGATCTACTACCGCACGAAGCACACGCTGAAGGATTCGAGCGAGAACACCTTCGACGACCAGGCCGAGTCCGACCCCGTCATCGAGGACCTCGAGGTCTCCCTCGCGGCGCTGCGCGAGGAGTTCCACGTGCGCGCCGAGAACGCCGGCACGATCATCGGCCCGGTCGTCTTCGAGGACGACGGCGACAAGGTCGACTGCGCCAAGCTCGGCAAGGGCGGCTACTCCGTTCCCTCCATCGTCGAGGACGAGTACCTCAAGATCAAGAAGTGCACCGCCGACTTCGTCCTCCTCATCGAGAAGGGAACGCAGTGGAACCGCCTCGCCGAGGACAAGTTCTGGAAGAAGTACAACTGCATCCTCCTCACCGGCAACGGCCAGCCTCCGCGCGGCGTCCGGCGCCTCGCGCGCCGCCTCCACGAGGAGAAGAAGCTCCCCGTCTACGTCCTCGTCGACAACGACCCGTGGGGGTACTACATCTACTCGGTCGTCAAGCAGGGCTCGATCAACCTCGCCTTCGAAAGCCAGCGCATGGCGATCCCGGCCGCGAAGTTCGTCGGCCTCTCGTCCGCCGACCCCGACAAGTACGGCCTGCCGCGCAACGTCGGCATCAAGCTCAACGACAAGGACATCGCGCGCGCCAAGGAGTTGCTGAACTACCAGTGGTTCCAGAAGAAGGAGTGGCAGGCGGAGATCACCCGCATGCTCAAGAGCGGCCTCAAGTACGAATTGGACGCCCTCGCCAACAAGGACTTCCAGTACCTGACCAAGACCTACCTGCCGAAGAAGCTCAAGGATAAGGACTGGATCGACTGAAGAAGCCGGGGCTGACGGCCCAGATCGTCGCCGGGTTGATCCTCGGCGTCGGGGCGGGCCTCGTGCTGGGCAAATCCGCAGCGCCGCTCGGCGAGATCGGGAAGGTCGTCATCCAGGCGATCAAGCTCGCGGCCGCGCCGCTCCTCATCCTCACGATCCTCGAGGCCGTCATCGAGACGCAGGTCTCCTTCAAGGACGGACGCCGCATGCTCTTCTTCGCGGGCGTCAACGCGACGCTCGCGCTCGTCCTCGGCCTGACGCTCTCGAACGTGCTGCGGCCCGGGGCTCACCTCGCCGCGGCGGCGCCCGCCGCGGTCGCCGCCGCCGCCCCGCCGCCGAAGCTCGAGCTCGCGAAGTTCCTCGGCAACTTCGTGCCGCCGTCGCTCGTCCAGCCGTTCATCGACAACGCGGTGTTCCCCCTCGTCGTCCTCTCGCTCGTGTTCGGCCTGGCCCTGCGGCGCCTCAAGGACGCCGGCGAGGACGTCTCCGGCTTCGAGCGCGGCATCGCGCTCGGCCGCAAGGCCGTCGCGATGATCTTGGGCTGGATCATCAAGATCGCGCCCGTCGCGGTGTTCGCCGTCGTCGCCAAATCCGTCGGCGAGTACGGCCTCGCGCCGCTCAAGGGCCTCGCCGCCTACGTCTTCGTCGGACTGCTCGGCCTGTTCCTGCACTCGGTCGTCGTCTACCAGGCCTGGCTCCTCCTCTATGTGGGCCTGCCGCTGCGGCGCTTCTGGGCCGAGGCGAAGGAGCCCGCGATCTACTCGATCGGCGCGAACTCCTCGCTGGCGACCTTGCCGCTCACGCTCAAGTCGCTCGGCAACCTCGGCGTTTCCAAGGAGTCCTCGACGCTCGGCGCCTGCGTCGGCACGAACCTCAACAACGACGGCATCATCCTCTACGAGGCGATGGCGGTCCTCTTCGTCGCGCAGGCGCACGGCCTCGACCTCACGCTCGGCCAGCAGATCGCCGCGGCGGCTTCGTGCCTGATCGCCGCGATGGGCATCGCCGGCGTTCCCGAGGCCGGCTTCATCTCGCTCTCGATCGTGCTGGCGACGGTCGGCCTCCCCGTCGAGCTCCTGCCCCTGCTCCTCACCGTGGACTGGATCCTCGCGCGCGCCCGCTCGGTCGTGAACGTCTTCGGCGACATGATGGTCTCGATCCTCATCGACCGCGCCGGCGGCCGCGACTTCCGGAGGGCGTGACGTGGCGACGTTCTACCTCCACGACGGCACGGCTCCCCTCGGCCCCTTCGAGCCCGCTCAGCTCGTCGCGCGTCCCGGCTTCGGCCCCGCGACGATGGTCTATCCGTTCGGAGCGACGGGCCAGGACGCCTGGAAGAAGGCCGCGGACGTGCCCGAGATCGCCGCGCTGCTCGCCGCGAAGGCGCCTCCGCCTCCCCCGCCGCCGTCCTCGGCGCCGC
>CAYVFO010000187.1:0-4615 GCA_964450975.1 uncultured Elusimicrobia bacterium | reverse complement strand
TTCAGGACTCCTGACCCGTGGCCAAAATCGATGCAACATTCGGGGGCTCGTAGCGCAGGCGTAGCCGGGTCCCGGGATACATGATTTCGGTTTCATTCAGCGCCTTGCACAGATGCCTCACGGCCGCGTTGCTCCTCGGATTGGCCAGTCCGTGAAGGCGAACCCGCAGCACTCCCTCCCGCTCGTCCGGCAAGACGTCGGCCGGCGCCCTTAGTATCTCGCGCACCAGAGCACGGCCCTCCTCCTCCGTGCGGGCATACACTTTCTCGTTGAGCAATCCGACGAGTAGCGTCTCCGCGCGATACGCCACCATCTTAATCGTGTCCGTCAGATGCTTCGTCTCCGGGTCGAGCTTCACGATGGGTGCTCCCTCGGCGTCTGCGGCGGCGATCCTCTCGGGCAAGGCTCTGATGCGCTTCTTGAGGCGCGTGCACTTGCACCTCAGCGCACGGATTTCCCGACCCAGCTTTCCGTTGGCGATCTTGAAGCCTCGCGCCGTTGGCCGGATCGTCTCGCCGTTCTTTCTTTACGCGGAAAATATGTTGGCAAGCAGGTAGAACAGAATGAGCCCGCCCATTACCAAGGGGAACGCGACCGGCGCGATGACCGCCGCGAGCGCCGCCGCGGCCAGCGTGAACGAGAAGATAGCCGTGGCGATCTTCTCCGGGGTGTGACCTAAGATGAACATCACCTCGATTATGCCGAACGCGAAAGCGGCGAACAGGTAGTCAACTGCCATCGCCGGGGCGAAGGCGAGAACGGCCGCGAGGCCCATAGCCCCCACGCCCCAGCGGATGAGGCCCGAGTTGCGTTCGACGAACTCACCCGCGAGGCGGAGCTTGGACGCCACGCCATCCCGCACGGCCTGAGGCAGCCAGCCGTAGATGGTCCGAGCGGCGGCGTAAGAGCCCATCGCCGCCATCGTAATCGGGATGACGGCGGCGGCTAAGATTGCGAGGCCGAGCGCCAACTTTTCCGCCGCGACCGAGGAAAATCCAATGAGCTGACCATACAGCGCGGCGACCCCCATCCCCCCCATTCCTGTCCCCACGAGCGCAATCGCGAGGCTGGCGCCGATGCGGCTCCCGCCATTAATTCCATAGTCGAACACCGCGCTCATCAACTCGCGCAGGCGCGACGGCGACTTGGGCGCGGCGGAAGGCGCGGCCGCGCTCTTCGTGCGCGAGAGCGTCGCGCGCAGCGCTCGGTACACAAGGAACAACCCCATACCGACAATAGCCAGCGCGAATGAGACACCGGAATCCCCCGACATGTCCGCTTTCCACTTGCGGACCAAGACCACGACGCCGGCGACGGCGGCCGTCGCGGCGGCGAGGTAGAAGGCTCCGCCCAACCCGTAGATGGCGAGGACGATCCCGGCGCTGACGAGCGCCCCGGTCGTGAACGCCGCGAGCAGCGAGGATATCTGCACGCTGTCCATTCCCTTCGGGACGTTGCGCAGGCTGATGAGGGCAATTAGCGCCAAAACGACGACCGCCGACAAGGGAGTTGAGTGCGCGCCGAAGGCCACCAGCATCCCGAATGCGCCGGAAATCAATGTCCTTACAGCCTGCTTCGAAGTCGCGGCGCCCCCGGCCTCGCCCTTATCCTGTCTCGACTGCGCGATCGCAGCGTTCGCTGCCATTATGGGGCGTCGATTCGCGCCCTCCTGCCCCGTTTGCGCCGATCGCGCGTCAAGTCGGACGCCGGCGTGCACGCTGAAATCAGAGCGGACGACGGGCGCGCCCTCGTCCTCGAGAGCCGCGCGCTTCTTCGCGCCATCGAACAAGACTTTCGAAGCCTCCCCCTGAAGCTCGGCACCGTTGGGGGTGTCGGCAGACTCGATAGCAGGCATTATGGAGGAAAGAGTCGCGCCCGGCGCGGGCATGCCTTTGACTTCCTTCGCGGCGGCGCTCAGCGGTCGAGCCGCCAGAGCGGAAACGACGGTCTTGGGCACGACAGATGCTACGCCGCGGCCAGTAGGCGCCAGTGCCGAGACGACGGGAACGAGAGCCATCCCCGGAGCCGCGGCGAGCGGCGTGAGAGCCGGCGCCGACAGCACGCGAGAAGGCGTAAGGGCCTCCGCTCCCGCGAACAACAACGTCGGAAGGGCGGTGCCCACCGGGCGCTGAGCGCCGAGGGCGGCGCCGACGGATGAGCTCCCAACGGACCCTGGGGCGGCGGCGCGCGCAATCGTCTGCGCGGCGGCCGTGAGAATCCCGCCGTCGGAACCGGCGACAAGACACATGGCGATGAGAACGGCAAGGGATTTGCTGGACATTCGGTGTGGCCTCCTGGTTGAACTCACGATCAACGTATTCTCGGCAGAATAGAATCCCAAGCGTAGGCGGTGCTGAGGGAGCGAAGTTCGCTGAACGTCACCGCGCCCGCATTGAGAGCCTTCTCTAGCTTGGCGGTGAAGACCGCGGCGCCGACGTCTCCTCCGAAGAGCAATCTATCGCCGCTTATACCGTAGCTCGCCCAAAAACCCTCGGGACCGGTGACGACGACGCGGAAATAGCCGGGAACACCCGGCCACGGCATGAACTCAGCCCGGTAGCGAAGCAAGGACTCGGCGTGAACCCTGGCGTAGGCAGCCCGGCGGCTTTCTTCGTTCCATTCGCGGTCGCGCTTCAGCATCTTGACATCGGAAATCTTGACGCGCCTCGCCTTGAGGGCCTGCTCCAGTTTCGCGGCAAACAGAGTCGCGTCGCGCTCGCCCTCACCAGTCAAGTTTCGTTCATCGATGCTGTAGCTGATCAAAGTCCGGCCTGGACCCGTGACCGTGAGGACGTAGCGCCCAGCCTTTACGCCGCGCCTGTTGTACCATGCCACGTATCTCCACGTCAGGGTAATCGACTGCACGAGGGCCGCGCGATAACTGGTGAGGCGAATCGCATTGATCGCGGCATACTTGCCCGAGTCGAGACTCTCCAGCCCTTGGGGGCCATACTCGCGAAGAGCCTTGAGAACGGCCGCATCGACGCGGTGGTTGTTGAGGGCCTTCTCGAGCTTAGCGGTAAATAGCTCAGCGCGTTCCTGACCATTATTTCCAAAAGCGTCGCGGAACCACCCATAGCTTGCCCAAGGCACGGGCCCGGCGACCACGATGCGATACCAGCCGTGTACGCTGGGCCACGGCACGAGGCGGGCCGTATAGCGCTTGAGTTCGACGGCATTGACCCTGGCGACGACATCGGCGACATCGGCCGCATCGTCGCGGACTTCAGCGGCGACCTCGCCCGCGAGGGTCTCCCGGCGAGGACTGGGACCGGAGCCGTCGAAGAGGCTGCCCAACGCGGCCTCCTTTTGCACAACGTCGACTGCGCTGTCACCGGACGCGATCACGGAAAGCGGCGCGCCCGACGCAGGCGTACCGAGGGCCTCCTTCGCGGCGGCTGGCCATGGTCGCGCCGCCAGGGTGCCCCCCCGGTCGGCAGGCGCCAGTGCGGAGACGGGAACGAGGGCGACCGCCGGAAACGAAGCGGCTGCCGCAGGGGTCGGGGCGGCGAGCACGCCGGCTGGGGTGAGAGAAGGCGCCTGGAGCGGAGAGAGCGAAAGAGGGTTCCCAGCGAAGGCCGCGCCGTTAAGCCCGGGGCCGAGGGCCGGGATCGCGGATGCTCTCGGGATGGCCGCGCGGGAAACCGCCTGCGCGGCGGCCGTAAGAGTCAGGTGACCGGGACCAGCGACGAGAAATGCGGCGGTGACGGCGACGGGCCTATAGTGCATGTTCGAGTTCCTCCCGGAAGATTCGCCTCGATTGTACCGCTAGCGCGCGCGAAAACGCTGGGCCCTAGGACCCTTTCGTCAGGCGGCATTGAGCACAAATCGATCGGATGACGCGCGAGGCAAAAATGACAACCATTTCGATTGCCATGCGCAGTCTCGCTCGGCGGCGGCGTCCGCCGCGCCTACCATCCCTCGAAGGGATCGCCGTCGTGGCGGGGGTTGATGGGACGACGCGGCTCGAACGAAGGAGCCGCGGGCTTCGTGGCCGCGGGCTGGATGTCGGGCAGATCCCCCCTGGGCTCGACGGCACGTCGCGTGAAGCCGGGGTCGCGCGCGTAGGCAATCGCGCGCAGGGCCGCGGCCATGAGCATCGGGTGGGAGCGGTCGGTCATCATCTCCTGTAGTTTCGAGGGCTTGGGCGCGCCGTTCGCGTCATGCCCCTGCGGCTGGGCGTACTCCTCGAACTTGCCGGAGCGCACCAGAACTCGTGCCCATGCATCGGGAGAACTGAAGTACGACTGCTTGTGGACGGAGGCGATGCCCGACGGGGGCTGGTTCATCATCTCCTCGAGAGGGCGAAGTGCGTCGGTCCCGCCGGCCAGGCCCGCGAGTTCCACGTAGGCGAGCAAAGTCGTCCAGCCCGCCGCGGTCGAGGAGTTCGTTAAGCCCTGCATGTCGAGATAGCGCTTGATCGCGCCGCCGAGGCCGCGGGTGAGGCCTTCACGTGCCGCGATGGCAGCCCAGGCGCGCGACATTTCATAGGCCACGCGAGAATAGCTGGAATGCGCCTGCATCCAATCTTTCAAGCGCGGGAGGGCCGCATCTCCCGATTCCAGACCTCCTGACATAGGGCCCGGGGAATTTGTCCGCTTTTTGCCGTCCCGGA
>CAYVFO010000186.1:0-4626 GCA_964450975.1 uncultured Elusimicrobia bacterium | reverse complement strand
TAGCCTTGGTGGTCCGTTACACCGCCAACTAGCTGATGGGCCGCGAGCTCCTCCAAGAACGCATTGCTGCTCTCCTCCCTCGGAGATGCCTCCAAGGGAGAGTACGGTGTATTAGCCAGCCTTTCGGCTGGTTGTTCACCATTCAAGGGTAGATTGCTCACGTGTTACTCACTCGTCTGCCGCTAAACTTGTATTGCTACAAGTTTCGCTCGACTTGCATGTGTTATGCACTCTGCCAGCGTTAATTCTGAGCCAGGATCAAACTCTCCATTTAAAGCTGTTTGGCGTTTTCTCCAGGGTAAGACCCGGAATACTTCCGCTTCGCATCTAAAATGAAGAAGAATTGACTCTTCTTTGCTCTTGTTGTCACTCGACGTTCACCGGTTTTGAGGCCGGATCCGATCGTTGACACACACCTAATAATTCCTTACGCCCTCTCTTCCGGGGGGAAAAGCAGGGCGCCCATTCGCTTGCAAATACCGAATTGTCAAAGAACAAAAAACTTGTCCGGGCTTTCTCTCTTGCTTCCGAGAAGCCTGGGGCAAATTTACTTTGCCACTGGGCTGCGTTTTTAAAGCGCAGCCTGAGTGATGAAATATTATCACGAACTCCGCGCGCGTGTCAACAACTATTTTCGAAAAAATTATTTTTCGCGTCCCTCGAACGCGATTTCTCCTCGGAGAATCGCCCTAAAAATATTTTTTGAAAATATTTTTTTCGCGCGTCAGCGCGCGAGCGTGATGTCGGGACGCGGCGATAATTTCAACGTTGAGAGGTCATGCGCGGGAAGAATCACGAGCCGCGGCGCGGCGTCTTGAGCGAGCTTCATCGCGCGCGCGTTCCACGCGAAGCTGGAGAGATCCACCACGAATTTCTTGTCCGGCAGCGCGGAGTCGTAGATGTTGTCGTACACGAACGCGGCCGGCCCGGTCAGCAGCAGCGGCCCGGAGTCCAAATTGATCCAGGCCCCCAGGCCGCCGGCGGCTCCGCCCTCGAGGTCGACGAGCACCACGGTGCCGTCATCGAAGAGATCGATGCCGTGCATGAACGTTCCATAGGGCTTGGATTGCGAAAAATCCATTGTTTTCAAGCGTTCTTCCGGAACGAAAGCCCTCGGATCGGGCATATCGCGCTCCAAAGCGCGCCGTTTGGGGTTGACCCAGGCCTCCTTGGAGACGACGATCGTGGCGTTGGGGAAGGCTCCCGGCCGGCCGGCCCACTCGGGGGCTAAATCGGGCAAAATCACCCATTTGACGTCCTCGGCCGAAATCCCGCGGGCGGAAAGCTGAGAAATGACGTCTTTTCCAGGATATTCCGTGAACGGGGCCAAAGCCGCCCCGCGCAGCCGGCGCTTGCCCATCCCCCCCATGTCGTCCGGGAGGCCGGCGCCGAAGAGGATGGCTCCTTCCTTAGGATGGCGGATCAACACGACGGTGACGGGCGGAGTCAGGCGCGCCTCCGGGCTCTTGAGCTCGGACACCATCGAGCCGCGCACGCGGCCCTCGCCGATGACGAAAATCTCGGCTTTGACGCCGTCCACTTTACGCCGCGCGATCAAGCTCGCGCCGAACACCGCCGAGACGTCGAGCGGCGGGCGCATCGCGGGGCGCGGCGGAGGCGGCGGCGGAACGCCCGCGGGCTCGAGGCCGATCTCCGCGCACGCGCTCAGGAGCGCGACGGCGAGGATCAGGGCGGAGGCAGCCGTTTTCTGTGCTTCCATTCGAAATAGAACTCGCGCTCGCGCGCGAGGAATTCCTCGACTTCCTTCGACTCCGGCGCGGGACGCGAGATCGACTCGCTGCCGGGCACGACCTCGCCGGCGGCGTCGAGCGCGTCGCGGACGAAGAGAACCTTCGCGACTTTCCCCTCGCGCGAGACGAGCGCGTACCGGCGCTCGAGATAGGATTGCGTCTTCCGTCCGGTCCACAGGACCGCGAGCCCGATGGAGAGATCCTGCGGCGCGAGCGACGTGGACGTCGCGATCGAGTACGTCGCGCGCGAGCGGCCGTCGGTCGTGTCGTGCTCTCCCCATTCGAGCTTGCGGAACACGGCGCCGGGCGGAACGAGCTCGGCGAGCATGCTGCCCGCCTCGACCTCGCGCTCCTTGCCGCCGTCGTTCCAGACGTGGTCGAGGAGCTTGGGAAACGTCGTGATGCTGGGATCGGGGACGGAGATGATGCGGCCCTTCCCGCGCTGCTCCTTGGGGGGCAGCGGCTTCTTCGCGGGCGCGGAGCAGGACGGCGCGGCGAGCAGGAGGGCGAGGGCGAGCGCCCCCGTCACTTCTTCTCGCGCACGACGATATTCCACAGGACCTCGGTTCCGCCGGAGGTCTCGACGGCGATCACCGCCGAGAGGTGCTCGATCAAGGCGTCGACGAGAGACGCGGACGCCGGCATCTGCGTGAACGCCAGGTTCTGCTCGGAGCGCTCCTTGAGCAAGGCGCCGAGCTTCTCGCGCACCTCGGGCAGCGGGGTGGGGTCGCGCATGCGGCGCACGAGCGGATCCTCGATCTTGCCGAGCTTGCGCAGCTCCTTGAGCAGCGGCTTGGCGGCCGGCAGCGGCACGAGGATCGAGACCTGCTGCTCGTCGGGCGTGCCCGGGAAGTTCGCGAGCGGCTGCGTGAGCTTGCCGCCGCCTTTCTCGACGACGGCGACCAGCTTCGGGAGCGCCGCGTCGAGCTTCTTCACCTCGATCGGCCCGCTCCAGATCTCGCGGTAGGGCTGCAGCTCGTACTTCTTGAGCCAGTCGGCCTTCGGCTTCGGAGCGGCCTTCGGCTCGGCGGCGGACGCGCCGAGCGCGGCCAGGATCATCAGAGCGATCGCTTTCATTTCTCGACGGGCCCCCCGGCTTGGCTCCACGCCCGCCAGCCTCCGTCCATGGACACCACGTTCGTGTAGCCCATCTTCTGCAGATTGTCGGCCGAGAGCGCGGAGCGGAAGCCGCCGCCGCAGTAGAGGATGATCTCGGCGTTCTTGTCGGCGATCTCGTTCTCGACGTCGCGCTCGATGACGCCCTTGCCGAGATGAATCGCGCCCTGGATGCGCCCCTTGGCCCACTCGTTGTCCTCGCGCACGTCGACGAGGAGGAGCTTGTCGCCCTTCTTCATGCGCGCGAGCACGGTGGGAACGTCGGTCTCTTTGACGCGCGACTTGGCGTCGGCGACGATCTTGAGGAACCCGGGGGAGTGGTCCATCCCCAGTTTATAGAAAAAAACTAAGGCTCGTAGCGCGAGTCCGCGGAATCGATCTTGTTCGCGGACTGCTTGATGTGGTCGCGCGTGGCGTCGTCCCAGCTCTTGCGCTCGGACTTCTCGTCGAGCTTGAGCGACAGGCGCGTCAGATGCGCGCGGGCGAGAGCCGAGACCTCGGGAACCTCTTCCTCGGCGTCGCGGTAGGCGAGCAGGATGAGCATGTTGAGGTGCGCCTCCTGCAGGCGGCGGCGCGACGGGGAGATCGTGGAGATCTTCGCGCCGCGCTTCATCGGCTCCATCACCTCGCGCCAGATCATGCGCGTCAGGGTCTCGATGAGCTCGCGCGGCGTGAGCGGCGTATCGCCGGCGGGCGCCATCTTCACGCTCTCGGCGAGCAGCGCCATGAGGTCCAGGTCGAGCAGGCGCGCGAGCGTGTCCTGGCGGATCCACAGGGTGAGCTCCTCGTACGGCAGCCAGCTGAGGCCGGGCCACTGGTCGTCGACGCTGCCCTCGCGGCCCGGGTCGAGGCGGCGGCGGAGGTCGGCGCTCGCGTCGAACGGAGCGTCGGAGAACACGGCCTCCTCGATCAGCGCCAGCGCCGCGCGGCGGCGCGCGCCGGAGATCGGGGTGAACGGCGCGGCGTCGCCGGCGCCGCGGCGGTAGCCGAGGCCGCCCACGATCTTCGCCGCCAGGCGCGAGGCGTCGAGGTAGCCGCGCCAGCCCTGCACGAAGGAGCGGTAAGTGCCCGTGTGATCGCCCTTGCGGCTCTCGAGCGACTTCCACAGCTCGCGCACGGTGGCGATGCGGCCGCGCGCCCACTCGAGCGGGTCGCTGCCGATGTACCACGGAGACGAGTCGGGATCGAGGCCGACGAGGTCCTCGTCCGTCGCGTAAGCGAGGCCGGGCTCGGAGGAGCGCGCCGCGATCTTCGCGAGCTCGGCCGCCTCGTTCTCGGGGGAGAGCGTCTTGTAGGCGTACTCGATCGCCCAGAAGTCGTACGGGCCGAGGCGCGTGTTCCAGAACGGCCCCTGCTTGGCGCCCGGCGGCGCGACGTTGGCGGGCATGTAGTCCATCACCGAGGCCGCGATCGGCGCCTCGCCGGTCAGCGCGGAGGCCTCTTTCCAGGTCTTCGCGAGGAAGTTGTGGCGGAGGCCCAGCGTGTGGCCGACCTCGTGGAGCGTCAGATCGACGATGTAGTCCTGGACGAAGCGCTCCTTCTGCTCCTCGGTCATGCCGCCGCGCGACTCGACCACCGCGAGCGTCATCTGCGCCTGCTTGGCCAGGCCCATCGCGTGCCCGCACTTCGCGGAGTGGACGTGCTTGGTCTCGGTCATCTTCGTCGTCTTGGCGAGCGGCTTCTCGTCGCCGCCCTCGCCGATGTCCTTGAACTCGACGCCGAGCGCGGCGCGCGGGTGCAGCGCGGAGATCGCGAGCGT
>CAYVFO010000185.1:0-4656 GCA_964450975.1 uncultured Elusimicrobia bacterium | reverse complement strand
GGCGCTCGCCCATCTCGTTGAAGGCCGCGGAGAGCGTGCCGAGCTCGTCGGAGCCGGGGCTCGGGATGCGGTGCGAGAACTCGCCCGCGCCGACGCGTCCGGCGGCCTCGACGAGCGCCGCGATCGGGCGCGTCATGAGGCGGACGGCGAGGAGCAGGATGCCGACGAGCACCGCCGTGCCGAGGAGAGCGGTCGCCAAGGTCGCGTCGCGCACCTTCCGCAGCGGCGCGAAGAAGTCGTCCGCGGGCGCCTCGACGACGACGGTCCACGGCTTCGACTTCAGGCGCGCGCGGGCGGCGAGCACGTCCCCGGACGCCGCCGCCGAACGGCCCTCCAGCCGGCGGCCGTCGTCGGTCTCGATGTAGGCGCGCCCGCCGCGCCCTCCGGCCGCCGCCAGCCGGGCGCGCAGGCTCGAGAGGCCGTAGCTCAGCCCGAGCGCGCCGCGGAAGCGCCCGCGCTCGTCGTGAACGGGCTTGAGGTAGTAGAGCGACGGGCCGAGCCTTGGCCGCTCCTCGATCGACGATGTCCAGAGCCCGCCCGGCCCCGCCGCGCGCGCCGCGACGAAGGCCTCATCCTTGGCGCGGCTGACCGCGGGATCCCTCAGAGGAACGCCCGTCCCCGCCACGATGTAGCCGTTCGCGTCGATGAAGACGATGCGCTGGTAGTCCCCGGTGCGCGCCGCGAAACTCTTGAAGTAGCGCTCGAGCTCGCCGCGGTAGGTCTTCGCCTCGTCGTGCAGGCCGAAGTCCACGTTGCGGTACCAGTCCGCGATCAGCGGCGTCTCGGCGAGGGTCGCGACGTCGCGGCGGCGCTGCTCGAGGAGGTCGTCGACGTCCATCGACAGCCGCTGCGCGATCGACGCCGTCTCCTTGTCGATCGCCGCCGAGATCGCCTTGCGCGCCATGGCGTACTGCAGCCAGACGATCGCGCCGACGACGAGAACGACGGCCGGGATGATCGCCGCGAGCAGCTTCCACGAAAGCCGCGACGGCGCGCGCATTCTCATAGCAGCTTGGAAATGGGGATTGCCTTAGACCGTTCTAGAGCATTCGAGAAAATAATCATACTGGCCTAAATTAATATTGTGCTCAGTGTAGCGCTGGAGGAAATTCTTAAGGGGCTCATCGATAGGATAGACATCATACAGGGGGTCGTCATCCGCAACCTGCAGCAGAACACGCAACGCAGCCAAATCCAACTTGATCAAGGGCACGTCCCCCAAGAGCTTTTCCCCATCTTTCTGGTAGTAACTTATAAAACGCTTTAGGTTCTCTCTTTTAGTCATGGCTCGACCTCCCTCTCCGGCTTGGCGGGTTTAGTCTGTTCGCCGGTATTGGGATCATATTCACCAAGATGCTTGCCGCGTCTATTGTATTTCTCCACTGTACCATGTTGAGAATCCCATTCAAGAATACTTCCGTCGGAATCTCGCCATCTCCGGCGCTTGCTTCCTCCGCCTTGCACTGGGGTTTTCGATTTTACTCGCGTAGCCTCGGGAAAGCCCTCCAACGAATCTGGAGCCGGCACCCGTTCTCCGGGCTGAGGGGCATCGGGCTTTTCCGAGGCATACCGCTCATGACTTCCTACATCGCCAGGCAACTCACCGTTGGATCTGCACGAATAGACACTCTTCCCTGTCGCAATGTGGACCTGAGTGCCGATTTGATAGCCAGCGGGGCACTGGTGTTCCAGGACGATAATTCCGATTTCTGCGATGAGGTTCACTAGCGATGCCCCAAGCATCACTCGGTCGCCTTTGATTTCTAATACGGTCGGCTGCGCATCAGGAAACTCCTTGACGATGCCGGGTGTATCGTTGCCAGCTTCCGGATACTTCTCCCCCTCTCGCTCGAGATCCGCATCCTGGTCGAAAGCGCGCTGCTTTACTTCCGATTTCCTGTCCCCCTTGGCAGGCTTGGCACGAATCCGGACTGGAGTCTTCAAGCCGAGCCTACGTCGCGTCTCGTCCTGGAGTTGATCGAACGGGGTTTCGGAAGGCTGACGGATGCTCCTGCAGGTCGTGCGGGCGATACCAGCCGAATCCGTTCGAGCGGAAGGACAATCCAAGAACCCCGCCGGGACGACGCTGAACGTGACGAGCTTGCCAGCAGGCGTTCCGTCTTTGCCTTCGAAGGTCACTTCAGCGACGGCTTCGATCGTTTCGCCCAGGGCAAGTGAGGGTTTCGAGACGCGGAACACGAGTTCCTTCGGCCGAATCGGATCTCGGGGCCGTTCCGGCGGACGCCACACGACCGGCGGCGCGCTCTCAGCCGGAACACTTTGACGGCGGTTATCCGGAACATAGGCTTGCCGCTTGGGCGGTGACTTGAGCAGCTTGCCGATAAGCCCGAAAAATCCCATGACCGGCGCCATGAAGACCGGATAGCACTGCGTGGGCGGGCAACCCGCGTAGGGATTGGGCGCGCTCGGCGCGTACGACGGGCCCGCTGAGGAACTCGGCGGCAACCCGCAGCCGCGCACGTCCACGCATTTGCCGCTCGGATTCGTGTTGAAGTATGAGCCGGCCTCGATGAGGCCGCCAGTCTCCTTGGGGGCGAAAGTCGCCGACGCCGTGAGCAGGGCCCCGGTACCAATCTCCTCCGAATCCATGTCTATTTTTGCAGCCAGTTCTTGGCGAGGATCATCAAGCCAGCGACGGATGCTTCCGATCTCGAATGCCGCTCCGCGCCCGACAACGACTCCGATCAGCTCGCCGCCCGCGCCGAATAGCGGCGCCCCGGCCTGCGCGTCGTCGATCGCGGCGTCCGTGCGCAGCTGGCCGTTCTCCGGTCTAGAGAGTCCGCGCGTGACCGACCAAGGGCCGCCCTGGATGGGATGGCCGATGGAATAGGCGACTTGCTCGGCAGAATCGCTCCTCTCGGGCAACGCAAGTGGGGCTAGGTCGGCTGCAGGCTGAACGGACAGCAGGGAGAACACGGGGCCGCGGCGCAGATAGCTCGCCGTGACGCTCCGCCCCGACTTTGCGAACAGATCGGGCGTCTCGTATTCGTTCTCGGTCAGCTTGCCCGATATGAGCACGACGGGCTTGCCGTCATGAAGCAGCACGAGGCCGGTGCCGCGAGCTTCTCCCCATCGGGCCTCGACGACCGACGCGGCCGGAAGCTCCGGCTCGCTCCACTTCACGGCGGGCTGGGCCGAAGCCAGCTGCTCGTAAAGGGCCGCTCGGTCGCAAAAGGCCTTCGCGCGCTCAGCGCCGAGCGTCTTCTCGTCCGCCAAGAGTCGCGACGCGGCGCGCGCTTCCGCCAGCGTCTTGAGGTAGGCGAGCGGCGACCACTCGCGCGCCGAGGCCGAAACCAATCCGGCCGGGGCTTCTCCCGCTCTGGAGCGCTTGAGCTCGGCCTTGAGCCAGGGCGAGAGCTCCCCCGTCTTGGGATCGGCGAAGAGGCCGTCGGAGGAGCGCAGCAAGGCGCGGCGAGGGCCGCGCGCGCAGGCCTCGCCCTCGGCGTAGCGCAGAGCCCGCGTGTAATCCAGCACGGCCAATGCGCGATAGACGCGGTCCAATGTCTGCGCGTGGTCGCCCGGATTCCGAATCAACCCCTGAGGCGCGGTGTACTCGACGAGCGCGGCGGTGTTCGAGTCGAGATGGGCGCGGAAGGTCTCGTAGCCCAGCGCGATCGTCGCGAGCCGGCCAGCCAGCTTGTCGACGTCGGCGGCATCGAGCTCGCCCTCGCTTCCCGGCTCGCCGCTCGATTCTCGGGCGCTCGAGGCGGCTGGATCGGAGATTTCGGGGGCGGCTTCCTGGCTCGAGAGGATGTAAGCCAACGGATTAGCGGCGGCTTGCCCGGCCAGCAGGCACGACAACGCCGTCGCTAGGGCTCGTCGCACCAAAGCAGGGTAACCCTTCTCCTCGTCGGGGTCAAGCCGCTTTCGCTGGATGGCACGCGTGGATGTCCGCGTCCTTGCGGCGCGCGTCCAGGGGCGGAGAGAACAGGGCAAGTATCTCGAGCGCACCGGAGCCCGTGCCCATCTGGTGAGGCACGCCGGCCGGCATGTAGACGAGCGTGCCCGGGCTGAAGCGGACGCGCTTGCGCCCGATCATTCCCGAGCCGCGTCCCTTGAGAACGAGGAACCATTCATCGGTCTTCTTGTGGAGGATCGGCGCGTGCGTATAACGCGGCGGCAAAGTCACGTGGACGACGGAGACGGACGGCATCTGCCCCTTGTGCAACAGGTCCTTGACCTTGAGCTTGGAGAGATTGAAATGAGGAATGCGATCGACACCGCTCACGCGCACGCGTCCATGCCTTCGGTTCATTGAGCCTCGTATGCGTCGTAGAAGTAGGACATCCCGGTGATCGACGGAGTGAAAACCGAGCCCTTTCCCGCGCCGTAGGTCTTGATCCGCTGGTAGAGGAACAGCATCAGCGCCTCTTCGTGGACGTAGGCGTCGAGGTCGCGGCCGTAAGCCGAGCGCTCGGCGTCGTCCAAAGTCGACACGACCCGGCCGAGCTTCGCGTCGTACTCCGGGCTGTTCGTCAGGCTGTACGGCGACTTGGAGAAGAGGAAGATGCTCTGGATGAAGTAGGCGTGCGCCATCGGGTCCGGGCAGCCCGCGAGGATCATGTCCCAGCCGCCCTGAGTCCAGACCTCCTGACATAGGGCCCGGGGAATTTGTCCGCTTTTTGCCGTCCCGGA
>CAYVFO010000184.1:0-4661 GCA_964450975.1 uncultured Elusimicrobia bacterium | reverse complement strand
GCTAGTCCGACACGAAAGCCCCCATGTATCGCGGCACGATACATGGGGGCTTTTTCGTTTACGCGGCGCGATTGAACCCTTTTCCGTCCTGAGGCCGGGTCCGGCGCCCCAGGAAGGTCGCGGCCGCGGCCGCTACACTGAGGGCATGGTCAAATTCGCCCTCGCCGCCGTTCTTCTCGCCGCTCCCTCCTTCGCGCAGGTCCGCGCCGTCCCGGCCTCGGCCTGGTCGGCGCCGATCGGAACCGCCGGAGGAGCCGCGGGACTCGCGCGCGTGAACTCCTTCGGAAGCGCCGCGCTGACGAGCATGCTGACTCCGGGCATCGACGACACCGTTCCCGTCTTCGCGAAGCCGGAACTGCTCGAGCCGCTCGCCGAGGAGCTCGCCGCGCGCGGCGTGACGCCCGAGAGCTTCTCGGGACTGTGGCTGGACGCGAAGCTCGGCGTCCTCTCCGAGGCCGCGAAGGCCGTCGAGCGCCGGTACGCCTCCGAGGTCTCCGCCTTGGCCGGCCGCGCGCTCGAGACCGCTCCGGACGAGAACGAGCTGCGGAGCATGGAAGCTTCGATGGAGGCCGTCTCGAAGCGAGGCGTTTACCTGCGTCCCGGCTCCATCAAGGCGCTCGCCCTCACCCGCGAGCGGATCGAAGCTCTCAATCGTTCGCGGACCCGCGCGCTCGAGGCCTTCTACAAGGATCTGCCGAAGGTCCTGGCCGAGAACGTCCGTCGCGAGGGCGGCCTCCTCGTCGAGACGCGCATCGGACGGAAGAAAGGCTGGCGCGGCGTCGACGGCCATCCCGACGAGCTCCACGAGACCGTCTTCGGCGTGCTCGAGTCGCGCGCGGCGTCGGTCGAGGCCCTGCCGTCCGGGCCCTGGACGGTGAAGCTCGACGAGCTCGTCGCCGGAGGCGTCCATCAGGCGATCCAAACGAGCCTGCTCGAGGCCCCGGCCGACGAGCGGCGCGGCTGGGAGTCGTGGAAGCGCTCGCGCCGCGCGCTCGAGCGCGCCGTCGACGCGCCGGTCGCCCGCTCCGCCGCGCGCCTCGCCCAAGGACGCGGCGGCATCGCCGACATCGAGACCGTCGAAGACTATTACGGCCGCGCGCTGGAGGCCGCCGAGGGATGGCGGGAAAAGGCGGTCGTCCTCGCCGGCGTCTGGAACGGCTCCGGCGCGTTCCCGTCGTGGCGTTCCATGAAGGAAAAGCGCCGCGCGATCGCCGCGCGCATGGAACGCATCGGCGTGTTCGGCGCCCCGCGCTGGTGGATCACGGCGCTCCCGCTTCTCGTCGCCGGCCTGACGGGCGTCCCGGACGCGTCCCTTCCCGCCTGGGCGGCCCTCGCGCTCGGCGCGATCATCGCGGGGCCGGTGCTGCTCATGCTCTGGGCGAGCCGTCGCGAGACCGCGGCGTCGATCCCGCTCGAAACGAAGCTGCACGCTCTCATGGACAAGCACTTCCGCGAATAAACCCCGTACCTGGAGAAATCAGATGACCATCAAGCCCCTCGCCGTGACGCTGGCGCTCGGAGCCGTCTTAAGCCCGTTCGGCGCGCGGGCGTCGACGGATTCGGACTTCGCCGGCTCCCTGTCGGCGATCGAGACGCTCGCCCTCCGGGCGCGGCCCGCGGCCGACGCCGCGGCAGCGGCCTCCCATGAGTCGCGGACCGCGCACAGCCGCGAGGACGTCCTGCGCCTGACGATCGCCTCTTTGGCGACGGCGACCGACGAGGCCGCGGAGCGCATCATCGCTTCGGTCGGCCAGCTCGACATCACCAACGACGAATACTGCAAGGTCATCTACAAGCTGGTCAATCAGATGGTCGCGCATCGCGATCCGGTCGTCCGCGCCCGGGTCGTGCGCGCCGTCGGCATGATCTCGAGCATCAAGAAAGTGCCCGGCGCCTTCGTCAGCCCCATCGGCGCCACGCTCATTCCCTCGCTGACCGACTCCGAGCCCAAGGTGCGGGCCGAGGCCGCGCGAGCGCTCGGAACGATCACGCAATACACCCGGACCGGCCTTCTCGACGGGGAAAATCCCATCGTCGCCAACCTCATCATGGCGTCCGCGGCGGACGACGACGCGAGCGTGCGCGAAGCCGCCGCGGCCGCGTTGAAGTCGATCAAGGTCGTCAAAAGGGACTGATCCGACATGATCAAACACGCCCTCGTCGTCCTCGCCGCGTCGCTCGCCGTGAACGCCTCCGCTCAGGTCCGCGTCGCCCCTTCCGCCAGCGCCGTCGCCTGGTCCGGCCCCGTCGCGCTCGTCGCCGGAGATCTCGGCATGGAGGGCATCAACCAGCTCGGCACCGTGAGCTTGCCGCGTCTGACCGCGCCGGACTGGGAAGGCCGCGTTCCCGCGCTGACGAACCCGGATCTGCTCGCGCCGCTCGCCGCCGTCCTCGACGAGTCCACGACGCCCGAGGCGTTCGCGCTCTTGAGCCGGGACCGCAAGACGGAGGTTCTCGTCGCGGCCGCGAAGGAGGCCGAGGAGCGGGCGAACATGAAGGTGTGGTCGCTCGTCATCGAGAGCAATTACCAGGGCATCGGCCGCACGCGGTTCCCCTCTTACAAGGCCGAAGCGCAGGAATCCATGACGAAGCGCCTCTACCTCAACGACCGCACCACGATCGGCCTCGCTATTCTCGAGCAGAAGGTTCACGCCTACGAGAAGGCGCGCGCCGAGGCGCTCAACGCCTTCATGACGGACCTTCCCGCCAAGCTCCAGGCCGGCGCTTTCGACGGCGCCGCCCTGCTGAAGGAGAAAGACGGCAAGAAAACGCTCTGGCTCGCCGCCGACGGAGACCCGCGCGCGGCCTACGACACCCCCGAAGACGCGCTCGACGCGCGCATCGTCTCCCTCCAGCGGGACGCGCCGGGGCCGTGGACCGAACCCGACGCACGCTCGCTGCGCAAGACGCTCGACAAGGCCATCGAGGCGGGCGACGTCGGTCTCTCGCGATGGGTCGTTTCCGCTTGGGAGCGGCTGCACGCGCTCGAGACGCGCAAAGTCGAGGACGTCCGCCTGATGCGCTCCGCCGGCCGCGTGCTCGAAGGCCGCGCCGGGCCCGCGGACGTGATCGCCGTCGAGAAATTCTACCGCGCGGGCTACGACGCGGCCGACGGCGATCATCATCGCCGGTCGCGCGTTCTCGCGACGATGCTGGCCGGCGCGCGCGATCTGCCGGCCTGGGGACGTCTGCAGGAAGCGCGGCGCGAGCTGTCGAAGAAGCTCTCGAACCGGTTCTTCGAAGGCCTGCTCGGATCGGCCGGCGCCGCCGCCGCGATCATGATCGCAGCTTCGTCGAATCTCCTGACGCACGTTCCGTGGCCCTTATGGCCGACGCTCTTCATCGCCGCGGTCCCGGCGATCTGGGGCTTCTGGAACGGCTGGCATGGCGAGAAGCTCGACGCGTCGCGCGACCAGGTTCTGGAATCGGCCGCGGCGGACGTCGAGCGGGCTCAGTCGAAGACTTTGTAGATCCGAGCGTCGACGAAGCAGACGTCGCTGTCGGGGGCCTTCTCCGCGTCGCCGTAGACGCCGGCGAGCCAGACCGCGTCGCTGAGACGGGCGAAATAGCGCTCGAGGCCGGCCGCGGCGAAGCGCGTCGTCACGCTCATGCGCTTGAGGAGCTTGGCGTCCGGCCCCGCGAAGCCGTCGCGCGTGCGCAGGATCGCGGCCTTGAGGCTCGCGGTCTCCGGCGTCGCGGGCAACGACTGCAGGAACTTGTAGGCGAAGGGGCTGCGGGCGCGGCCTGACGATGTCTCCACGATCTTGGCCGACCCGAGCGCCTTGATCGTCGCGCGGGCCTTCGCCGGCGAGAGCCCGACGGCGCGCGCGATCTCCGCCTCCGTCGACCAATCCGGCGAATTGACGAGGAAGACGTGGACTCGGTAGGCCGCCGGATCCGAGGCGAGGACTTTCCACTGCTTGAGGTCGAGCTGGGCGGCGCGCTGGCGCTGCGCCTGCCGCGAGGCCTCGTCGGTCGCCGACTCGCCGGCCGGCGCGGCCGGCCCCTCGAGGCCGCGCAGCAGCGTGTCCGTTCCGAGCAGCGAGATCAGATACGAGCGCACGAGCTCCCGGCGCAGCGGCGAGCTCTCCTCGAGCCCGAGAGCGCCGACGATCGCCTCCAGGCGGCGCGGCTTGGGCAGGCTGCGGCCCTTCTCGAGCGCCAGATAGTTGGCGAAGGAGAGATCGAGGGCGCGCCTCCCGCCGCAGCCCTTGTAGAAGGAATGCGGATTCGGGTAGCCCTTCTCGCGGCGCACGCGCGCGAGAACGGAGGCGAACGGGAAGGGTTTCTTCATCGAACCCCAGTATGCCAGGCAATGTATCGCGGCGCAATACCTCGGCGCGAGACGGCCCCGGCGCCGTGCCGTCCGCGGGCGGCCGCTCCGAATCATAAATATGCTTATTTTTAAAGCATTTATCTTGATTTTTAGACGTCTCGATTTCTTTTGCCCCAGGCCCGGAACCGATTTTGTATAATCGGGGTTCCGGTGAAAAGCTTCCTTATGAGCATTCTCGCCGCGGCCTCGCTTTGTTCGACTGCTCTGGGCCAGACGCCGACCTCCGGGTCGGCGCCGGCAGAGCCTCGCGGGCCGTCGGTGACTATTTTGTCCGATACGGAATCGGCGCCCGCGCCCGCGGCGGTCCAGCGCTCGAGCGCCGTAC
>CAYVFO010000183.1:0-4671 GCA_964450975.1 uncultured Elusimicrobia bacterium | reverse complement strand
CGCATCACGCGCGGCGGCGCCGGCCTGCGCGTCGGCGACTTCGTCACGCTCGGCCTCGAGCTCAGCAAGGCGTCCGACAGCGGCGCGCGCGTCGGCATCGGCGGCGAGTTCCAGCTGCCCGAGGAGTACCTCGACGTCGGACAGCTCGCGTTCCGCGTCGGCTACCAGAACGGCGACGACCGCGGACAGAGCTTCGACGAGACCTTGAAGTCGCTGCGCCTCGACCGCAGCAGCGGCCTCTCCTTCGGCTTCGGCATGTACACGTCGCAGGCTTTCGGCTACGGCGTGTCCCTCGATTACGCCTTCGTTCCTTATGGCGCGCTCGGCACGGTGGATCAGATCTCCGTGAAGCTGAAATTTTAATGGTTTTTTAATGGACCGTGTCTTGACAATGATATGGACGGCGGCTACACTCAGCACGGATGCAGACGCGATCTTTTCGTCGAATCGTAAGAGGAAGGAACGGGCAAACAGCCATCGAATACATTCTCACGACCATGGCGTTGGTCACCGTGTTCGCCGGGATGTACGGGTTCCTTCAGGGACAGTTGAAGAAGCTGTTCACGATCGCCGGCGTGAAGATCTTGTCCACGTATCCGAAACAATGACGTTCATCCGAGGTTGAAGGAGAAGACATGCTCATGAAACTGTCTCAGGTGGGGTCCTGGTTGAAGACGCGGACGGCGAATCGCCGCGGTCAGAACACCGTCGAGTATTTGCTGATGCTCACGGTCGTCGTCGGCGTCGTGCTCGTCGCCGGCGTGGCGCTCAAGAAGTTCATGCCGACGCTGTTCAACAACATCCAGCAGATGATCACCGGCGCCGCGGGCCAGATGGGCTCGGGCGGCCAGTAAGCAGATACCCGGTTCGCTCCGGGCCCCGCGGGGCCCGGAGCGCCACCGGGAAAATTTGAGGGAGGACGAGGAAGTGACGAGGAGCGAAGGGAGGTCGGGTCAGGTCATCGTGGAGATGCTCCTGATTTTGCCCGTGTTCCTCACGATCGTGTTCACGATCATGGAGATCGGCTACGTGTCGTTCCAGCTGATCCTCCTCAACCACGCGACCTACGAAGTGGCGCGGATCGGGGGGATGACGTGGACGCCTCCGCCGGGCAGCCAGTGCGGCAAGCTCGACGAGTTCATGAAGCAGATCATCCAATCCGCGTACGTGGCGTGCCGCACCGAGAAGACTTTGACGGACGATCAGTCGGGCCAGGACAATTTCGATCTCGTCGTGACGGGCAACAACGCGATCAGGCTCGTGTTCCCGATCAGCAGCGCCATCCTGTCCAAGCCGCGAGGGACGGGAACGAGGCTCCTGCAGGCCGTGGTCCGCATGCCGATCGAGACGCCGCTCAAGAAATAGGACGAACTAGAACATGGAAAAGAAAGGCGTGCTTGTCCCGATGCTCCTGGCGATGGGCGCCGCCGTTTTCTATCTCATGGTGCTCACCTCCAAGGAGAGCGCCCTGCGCGGCCAGTACGAGGTCGCGCGCGTTCTCGCCGCCCGCGTCGACATCCCCGAGCGCACGGTCCTTAAGGAGGACATGGTGGAGGTCCTCGAGGTTCCGCGCAAGTTCATGCAGCAGGACGCCTTCGAGATCAAGACGCAGGGCGACATGAAGCTCATCGTCAATCTCGTGACGCGCACCCGCGTGCCGAAGGGCAACCAGGTCACGCAGTCCTCGCTGATCTCGCTCTCGCCGGAGTCCGGCCTGTCCGTCAAGATCCCGCCCGGCTACCGCGGCGCGATCCTGCCGATCGACCAGGAGATGAAGATCCTCATCAAGCCCGGCGACCGCGTGGACGTTCTCGTCACCTTCGACGCTCTGATGAACGACGGCCGCAAGGAGAAGGTCACCGCGACCATCCTGCAGAACGTCCTCGTCATCGCCGTCGGCACCAATCTCGGCCAGGGCATGAACGCGAAGCAGTTCAAGAACCTCGGCGATAAAGAAGAGAAGACGGCGGCGTTCTCGGAGAAGGCGTCGGTGAGCCTCGCCCTGAACCCGAACGAGGCGCAGTACCTCGCGCTGGCCATCAAGCAGGGAGACACCACGGTCATCATGCGCGGTCTGGGCGACGCCGAGATGCACCCGATGGAGATGGCGAGCTTCCGCAAGCTGTTCCGTTAGAAATCAGTTAGAAACAATTTAGGCGTATCCTAGACTCGACATCATGAATCGACAACTGTGGACCGCGACGGCGCTCGTTCTCGCGCTCTGCCTGCCTGCGAAGGCGCAGACGCCCGAGGACTCCCTCATCGCCGTCTCGGCCGACATCGTCGAGATCTCGGGCTCGGTTCAGCGCGACATCGGATTCGCGTGGACTCCGTTCCAGGCCGGCATCGCCTTCGCGGAGAAGACGATTCCGGGCATCTACCGCATGGGCGACTTCGCCCGTCAGACGCAGCTTCAGACCACTTTGAGAATGCTCGAGACCGAAGGCAAGGCGCAGCTCCTGTCGAATCCGAAGGTCGTCGTCCAGGCCCAGTCGCAGGCCAACTTCGTGGTCGGCGGCGAGGTCCCCTATCCCTCGGCGAACGGCAACGGCACGGTGACGGCCGACTTCAAGAAGTTCGGCGTCATCCTCAACATCGTTCCGGTCATCAATCCGAACAAGAAGGACACGATCCGCGCCGAGATGCAGCTCGAGGTCTCGAACGTCGACTTCTCGAAGACCGTCGCCGTCGGAAACACCGCCGTCCCGTCGATCGTGACGCGCCAGATTCAGACCGCGGTCGAGATCAAGAGCGGCGAGACGCTCGTGATCGGCGGGCTCAAATCGAGCTCGAAGAACGTCTCCAAATCCAAGGTCCCTTTCCTCGGAAGCATCCCCGTACTCGGACTGCTCTTCACGACGACGACCGTCATCGAGGAGCAGAAGTCCCTCTTCCTGTTCATCACGATGGAAATCGTCAAGTAAGAACGGCCGAGCATGCCCGACGCCGAAACGAAAATCGATCCGCCCGCAGCCCCGACCGCCCTCAAGGAGCCGGGGCGCGTCGTCGTTTTCACGGGGCCCAAGGAAGGCGTCGGCAAGACCACGACCTGCCTCAATCTCGCGCTCGCCTGGGCCGGCTCGCAGAACCGCAAGGTCGTCATCGTGCACATGGATCCCCTGTGCCGCAACGACCTGAGCTACGTCCTCGGCGTCCAGCCTCCGACCCTCGCGTCGATGGTCCAGCTCGTCGGCGAGAACCCGACCGGCGGCCTCGGCCGCCTGCTCAAGGGCCGCATCCCGATCTCGCAGTGGGGCGTCGGGCTGCTCCCGCTCGCCGCGAACCGCCAGGAGTTCCAGCGCCTGTCGCCGAACATGGTCGTGAAGATCCTCGGCTCGCTCGCCGAGTCGTACGACCTGTTCCTCGACGTCGACCCGTTCTTCCCGATGCAGATCTTCTCGTTCGACCTCGCCGACCTGATCTACTGGGTCTGCCTGCCGCAGCGGTCGCACTTCGAGGCGACGTACTCGCTGTTCAACGAGATCAAGCAGCTCCATTTCGCGCTCGACAAGTTCGAGGTCGTCGTCAACCAGGCCAACCTTCCCGGCGCGCTCGCCCCGAAGGAGGTCGACCGCTTCTTCAACGCGATCCAGAAGCGCGTCCTCGCGTACAGCCCGTGGGAGGACCTGATCCCCGAGTACGCGAACACGCAGAAGATCCTCGTCGTCGAGCAGCTGCAGAGCGACTGGGTCAAGTCGCTGCGCGTCCTGCTCGGCCGGCTGATGGAAGTCAAGCCGACCGTCAAGCACTGGGAGACTTCGATGGAGGCCGAGGAGTTCTCGGCGTCCGCCGACATCCTCTGGAAGCAGACGGCCGGCGCGGCCGGCCCCGCCGAGGCGCCCAAATCCGCCGCCAAGGACCTCACGAAGTCGACCGGCCCCGTGCCCGAGTTCTGGGACGAGCTCAAGGGCAAGATGCACAAGCAGGTCGTCGCGGCGATGGAGACGGAGCGCATCCGCATCTCCGACGACCCCAACCAGAACGAGGAGAACCGCCAGAAGGTCGCGACGATCATCGAGAACCTCCTGCAGCGCGAGCAGTCCCTCGCGCTCTCGCGCACGCAGCGCGAGCAGTTCACCACGGAGCTCGTCGACGAGATCCTCGGCCTCGGACCGCTGCAGTCGCTGCTGCGCGACCCGGGCATCAACGAGATCATGGTCAACGCGTTCGACAAGATCTACATCGAGCAGAAAGGCCAGCTCGTGCTGCTGCCGATGCGCTTTCGCAACGACGAGCAGGTCGTCCAGGTCATCAAGCGCATCGTCGCGCCCGTCGGCCGCCGCATCGACGAGTCCGTGCCGCTCGTCGACGCGCGCCTCAAGGACGGCTCGCGCGTCAACGCGATCATCGCGCCGCTCGCCGTGTCCGGCCCGACGCTCACGATCCGCCGCTTCTCCGCCAAGCCCTTCACGCACCAGCAGCTCATCGGCTTCGGCGCCTGCACGCCCGGCTTCATCGAGTTCCTGCGCGCCGCCGTCATCGTCAAGAAGAACATGCTGATCTCGGGCGGCACCGGAACCGGAAAGACGACGTTCCTCAACATGCTCTCGAACTTCATCCCCGAGGGCGAGCGCATCGTCACCGTCGAGGACACGGCCGAGCTCCGCCTGCTCGCCGACCACTGGATCCGCCTGGAGTCGCGCCCGCCGAACATCGAGGGCAAGGGCGAGA
>CAYVFO010000182.1:0-4680 GCA_964450975.1 uncultured Elusimicrobia bacterium | reverse complement strand
CCCTGGCGGAATCTGACGGCGGACCTTCCCGCCGCGCAGGCCTTCAAGGCCTTCGTCGCCATGTGCGCTGAGATGGGAACATCTCCGCGCCGTTACAAGGCGCTTCTATCGGACTCCATGAAGCCTTTCCTGCTCAGGTTCCAGATGGCCGCGTGGTGGCGCGGCCTAACGGCGGCTCGATAGAATCCCGGAGAGGGAGAATCGAGGCATCGTTGGTTCGTTGACGCCTACTGGCCTCGACCGTGTTCTTGGCGTGCCCGGCCGCCGTAGCAATCAATTCGGTTTCTGTTCAGGGTGCTTCCATCATCAGGTTGATTTGGGCTTATTGCCGGGGGCAGGGGAGCCTTATGGCTCATGTCGTCTTCAATTCGCCCTTGCTAGGCTGACATCGAGACTTCGCAGGAGAACGAGAATGAATCGACAGACGGCCGTGGGTTTGAGAATATGCATGGTGTTGGCGCTGTCTCCGTGGGCCTCGTCGGCCGCTGCGGATTCGGTCCTGAGCCCGGAACTTCATCAGGTGAGGCGGGCGAGCGGCGGCGAAAATCCTGGAGCGTTTTTTGACGGGAGTCTGCAGGCTGCGCCTTTGGCCGACCTTGCCGTGGATGCCGGCTCAGGCGGCGCTGTCCACGCGCCTCTGCATCATCCGGTAGAATCCGTTCCCAAGAAATCCCAGTCGATGGGTATTGATTTCGATCTCGATGTCGAAGATCCGGATGCCCTGCTAAAGCTCGCCACCCACGAAGACTGCGAGGGGTTCTTCGGCTGCCTCGCCGCTACGTTGGTGACGACGCTCGGCGCGCCCGTTGCCGGGCCTATCATCGGGGGATTCCTGGGCTCAAAGCCCTTGCCGATCATTGGGAACGCGCTCGGCATAGTCGTCGGCGCGGTCGTCGGGGTCGTGATCGCGGCGGTGTCTCTCGTCGCGGGGCTCATAAAATCGGCGCGCGAAGCGATCACGACTTGATCTTTTCGGGACAAGCAGCTTCAGGGCAATAAAATGGGAGGTCCACACATGATTCATATCCACGCAGTTTCGGCCGCCGTTCTCATCCTGCTGACTTCGTCCGCGGCGGCTCAAAATGCCCTCGGCGAGCTGCGCGCCGCCGCTGGCCCCGCAGCCCTGAGTGACTCGCGCGACATTCCGGCCGGCGTCCCTGTCCGGCATTCGGGCCGGGACGATGGCCGCGAGGCGGCCGCGCAGGCCTGCGTGCGCCTCACGGGTTCCGACCGTCAGGCCTGCCGCCGCTCGGTGGACGGCGCTCGTTATTTTGATGTCGGGGCCGTCTCCGTGTGTCGCGGCGTCAGTCTAGACAGCGACGCGGCGGAATGCATCGCCGTGATCGCGGATAAGACTTATCTGCGCGGGGAGATCGTGTCGTGCGGGGAGGAGAGCTTCGGAAGCGAGATCGTCGACTGCTTCCGAAACGCCGGGCGTCCGCACGAAGGCGCGGACGATCGGGTCGTGGCTGAACTCCGGCGCATTGCGCGTCTTCTGCGCGGCGGCTTCATCAGCGAGGGCATCCGGGCGCTTGACGACCTCATCGCCGTTCTTGACGCCGGACCGCACTAAGGGGAGGATACTCAGAATGTACGCTACACTCATGAGATGCCTGTTGATCGGCGTCGCCGTTTTCGCATCCCTGCCGGCTGCGGCACAGGTTCCCGCGTCCGCCGCACCCAACAGCGAATGGGAGGTTTTCGCGCCTCCTCCAGGGAACCCCACGACGCCCGACTCCCCGGTGGGACCGACCACTCCCGAAGGCGGCTTCTCCGCTCCCGAGCGCGTGAGTTTCGGCGAGAAGATGCGCGAGCGCGTCCTCGATCAGCTCTGCCGCAAGCTCAAGCTCAAGTACGACTACAGCTTGCCCGGCGATTTCAGCGGCACCGGGGCGGGCACGAAGCGCTGGCTGGCCCCGATGCCGGACGGGCGCCTGTCCATCGTCGATGAAGAGCGCCTCAGCGTCGGGTACGGGCATAACTTCACACAGGCGCTCGAGCAAGCGCCGGGGGTCACCGCCGGTATCTGGCTCGGCGGGCGCATCGACGGGACCTCGATGGTGATCCGCCCCCTGCAGGGGAAGCTCACCTGCAAGGAGGTCGACCGCCTCGTCGACCTGCGCGACATCAAGACCGTCCTTCCATTCAAGGCCGAGCGCATCGCCGCGATGAAGGTCGGCGAGTTGTGGCGCATGCCCTTCCGCTTGACCGTCGGCCACACCGAGAGCGTCGCCTACGCCCTCGAGGACCTGGCCGTCTCGCTCTCCTTTAACGGCACCGAGACGGGTGCGGCGACCTTGACTTTGTTGCGCCTCTCCGACTCCGAACTGCGCTTCCGCTTCCGCGTGGACCGCGTCGAGATCCGCACGAAGGGGGGGCGGATCGCCGCAATCATTCCCGCCGTCGAGTTCGCCTCGCTCGGCGGGAACATCCTCGCGAATTTAGTGGACAGGGAGCTCGCCAAGCAGCTCAACCGCTACACCATGGCGTCCCTCGGCTTCTCCAAATCGCGCCAGCAGGGCAAGCGTGTCCTGCTCGAGTATGTTGTCGATCCCCGCGACCCCGCCGCGGCCGAGGCCGTCGCCCAGGCCCTTCACGGCGACTTCCAGTCGCTCGTCAAGATGGGCTGGCGCATGGGGACCCAGCAGTCCACCGACGAAAGCACCGAGGCCGCCTATCTGAATCTGAAGTCCGAGCACGACGAGCGCCTCGGCCCGGCGGAATTCGCCGCGATCAACGCGTATAACCAGAAGGCCAGGTCGACGACGCTCAACCTGCCGTTTCTGACCGCGCAGAGCTGGACGAGCCTCACAAGCGACGACACGATGACGCGCTACACCGGCGTGGAGGGTCAGATCCATCTCCAGCGCGCGGACAAGTCGCACCAGTCGGAGTACCTCGACATCCCCTGGGTCGGCCCGTTGTTTAAGAGCAGAGAACAGCGCGATGTCCAGGTCGTGACCGCGGCCCGCAAAGGAGACGAGTACGGCGACCCCATCGTCATTTATCTCCAGCAGCACGGTTACCTGCGCACGACCGACGCCGCCATCCGCGGACAGGCCAAGCAGATCAGCGACCTCATGGCGCTGGCCGGCGCCCGCGGCAACGGGCCCAATCCGCAGCTGGCGATCCCGCTCGACAAGCACCTGCCCGAGCCCCCGCCGCCGGAGCGCTCCTACCAGAATGATCGCTTCAACCGCCTCGAGCCGGCCAACCGCAAGGGCGCGATGTCCTTCACCTTGGTGTTCAATCAGGAGGGCGTCAAGCAGCTTCTCGCCGCGACCGCCGAAGACGTGCTCAAGGCTTACGCGGCCGTCAGCGAAACGTCGCCGGCGGCGCGCTGGCTTCTGGCCAACGGGCGCATCGCTGAGAACGGCCGGCTCGACTACGACGAGCGCCAGGCGCGTGCGGACCTGCCCGGCGAGAAGGCGCCCCAAGCGAATAAGCCGGCAGACGACATGCGCCGGATGGCCGCCGATGTGGCCGGCATCGTCGCCGACCTCATGACGGCGCGCTCGGCGACGAACAATCAGGCGCGCTCCGAGGCGCTGGCCAAGGCGTTCGGCGGCCTGGGCGAGAGCGGCCTGCCGCACGAGCGCGTCCTGCGCGTCTTCGTCCAGCTCGTCGATCCGATGAACCTGACCGCGGATTTCGTGGCCACGGTGGACCGCCCGAAGAAGAAGGGCGATACGGCCATGCACTACATCCTCAAGCGCGGCCGGCCGGACAATACGCTCCTGAGTTTGGCCGGAGAAGCCAAGGCCCGCTTCGCCGAGCCCTCGATACTAGTCGATTAGAGCGTCTATAGAACAAGGAGAATCAAAAATGAACAGCAAAGAAACGGCGCTCGGCAGCGCGCTCGTCCTGGCCATGGCTCTGAACGCCTCGGCGGCCGCGAAAACCCCGGTCGCTCTGGTCCAACTTCTGACGGCAGCCGGAGCCGACGCGCTCCCCGTCGTGCCGACCGTCGAGGCGCCCAAGCCCGTGAAGAATGACCGTATACAGGATCTGATGAAAGACACCATCCTTCTCGAGAATCCGGAGATTGGAGGCACATTCTTCCTGGCAATCACAGCGCGGGATTCCAGGGAGGGCTATGGCGCAATCAGGCAGCAAGAGCGGGCAAGGTCGATTTGCCGTTTACTGGGTTACTCCGAACCGACGGTCTCGATCGTCCAATGGATGTCCTTTAACGACCAGCACTTGCTCGAGGTCCAGGGTGAGAACGTGGTTAATGTGGTGGCGCAGACATACTACGCGGAAGAGATCGAACTTAGATTCACTACCGCCCGGTTCAAAACCCTGGGCTGCCGGAAGCAGAAATAACCGCCGGACGATCGGCAGGAGGCTCCATGCTATAATGATAGCGCGGAAATTGGCAGAAACGCCCCCTGCCCAAAAGATCACGTAAGCTTTCGCTGAGTCGTGTCGGCCCAAGAAAGATGTTCTCGATGACCTTGCCCGAGGCCGAGATCACGCGAAGTTTCGGGACCGGCTTCGAGAAGCGCTCCTTCGGCCATCTGGAGAACTCTTTCGGTTACCCTGGCCAGCTCCTCCTGGCTCATCCCCAATCCCTCCCGCCAGACCCTGATTTTTTGGGATAATGTCCTCGTTCCTCCGTCCGGAA
Organism: uncultured Elusimicrobia bacterium; assembly: GCA_964450975.1. GTDB lineage: Bacteria > Elusimicrobiota > Elusimicrobia > UBA1565 > UBA9628 > GWA2-66-18. Next base: position 53 of record CAYVFO010000182.1, on the reverse strand, counting down.
GGGGGCAGTATCCCAGGAAGTCATATATACGAGGAATGTAGCGTATCGCAGGA
>CAYVFO010000181.1:1405-4684 GCA_964450975.1 uncultured Elusimicrobia bacterium | reverse complement strand
CGGCACGGCGATCTCGAAGGGCAGCCCCGCGATCCCGCACGTGCGGCGCGCGAAGTCCTCGTCGGAGAACATGCGGCCGTTCGACAGCAGGCGGATCAGGTTCGACGGGAACTCGACGCGGATAGTCGCGAGGATCTTGAGGAAGTCCGGGTGGAGCGTCGGCTCGCCGCCGGTGAGGTTGAAGTAGTCTCGAACCTCGTCGAACTTCACGAACGTCTGCAGGCCGCGCTTGTAGTCGAGGATCTTCGTGCGCAGCGTCTCGTAGGAGTACTTGTCGGTCGTGTGCCGGAAGCCCTCGACGGGATTCGAGCAGAACACGCACCCGATGTTGCACTGCGGCCAAATCGGGAAATCGGGCATCAGCGCGCCGCCTTGGCGGGCTCCTTCAAGGGCTTGAGCTCGTCGGTGCCGAGCCGCTTGGCGTACTCGTTCCAGATGCCCTCGCAGCTGTCGTACAGCGTGCAGCCCTTGCAGGACTCGGGCTTGGAGCGGCCGGCGATGACGCGGCCCTTGCCGACGTCGTCGTTCTTGAAATCGGGCGCCCAATGGCGCGTGCGGAACGTCGCGACCTCGCGGATCTCGGAGATCTGCTCGAGATGGTCGGGGAAGTGGCACAGCGGGACGTAGCGCGCGACGAAGTCCGTCGTGCCGCCCGCGCGCCCGATGTCGAGCGCCTCGCGCATGTACGGCGCCGCCTCGGAGATGCGGGGCACGAGCCCGTTGAAGTTCGTGTAGGCGCCGCCGTACGTCGGGTCCACGAAGATGAATTCGACGTGGTGGATGTCCAGCTTCAGGAACAGGCGAGCGATGTCGGGCAGGTGCTTCATGTTCTGCTTGATCACCGTGCAGTTGCCGAAGATGCGGTCGAGGCCTTCCTTGCGGACGTTCGCGACGCCCTTGAGCAGGTCCTCGAAGGAGCCCGGCGCGTACGTGAGCTCGTCGTGGAGCTTCGCGTCGTGGCCGTGGATCGAGAACACGAGATCGGTGACGCCCGCCTTCACGGTGTCGCGCGCGAACTCGGGGTAGGCCAGCATGCGGCCGTTGGTCACGACGACGATGTCCTTGAAGCCGAGCTTCTTGGCCGTCTTGACGAGCGGGATGAAGTCGCGGCGGATCGTCGTCTCCCCGCCGATCATCTCCAGATACTCGACGCCCGCGGCCTTCGCCTGGACCATCTCCTCGACGATCTGGCGCGTGGACTTGTCGGGCAGGTCGCGCTTGTTGAGGTCGATGCAGAAGTGGCAGTGCGAGTTGCACGAGAAGCCGGTGAACAGGACGAGCTTCTGCGTCTTGCCTCCCTGCGGCGGCGTCCAGCGCGTCTCGGGGCGCGAGCTCACGCGGGCACCTCGGAGACGAGCGACCACAGATACTTGCCCTTCTTGAACTCGCGCTTGACCGCGCCCATCTTGATGAGCGTCTCGGCCGCGTTGATGACGGCGTTCTCGTCCTTGCAGTCCTTGCACAGCGGCAGGGACTCGGCGATGTCGAGGAACTGCTTCGTCGTCAGGTTGTTCTTGATCTTGAGGACGGCGAGCACGCACTGCTCGTTGTCGGTCAGGATGCCGGAGCGGCCCTCGTGCTTCTCCATGCGCGGGCCGTGAGCGTCGTAGCGCTCGGGAATCTCGAGGATCGGCGCAATCTCGTCGGTGCCGAAGTAGCGCGCGTAGCTGGCGTCCCAGCCGATGCAGCGGTCGTTGTAGACGCACTTCTTGCACGCCTCGGTCTTCGTCGTGTGGGCCTGCGCGGTCTGGTCGAGGTCGCGCTTCTCGCCGAGAGGGTTCACGACCATCGTGTTGAACGCCGACCAGCCGAGCATCTGCTGCTCGTAGCCGGGGAGCACGCACGGCGTGAAGTGGAGCAGGAGCGGCGGCTTCGGATAGTTGATCTTGGTGAAGACCTCGTACGCCTTCTTGATGTACGGCGCCATCTCGGTGAGGCGGACTCCGATCTTGCCCCCCTCCTTGGCGTGGAGCTTCATGTTGCCCTCGTACAGGGGCGCGATGATCACGAAGTTGGAGAGCTGGTGCTTGAGCAGGAAGAGCTCGTAGAACTCGACGAGATGCTTGTAGTTCCAGTCGTTGAGGACGATGTTGACGCCGATGCCGACGTTGAGCTTCTTCAAGTTCTCGATGGACTTGAGGTTCTTCTCGAAGGCTCCCGGAACCGCGACGAGCTTGTCGTGCAGCTCGGCCGTGTGGCCGTGCAGCGAGTACTTCACGAAGGTCAAGCCCGCGTCGCGCAGCGTCTTCGCGTACTCGTAGTCGGCGATGCGGATGCCGTTGGTCTGGATGCGCACGTATCCGTAGCCGATCTTCTTGGCGAGAGCGATGAGCTTCGGAAGCTCGGGGCGGATCGTCGGCTCGCCGCCCGTGAACCCCAGGCGCCGGTAGCCGTTCTTGTACGCCATGTACATGAACTCGACGGCCTTCTCGAACGGAAGGTCGTTGGGCTCCTTGCGCCACTCGAAGTCCTGCGAGCAGAACAGGCACTTGGCCGAGCAGTTGTAGTTGAGGAGGATGTCGAAGCACTTCGTGCCGTCGTAGCTCTCGCGGTCGACGCGGTCGAGCTTGGGCAGCTCCGTCATGATCCGGGGAGCGTCAGCCACCGCAGGCCTCCTTCGCGTACGAGCGCGCCGCGTCGAGGAACAGGTCCACTTCGGCCTCGGTATTGTACGCGCCGAGCGACGCGCGCGCGGTCGAGTCCACGCCGAGGCGGCGGTGCTGCAGGTGCGCGCAGTGCTCGCCGACGCGGATCGCGATGAACTTTCCGTCGAGCTCGTGGTTGAGGAACAGGTTGAAATCCACGGGCGTGAAATCGGGGTGCGCGGCGGCGAAGCTCACGAGGCTGCCCTTCTCGAGCTCCTCCGGGCGGCCGAGCACCCGGATCTCCGCGATCTTCGACAGGCCGGCGGCGAGGCGGCGGACGAGAGCGCCCACGTGCGCGCGCAGCGGCGCCGCGGGCAGCGACTCCCGGACGCGCAGCGCCTCGCGCAGGCCGACCGCGCCGCCGAAGTTCTGCACGCCGGCCTCGAAGCGCGCCGGCGCGTCGAGCCAGACGGTCTCGACGGGGCCCTTGAGGTCCCACGAGACGCCTTTGACGGTGCCGCCGCCGAGCTTCCACGTGCCGAGCCGGTTGAGCTCCGTCTCGTGGCCCCAGAGCACGCCGGTGCCGAACGGGCCGCCGAGCTTGTGGCCGGAGAAGGCGACGAAATCGGCGCCGAGTGTCGAGACGTCCTCGCGGTGCGTGCCGAGGTACTGCGCGTCGTCGACGAAGACCTTG
>CAYVFO010000181.1:996-1322 GCA_964450975.1 uncultured Elusimicrobia bacterium | reverse complement strand
CGAGCTTCGCGGCCTCCGCGACGGGCACGACGCCGCCCATGACGTTCGAGGCGTGCGTGAGCGCGAGCAGGGCGGTCTTGTCGTCGAGGAGCCCCTCGAGGGCGTTCAAGTCGAGAACTCCGTCCTTCGAGGGGCAGATCGACAGCTCGATGCGGCCCTCGCGCGCCGCGTTGATGAACGGCAGCGCGACCGCGTTGTGCTCGAGATCGGTGATGACGACCTTGCGGCGCTCGTCGTCGAACGGGAAGGCGCCGCAGACGAGGTTCGCGGCCTCGGTCGTGCCGGAGGTGAAGACGATCTCGTTCGGCGATTCGGCGCGCAGGAAG
>CAYVFO010000181.1:0-986 GCA_964450975.1 uncultured Elusimicrobia bacterium | reverse complement strand
CGCGTTGGCCCCCTTCAGTTCCTCCGGAAAATTCGCGGCCTCGCGCGACTCCTGAACCCAGGCCTCGACCTGCTGGCTGAGCAGGTGCGTCGAGCGGCGTCCGCCGCAGCCGCCCCAGTTCGCGTAGAAATCGGCGAGCTTCTCGGCGACGCTGCCCGGCTTGAGCGCGGTGCACGCGCTGTCGAGATAGACGAGGCGCTTGCCTCCCACCTCGGTCTTGAGCGCCGGGAAGAGCGCGCGGACGGCCGACACGTCGAAGGCGGGGGCGGTTTTGGTCGTCACAGGGCCCCGTAGACCTCGATGTAGTCCTTCCGCGGCCCGGGGCAGGCGTCGCGCATCGCGCAGCCCTCGCAGTCGGCGACCTGCTGCTTCTCGGAGAGGTGGCGGCCAGGCGTCGTCGTCCGCATCTTGCGGTAGTCGGCGTGGCGGTCCTTCCAATCCATCACGAAGCAGACCGGGATGTGGTCGACGTCGAAGTTGACGCCGAGCTTGTCGCACAGCCGGAACGCGCGGTTCAAGTACGGCGCGGCGTCGCGGAAGCGCGGCATGATCAGGCGGTTGTTCTTGGCGCGGCCCATGCCCTTCACGTACGAGAACTGGATCCACGCGAAGCCCGGCAGCTCGGCGTGCGCGTAGCGCACGAAGTCCTCGGCGTTGCGGTAGTTGAGCTCGCAGACGATGTAGTTGAGCCGCACCGGCTTGCCGAGGCCGATGAGCTTGCGCACGCCCTTCTCGCGCGCCTCGAAGGCGCCGGGGGTCTCGGTGACGGCGACGTCGAGCTTGGGCGTGTGCGCGGAGAAGTTGACGTTCCAAAAGTCGAGCAGGCCGGTCAGCTGCTTGAGGCGCTTCGGGTCCCACTTCTCGACGAGGACGGCGTTGGTCTGGAACTCGACGATCTTTCCCAGCTTCTTGGCGTGGGCGACGATGCTCAGCACCTCGAGCGGGTCGCGGAGCATGGGGTCTCCGCCGGAGATCTGGATGTGGCC
>CAYVFO010000180.1:1750-4758 GCA_964450975.1 uncultured Elusimicrobia bacterium | reverse complement strand
AAGTGCGGCGGTTCTGCAGGAGCTCGTAGAGCGCCTCGTCGTCGCCGCGGTCCTCTTTGAGGAAGACCACCTCGGAGTAGGTCGCGAAGCCCTCGTTGAGCCACGCGTGAGGCCACTCGGCGCAGGTGACGAGGTCGCCGAACCACTGATGGGCGAGCTCGTGCGCGACGAGCGTGTCGAGATCGTGGTCGACGGCGGCCTGCGCGTCGATCAGGCAGGCGTCCGTCTGCGTCGTGGCGGTCGTGTGCTCCATGCCGCCCGGGTACTCGGCGACGGCGACCTGAGCGTAGCGCGAGTACGGGTAGCGCACGCCGGTCTTCTCGGAGAGGATCTTCATCGCCGCGGCCGTCTTCTTGAAGCCGCGCTTGGCGTCGGCCTCGAAGCCCTTCTCGCAGTAGTAGACGAGCGGGATGCCGTCCCAGTCCTCGACGACCTCGGCGAAGCGGGCGACGGCGAGCGTGATCAGATAGATCGAATGCGGGCGGGCGAGCTTCCAATGCCAGATTTCCTTCGCTCCCTTCTTCTCGTGCGAGAGCAGCTCGCCGTTGGAGACGGCGCGGAAGCCGGCGGGAACGGTCGCGCGGACCTCGGAGGTGGCCTTCTCCCCCGGCGCGTCGTGGCACGGGAACCAGCGCCGCGCGTCCTCGGGCTGGGACTGGCTCCACATCTGGACCGGGTCCTTCACGAAATGCAGGCCGGCCGCGGGCTTCTCGACGGAGTAGCGGACCTCGACGTCGTACTCGACGCCCTCCTCGAGGGTCGCCGCGGCCGTGATCTCGAGCGCGTCCTTGCCGGACTTGAACTTGACGGGCTTGCCGTCGATGGAGACGCGCGCGACCTTGAGGCCGATCGCGTCGAAGGAAATCTTGCGCAGGCCCTCGAGACGGGGCTTGATCGTCGTGCGGCAGGCGCCGGTCAGGCGCTCGCGCTTGAGGTCGACGTCGAGATCGAGGAAGACGTGGACCGTGTCGAACGGGCGGTCCGGCGCGTAAACGGGCGGGACGCCGAGGAGCGCCGACTGGACTCCGGGGCCGGAGCCCTCGAGCTCGAGACGGCGGCCGCAGCCGAGGAACTCCCTGTCGATTCCGGTCATGGCTTCCCCTTTTCCAGCTGCGCCAGCGCGTCGCGCGCGGCGGCCTGCTCGGCTTCCTTCTTGCTCTTGCCGCTTCCCTGCCCGAGCCCTTTGTCTCCGATCCTGACCAGGACCTTGAACACCTTGTCGTGGTCGGGGCCCGTCGACGACGTGAGCTCGTAGGCCGGCGGCGACTTGTAGCGCTTCTGCAGGATTTCCTGCAGCCGGCTCTTGTGGTCCGTCTCCAGCAGGTCGGCGTGCTTCGTCGACCACCACGCGCGGATGAACTCGGCCGCGGGCTCGTAGCCGCCGTCGAGGTAGATCGCCCCGATCAGCGCCTCCACCGCGTTGGCGAGGAGGCTCTGCCGCGTCCGTCCGCCGGTCGATTCCTCGCCGACGCCCAGCAGCAAGTGCGACCCTAAATCGAGCTCCTCGCCCCACGCGGCCAGACTCGGCCGGGAGACGAGGAGCGACTTTTTCTTGGACAGGTTCCCTTCCGGCTCGTCCGGATACTCCGAGTACAGCGCGTGGGCGACGACGGCCGCCAGCACGCTGTCCCCGAGGAACTCCAAGCGCTCGTTGTAGACGCCGGACCCGCTCTCGCTGGCGTGCGACTTGTGCGAGAGAGCCTGCTTGAGCAGGGAGGCGTCCTTGAACTTGTACCCGACGACCTCCTCGAGCGGACGAGGCATCGGGGGCTCCTACTTACTTCTTCGCGTGAGCGGAGATGTAGTCGATCGCCTGGCCGACGGTCTGGATCTTCTCGGCCTGCTCGTCGGGAATCTCGGTGTCGAACTCCTCCTCGAGGGCCATGACGAGCTCGACGGTGTCGAGCGAGTCCGCGCCGAGGTCGTTGACGAAGTGGGCCGCCGGGGTGACTTCCGCAGCATCCACGCCGAGCTGCTCGACGATGATCTGCTTCACGCGGTCCGCGATGTTGGCATCAGCCATGATGTCGTTATCTCCTTAACGGCTATTTACATGTACCCGCCGCCGTTCACCCCGAGCACCGTGCCCGTGATGTACGCCGACTCGTCCGACGACAAAAAGAGAACCGCGCGGGCGACGTCGATCGGGTCGCCCATGCGTCCGAGGAGGATCTTGTCCAAGAGCTTCTTCTTGGCTTCCTCGGGAATCGCGTCCGTCATCCGGGTCTTGATGAACCCGGGGGCGACCGCGTTCGCGTTGATGTTGCGCGAGGCGAACTCGCGCGCCACCGACTTCGTCAAAGAGATGAGGCCGCCTTTCGACGCCGAGTAGTTCGCCTGCCCGGCGTTGCCTTCCTGACCGACGATCGACGCGATGTTGACGATCTTCCCGTACCGGGCCTTCATCATCGGCTTGATGACCGCCTTGATGAAATTGAAGCAGCCCTTGAGGTTGACGTCCATCACGAGGTCCCAATCCGCCTCGGACATGCGCATGAGGAGGTTGTCTTTCGTGATGCCCGCGTTGTTCACCAATATATCAATTTTGCCGTACTTTTCGAGGGCGGTCTTGATGACCTCGTCCACCTGCGCGGAGTCGGTGACGTTGCAGGCGAGGCCGATGTGGGCCGCGCCGAGCTTGGCGGCGGAGGCGGCGGCCATCTCGGCGTTGACGTCGACGATGACGACCTTGGCGCCTTCCGCGGCGAAGAGCTCGGCGGTGGCGTAGCCGATTCCCTGCGCGGAGCCGGTGATGATCGCGACCTTGTCCTTGAGGCGCACGCCGGTGGTGGGCACGGTGAGCGGGGCAGTCTCGGTCGTCATATCTGCACTTTCTCCTCGGGCGCGGCCGCTCGGGCCACGACCTCTTTCAACGCTTTCGGAACTCCGGCCTCGGCCGTCTTGGCGGCCACGCGGATCGCGTTGGCGATCGCGCGCGCGTTGGACGAGCCGTGGCTGACGATCGCGACGCCGTTGACGCCCACGAGCGGCGCGCCGCCGTATTCATC
>CAYVFO010000180.1:1084-1740 GCA_964450975.1 uncultured Elusimicrobia bacterium | reverse complement strand
TTCCCCACGATGATGTTATTCACTGACCGGAGCTCATCGTAGCTCATTTTCCGCTTCAAGCGCGACAGAGGACCTCGGAGCGCGAGCGTCGCGATTTTATAGCGCCACGAGGACATGAGCTCGCCCTTGAGCTGGCTCATCATCGCCATCGCGGTGCCTTCCATCGTCTTGATCAAAACGTTGCCGACGAAGCCGTCGCAGACGACGACGTCCGTCTTGCCCGCGGGGACGTCGCGGCCCTCGACGCAGCCGAAGAAATTGAGTCCGGCGCTCTTGAGCAGGCGGAACGCCTCCTTCGCGAGCTCGTTGCCTTTCCCCTCCTCCTCGCCGATGGAGAGCAGGCCGACGGTGGGCTCCTCGATGCCGTAGACGTGCCGCGCGAGCAGCGCGCCCATCATGCCGAACTGGACGAGATGCCACGGCTTGCAGTCGACGTTCGCGCCCGCGTCGAGCAGCACGGTGACGCCTTTCGCCGTCGGGACGGGGCAGGCGATCGCGGGCCGGAGCACGCCGGGCACGCGCTTGAGATGGAGCAGGGCGGCGACCATCGTCGCGCCGGAATTGCCGGCGGACACGAAGCCGGCGGCGCGGCCCTTCGCGCACAGCTCGGCCGCGATCATGATGGACGAATTCGGCTTGGAGCGGCAGCCCGAGGC
>CAYVFO010000180.1:0-1074 GCA_964450975.1 uncultured Elusimicrobia bacterium | reverse complement strand
GGCGGGCTCCTCGTCCATGCCGACGCAATCGACCGCGTCGGCGATCTCGAAGCGGGAGTCGTTCTCGGCGATGCCGCGAGCGGAGAGCTCCGCGCGGATCTTGTCGCCGGGCCCCGCCAGGATCAGCTCGACGCCGAAGGCGTTGGCGGCTTGAATGGCCCCCTCGATGTTGGGGGTCAATCCGAAGTCGCCGCCGACGGCGTCGAGCGCGATCCTCAAGCGAGGCGTGTTAAAGCTTTACTTCTTGCCCTCGTCGCCGCCTTCAGGCTGCTGGCCCTTGTTCTTCTTGACCTTCGGGGGCCGGACGAGAACGCCGTTGTAGTAGCCGTCGGCGCTGATCGTGTGCGGGCGGTGCCACCGGCCATCCTTGTCCTTCGAGATGGCGAGGGCGTCGAGCTTCCAGTTGGCGGAGCGGCGGGAGTCCCGGCGCGACCGCGTGTGCTTGCGTTTGGGGTTAGGCATGATGGTCCTCTTCTATCGTGAAAAGCGGGACTATTCTAGCGTTTATCGTGCCGTCGGGTCAATCGGGGCTTCGTCGTGTTCGGGTCGGCCGGAGCGATCTCCGGCGCCGCGTGGCCGCAGTCCTTCTTGTTGCGGTCGGCCCGGCAGGTCGGGCACAGCCCCTTGCAGTCCGGCTTGCAGTAGATCTTCATCGGCTGCGCGAGCGCGATGGCCTGCCGGACCTCGTCGGTGAGGTCCATCGGGCCGCCGTCGATCGGCACCATGACGGACAGCTCCGTGCTCCAGGCCTGCTCGACCGGCGCCAGGCACCGCGAGCACTCGTATTTCCAGCGGCCCGAGGCGGTTCCGTCGAAGGACGCCTCGTCGTCGATGGGGCGGATCATCCCGTCGACTTCGACGCTCCCGACGAGCTCCCCCTCCGACAGCGCGTCCGGAAAGTCGGCAGCCGGCACGCTCGCGCGCGCCGGCTGCTCGCCTTTCTCCTTGACGTCCGTCAGCGGAAACTTAAGCTTGTCGCTCACGGGCTCGTCGCCGGCTTACGCCGGGACGTCTTCCTTGAACGTCGCGACGAGGTCGGTCATGACCGCGTCCATCTCGGCGTAGGCGCCCTTC
>CAYVFO010000179.1:0-4777 GCA_964450975.1 uncultured Elusimicrobia bacterium | reverse complement strand
TGGAGGGCGACGGGATCGTAGAACGCGCGGTTGATCGGCGCGCCCTCGGAGCCGCCGGTCAGGCCGGCGCGCTCGTCGTTGTACTTCTCGAGCGCGGCGGCGTCCTTCTTGAGCTTCTCGTACTCCTCGGGGGAGAGCTGGATCTCCGTGTTCGCGCCGGCGGGGCCGACGCCGGTCGTCACGTTCTTGCCCCACATCTCGACTTTGGCGAGCGCGGCGTCGATGTCGGCGGCTTTCTTGGTCGCGACGGCCGCTTCCCAGGGCGCGACGCCCTCGGGGCGGAGGTTGTCCTTGATCTTGGCGCGGCAGTCCGCGGCCTTCGCGGCGTCGGCGCAGTCGGCCTTCTCGGCGCGCGTGAGCCAGACCTGCTCCTGCGCGGTGAGCGCGAGAACTCCGGCGGGAGTCTCGGGCGCGTCGGTCTTCGGGTTCACCTTGACGTGCGTCGCGCCGAACTTCGCGGCGTCGACGGCGGCGATCGTCGGATCCTGCGAGACGCGCGCGCTGCCCATGTGCAGGACGACCTTGCCGCCGCGATGGTAGATCACGCCGCGGTTGACGAGCGTGCGCGTCTTGTACTTCGAGCCGGCTTCGTCGGCGACGGCGTCGCCCGCGGGGACGCTCCACTCGACGCAGACGCCGCCCTTGTTGGCGGACTTGAGCCACGCGCCCGCGCCGGCGGCGCCGGGGTTGCCGGGGACGAAGCAGTGGAACGTGCCCTGCGGGCCGGTGACGGCGAGCCACTGCGTGAGAGGGGTGACCTTGCCGAACCACTCGGCATCCTCGGGATAAGTCGCGACGGGCTCCTCGGTCCCCGTGCCGTTCCCGTTGCCGCCGCGGCCGTTTCCGTTGCCGTTGCGCGGAGGGGTCGGCGTGTCGCGGCGCGTGTCGGGCTTGTACTGGTCGGCGGCCATCGCGGTCGGCGGGAGAACCTTGATCTTGGAGCCGGTCTCGGACAGCGCGGCCTGGCCGACGCTCGAGGAGGCGGGAACGCGCTTCTCGCCCTGGAACGCGGCGATCGGCTTGGCGTCCATGTCGACTTTCCAATGCGAGAGCTTGGTCTGGTAGGTGCGGCGGTGCGAGTCGACGACCTCGGGAACGGTGTACCAGTCTCCGTTCCACAGGCGGCGCGGATCCCACTTGTCGTAATACTTGATGATGTGAATCGTGGACTTGATCGGCTCGACCGCGGTCTCGGTCCACGTGTAGAGATTGACGATTCCCTTGCCCTTGCCGGGCTCGCACTCGGAGAGACGGCAGTGGAGCGTGTGGACGGCCTTGCCGTCGTTGAAGCTCATCGTCGGCCACTGCGTGTACGTCTCTTCGCCGTTGATGGGCCACGTGGGCATCGCGGCCGAAGCCGGGAGCGCCAGGATGGTGCCGAGGATCAGGACGGCGGGGGAATGTCGCATATCATTAATATAAGCGCATTCCCCGATGGCCGCAACGGCCCCCGGGCCCAACGGGCCATAGGCCTAAAGGCCTATTTCTTGCCGTCGAGCTTGTCGACGCCGAGGCTGATGCCGTAGAACACGGCCGCCCCGATCAAGGCTCCGGCGATCATGCCCACCGGCCCCAGGAAGGAGCCGATGAGGAAGCCGAGGAGGGCGCCCTTCGCGCCGTTGTAGAGGTGGGAGGGCTTGGTCAACGGATTCTGCTCGCCCTTGCTCTTCTCCTTATCCTCGCCGTTGGTCAGGTTGGCGGCGACCCCGTTGTTGCCGGTTCCGGGTCCGGTGTCGCCGGGCGTGGGGCCGCCGCCGACGTCGAGGTTGGGCTCCTGCGGCAAGCCTTGGCAGGCTTTCTTCGCGTCCCACGCGCCCGCCGTCTGGGTCGTCGGACCGTGCTGGTGGACGGTCACGCCCGTGCGGCCGTCCTGCGCGTCGCCGCACTGTCCGCCCGCCGCAGAGCACGTCCGCGCCTGCTGGAGCGCGTCGCCCTCGAGCTTCGGGGCCGTCGCCGTCGCCGGGGCGTTGAGGATCGGCTCGCAGAACTGCCGCTTCGCGTGATCGGGCAGCGCGTCGAACTCGGCCTGAGTCGTCGGCGCCTTCGCGGGATCGTAAGGAGACGCGCGCTTGTCGTCCTGGATGCGCTTGCGCAGCGCCTGCGCGTAGCGCTGCAGGTTCGGATCCTCCGGGTTGAGCTTGCCGTTGATCGTCGCGGCGTCGACGGCCGCCTTGTACTGCCTGGCTTCGTTCGGCGTGAGGAGGGCGACCTCCTCGGGCGTGAGGGGGGCTTTCGATATCTCGGGCTTCGGCTGCTCCCCCGCCGGAGTCCCGGCCGGAGCCTCGGCGATGCCGGCCGCCTTCTTGAATTCGACGAGCGTCTTGCGCAGCGCGACCGGGTCGAACTCCTCGGGCTTGCCGGGAGGCGCCCCGCTGATGCCGACGCGCGCGGCGAGATAGTCCGTCAATTTATCGGTCTTGGCGATCTCGTCGTACTGGGCCTTCGAGAGCTGCAGCTCGGCGTTCGGACCGTGGGGCTCCATCGGCGCCTTGGCGTCGGCGCCGTCCTTGTGGCCCCACATCTTGAAATTCTTGACGGCGGCCGCGAGCTTCGCCGCGTCCGGCACGCCGTCGGGGGTGACTTTCCACAGCGGCTCGTATACGGCGCGGTCCGCGTCGCGCATGTTGGCCGCTGCCTTCGCGCGGTACTGGTCGATGACGAGCTTGAGCGCGGCGTTGATGTCCTCGCCTTTCTGCTGCGCCGCCGCCCTCGCGGCGGTCACGGCGGCGGCGTACGCGGCCTGCTCCTCGCGGGTGAGCCACCGCAGCTCGCCGGTCCCGGATTCGCCGGAGAGCTCGACCACGGCCGGCGCGGGCTTAGGAGCGTCCTTCTCCTGGACCTTGACGTGAGTCGCGTCTTCGAAGGACGACTTGTCGAGGTCGCCCTCGGTGATGTCGTAGCCTCCGTCGGTATGCAGCTTGCCGTCTTTGATTCCGACTTTGACGACCAAGGCTTTCACGTACTCGCGAATGCGGTACTTCTTGCCCTCGGACGTCGCGGTGCGGTCGGGGGGGATGGAATTCCACTGCACGCAGATCGCGACCTTGCTCTGGGCGCGGCCGGCCTCGAGAGCCTTGAGCAGAGTCTTCGCCTCGGAGAGCTTCGGATGGTAGCACTGCATCTCGATGGGCCCGCTCGTCATGATCGCGCCCTTGACGCCGGCGCGCCAGTCGGCCAGCGGCGTCACGAGCGTCTTCCAGCCCGTGTACGGGCTGAGGGTCGGAGCGAGGTCTTTGACGGTCACTCCGCGCGCTTCCTCGGGCCGGACCGTGGTCTGCCCCGCGGTGCGCAAGGTCATGTCCTTGATCTCGAACTTGCCGTCGGCGACGACGAGCGTATCGGTCTTGAACGTGCCGGTGCGGTTTCCGACCTCGACGACCGCGATCATCGGCGACGTCTTCGAGACGAGCGCCTTCGCCTTGGGGTCGTAGACGTAGTCCGTCAACGTCGGCCGGTAGGACTCGGCCGAATTGTAGAACGTCAGCTCGGGCTCCTGATTGCCGAGGAAGAGGAGCGGATTGCGGCGGCCGCCCGGGTTGAGGAAGGCCTCGAAGGGGTTCGGCGTACGACCGCCCGTGGTCGGAAACGCCTGCAGCGGATTGTAGCTCCAGGCGTCGGAACCGCCGCGACCGCCGAGCAAAGTCGTCGGGTCGTAGGCCTGCCCGCCCGAGCCGACGTTGAGGACGCGCAGATTGGCGCCGGCGGCGGGCTTGTCGAGGCCGAGGCCCTTCATCACGTCGCCGGTCGCGCCGGGGTTGGCGCGGAGGTAGGACGTCAGGATCAGGCGGCCCTGCGGAGTCGTCGGATCGGCGACGAGCATCTGCCCTCCCGCGTCGGGCACGAGCATCACGCGATGCGTCCCCGGCGCGCCGACGAGGCCGAAGGGAGAGGAGCGCTGGCCCCGATTGGCGAGGTCGATCACCGGCAGCTGGTCGCGGTCCTGCGGGAGGACGAGGATGGGCGAGTCGGGGTTGACGACGAAGCGGTTGTCGGGGTTGATCGTGAGCACGTTGTCGCCGCCCCGCGTGGGGAGGGTGAGGACCCGGCCGGTCGGTCCCGAGCCGCGGAACGTGCTCAGCGCGTTCCAATCGACGTTCTGACCGTCGGGCACGTCGACGAACACGGGCTTGCTGGGCTGCTCGCCGTTGAACAGCAGATTCGAGCGGATGTTCACGAAGCCGCCGTTGCCGTTGGCCGACGGCCGAGAATCGCTCAGGAAGATCGCCTGACCGCCGCGCGTGTCGCCGTCGACGAACAGCGGCAAGGTGTTGTTCGCGAGCGGCGAGGCCGCGGCGATCTGCAGCATCACGGCGTAGCGCGCGGACTCGCTCGGCGGGTTCTTGAGCACGCCGTAGTAGATCTTGAACGCCTCGGCGTACTGGAGGCGGATCTCTCCGGCCTTCGGCGCGGCCTCGTAGATGGTCCAATCCGCGTGATTCTGCTGGGGAGCCTTGAAGCGCTCGATCAGGAGCTTGTCGACTTGCGCGAGCGCCGAGTGGGCGGGCGCGGGCAATGCGAGCGCGAGCAGCGCGAGAGCGGAGGCGGAGCGAGGGGTCATGGGGGTTCTCTCCGAACGGCGTCCCTACGTAAGCTATATAAGCCCTAAATCCGGATTTATCAAGGCTTATTTTCGACGGAGAGGCCGGCTTTTTTTAAGCCCGGTCGAGGAGGGCGACGAGCTCGATGTGGCTCGTTTGAGGAAACAGGTCCACGGGGCGGACTCGGCGCAGCGTATAGCCGGAATGGCACAGGAAGCCCGCGTCGCGAGCGAAGGTCG
>CAYVFO010000178.1:2966-4935 GCA_964450975.1 uncultured Elusimicrobia bacterium | reverse complement strand
CCGCGGCCTGCGGGCCGGCTGAGACGACGGTCCGGCGCAGGAGCTCGCGCAGCTGGCGCTCCTTGCGGAACGGCCGTCCGAGCGCGAGCGCCCGGCGCCGCTCCCCGAGCAGCAGTTGGACCCGCCCGTTGAGCGCGGCGACCGTCCCTGACTCGCGCAGCCGGTCCCCGACGGAGCGCTCGAAGCTCACGAAGCGCGGAAGGCTCACGAGGAAGAAGCGGTCGACCGCCGCGCCGAGCCGGCCCTGACGCGGCAAGGGATCCGCGGCGCGCGCGACGGGCCGGGAGGCCAGCTCGTGCTCGAGCCGGCGCACGGCGTTGGCGGCGCGCTCGTGGCGGGGCTGCCGCTTGAGGGCGGCCTGAAAGGACGCGAGGGCGCCCGGAAGGTCGTCCTCGGCGTAGCGCGCGAGCCCGTCCTCGTAGAGCCGCGCGGCGGCGGTCGAGGCGTCCACCGCGAGCGCTGGAGCGGCCAACAGGAAGAGGACGGCGGCGAGCCTCATCCTCTCATTATGCCCCGCGAACGTCAAAGGAAGGTCAAAGCGAAGCTTCGAACGAGTAGCCCTTCCCTTTGTGGGCCTGCAGGCGGGAGCCCCATTTGGGGCCGAGCTTGCGCCGGAGGGAGGAGATCGTCGCGACGAGGACGTGATCCCAGAGGTCGGACTCGTAGTCCCAGAGCGCCTGCCAGAGGTACGCGCGCGCGTGGATCATGCCGGGGCGCTGGAGAAAGATCGCGAGCAGGTCCATCTCCTTGGGCGTGAGGTGGACGGGCTCTCCGTCGATGCGCAGGCGGCCGGCGTCGAGATCGAGGTCGAGGCCCGGGAAGCGCGTGGCCTGCTCGCGCGTGAACTCCCGCAGGCGCCGGCGCGTCAGGCTGCGCAGGCGCGCGAGGAGGACCTGCTCGTCGAAGGGCTTCGCGAGGTGATCGTCTGCGCCGGCCTCGAGCGCGGCGACCTCGTCGGTGCCGGTCGACTTGGCCGTGACCATGAGGATCGGGAGCCCGCGCGTGCGCGGATGGTCGCGCATCGCCTTCGCGAGGCTGACGCCCGAGATCCCGGGGAGCCGCCAATCGAGGAGGACGAGGTCGACCGGCTCGCTCTGCAGGACGTCGAGGGCCCGCTCGCCGTCCGCGACGACCACCGCGGCCCATTCCGGGCGCAGGCGCTCGAAGAGCCGCTCGTAGTAGGCGCGCAGCTCGGCGTCGTCGTCGACGACCAGGACGCGTTGGGCCTTCATCCCGCCGTCATTATAACCGAATATCTGGACAACGCCAGCCTAAACAGGGTATACTCATCAAACGAAGTAAACAGAGTAAACGGAAAACATGCCCGATAAAACGTTCACGACGCACGACATAGCCAAGTTCTGCGACGTCTATCCCTCGAGCGTGGTCCATTGGATCAACGGGGGCAAGCTCAAGGCCTACCAGACGGCCGGCGGCCACCACCGCGTCGGACGCGAGGATCTCCTGGCGTTCCTGCGGGGGCTCAACATCCCGATCCCGGCCGAGCTGACCGCGCGCAGCCGCCGCGTCCTCATCGTCGAGGACGACGCCGAGATGGCGCGCGTGCTCGAGCGCGCGTTCTCGCGCGACGAGCGCAACGAGGTCCAAGTCTGCGGCGACGGCATCGACGCCTTGATCCGCATCGGCCAGGAGCCGCCGCACCTCGTGATCCTCGACCTCTCGCTGCCGAAGATGGACGGCCTGCAGGTCTGCCGGGTCCTCAAGTCCAAGGAGGAGACGCGCGGCGTCCGCGTCGTCGCGATCTCGGGCAAGAAGCTCGCGATGAGCGAGAAGAAGCTCGCCGAGTGCGGGATCGACGCGTTCTTCCGCAAGCCGCTCGACTTCATCGAGCTCCTCGCCAAGTCCGGCGAGCTGCTCGGGTCCGCGCCCGCGCCCTCCGGCAAGAAGGCCTCAGTGCGCTGATCCTCTCGTGGCTCCGATCACCGCGCAGGCGACGCCCGCCCCGCCC
>CAYVFO010000178.1:0-2956 GCA_964450975.1 uncultured Elusimicrobia bacterium | reverse complement strand
CCCCGCCCGCCGCTCCCGGAGGAGCGGCCGCGGCCCCGTCGGCGGCGAGGCTGGTCCTGGAGCGCCTGAAGAGCGAGGGCGTCGACGCGGTGTTCGGAGTCCCCGGCGGGCCGCTCTCCCCGCTGTTCGACGCGCTGTGGCACGAGCCGGGCATCCGCACGATCACGGCGCGCCACGAGGGGGGAGCCGCCTTCATGGCGCTCGGCTACGCGCGCGTGAGCGGCCGCCTCGGCGCCTGCTTCTTGACGACGGGCCCCGGCGCGACGAACGCGATCACCGGCATCGCGGCCGCGCAGGCTGACTCGATCCCCGTGCTCGCCGTGACCGCGCAGGTCGCGACGGCGACGTTCGGCCGCGGCTCGATCCAAGACTCCTACGACCGTCTCGACATCGTCGGCATGCTCAAGTCCTGCACGAAGCTCAGCGTCATGTGCGCGAACCCGCTCAATCTCGCGTGGACGCTCCGGCAGGCCGTCCGCGCCGCGATGACCGGCCGGCGCGGAGCCGTCCATGTGAACCTGCCGACCGACTTCATGAAGAAGGCGGTCGCCGAGGACCGCCAGGCGCCGGACGACTACCGGCCCGCGTCCGCCCCGTTCGACCGCGAGGCGGTCAAGCGCGCCGCGGTTCGCCTGCTCGCGGCGCGCTCGCCCGCGATCCTGGCGGGCAATGGGGTCAATCTCGCGGGCGCGCGCGCCGAGCTGCTCGAGCTCGCCGAGCTCCTCCGAATCCCGGTCGCGACGACGCCGAAGGGCAAGGGCGCCTTCCCCGAGGCGCATCCGCTCTCGTTGCGCGTCTTCGGCTGCGCGAGCTCGCCGTGGGCCGAGCAGTACCTGCTCGAGCAGCGCGCCGACGTCCTCTTCGTGATCGGCAGCTCCCTGCACGAGAGCTCGACGCAGGGCTGGGAGTCGCGCCTCGCCCCGACGGAGGCGCTGCTCCAGCTCGACATCGAGCCTTCCGTCATCGGCCGCAACTACGCGGTGGCCGTCGGCATGGCCGGCGAGATCAAGGCGACTTTGCGCGAGCTGATCTTCCACCTGCGCCGCCTGCTCGCGGTCGGCGAGCACCCGCTCATGGGAGACGGCGTGGCCCTGCGGCGCGCGAAGGCGGCCGCCGCTCCGCTGCTCGACGCGGCGGCCGCGGCGTCGGACGCGTTCCCGCTCAAGCCTCAGCGCCTGATGACCGAGATCTCCGCCGCGCTGCCGGACGACGCCGTGATCTTCGTCGACTCCGGCAACAACACGCTCTGGGCCACGCACTACCTGCACGCGAGCGGGCGAAGCGACATCGTCCACAACTGGGGGGATTTCGGCGCGATGGGCTTCGGCGTCGCCGCGCCCGTCGGCGGCAAGCTCGCCGCTCCCGACCGCGCCGTCGTCGCGATCGTCGGCGACGGCTCGTTCGCGATGAACGGCATGGAGGTCGCGACCGCCGCGGCCTACGGCATCCCGGTCGTCTGGATCGTCCTCAACGACTCGCGCCTCAACGCGGTCCATCACGGCCAGACGATGCTCTACGACGGCCGCACGATCGGCTGCGACTTCCCGCGCATGGACCTCGCGATGGTCGCCGAGGGGCTCGGCGCGGCCGGCGTCCGCCTGACGCGAGCCGAGGAGATCGCTCCCGCGCTGAAAGCCGCGCTCGCGTCCGGCCGGCCGACCGTGCTCGACGTCTGGATCGACGCCGACGAGGTCCCTCCGATCCACTCGCGCATCCGCTCGATCCAGAAGTTCTTCGCCGGGATGGCCTCGTGACGCGCGCCGCGGCGCTCGCCGTCCTGCTCCTCGCCGCGCCGGCGGCGGCGCGGACCTCGTCGTCGACTTTCGTCGTCTGCGACGACGTGCAGGATCCGCCGAGCCTCAATCCCTACCGCATCTTCTCGGAGAAGACGCTCACTTTGCTGCAGCAGATGTTCGAGGGATTGGTGCGCTTCGACCCGTCCGGCGCCGTCGCGCCCGCCCTCGCCGAGCGCTGGGAACGGCGCGATGAGCTCACGACGCGCTTCCATCTTCGCCGCGAGGTGACGTTCCACAACGGCGAGCCGCTCGACGCGGCGTCGGTGAAGTTCAGTCTCGAAAAGTACGTGGCGCCGGAGACGAAGTACCCCGGGTTCGGCTTCGTCGAGACGATCGCGTCGGTCAAGATCGTGGACGATCACACCGTCGACGTCGTCACGCGTCGTCCCGACGGTCTGCTGCTCAACCGCCTCGCTGCATGGGCGCACATCGTCCCGCGCCGTCACTACGCCAAGGTCGGCGACGACGGATTCGAGAAAGAGCCCGTCGGAACGGGCCCGTTCCGCTTCAAGGCGTGGAACAAGGGGGAAGGCGTCCTGTTCGACGCCAATCCGCGCTACTGGATGAAGGGCTATCCCAAGTCGGCCGCGTTGGAGTTCCGCTTCGTCCCCGTAGAGAAGCTCATGTCGGCGCTCGAGACGGGGGAGATCGACCTCACGACCGAGCTCCCCGGGACTTTGACGACGCGCGCCGCCCAGAAAGGTATCGACATCAAGAAACTGCCGAGCTTCTACGCCGTGACCGGCTCGTTCAACATCAATCGCGGGCCCCTGAAGGATAAGCGCGTCCGCCGGGCGCTGAACTATGCCGTCAACCGCCCCGAGCTGATCCGCTACGACCTGCTCGGCAACGGCCGCGAGATCGCGACCGTTACGATGCCCGGCGAGGAAGGCCACAATCCGGACCTCAAGCCGTATCCTTACGAGCCGAAGCAGGCTCGGCAGCTTCTCACGGAGGCCGGCTATCCGAAGGGATTCACCCTGAAGGTGCTGGTCAAGGCGCAGGGCATGCGCACGGCGCGCATCGTCGCGAAGCAGCTCGAAAAAGTCGGAGTGACGCTCGACCTTCATCCCTTCGCCGACGCGGACATTCTCGGGGCGCTGACTCCAGACCTCCTGACATAGGGGGCGAGCTTTCGACGGAGGGCCGGGGACATACCG
>CAYVFO010000177.1:0-4967 GCA_964450975.1 uncultured Elusimicrobia bacterium | reverse complement strand
CTTCAGATACTGCGGCACCAGGATGCGGCCCTGGGCGTCCGGCTCGACCTCGACTGCCTCGGAGAAGAACTTGCGCTTGAACGCCCGCTCCTGCTCCTTGTCCGGCATCGAGAACATCTTCAAATCGTCCGCGAGCATCTTCTCCCACTGCGCCGGAAGGAAGAGGTACAGGCAGCCGTCCATTCCGCTCGTCAGATAAAAGCTGCGGCCCTTCTCCTGCGCCAGCGTCTCGCGGTAGTTCGGCGGAATCGCGAGCCGGTTTTTCGGGTCGAGCGAGTAATCGTAACGACCGATCAGGAGGGCCATCTTTCCCCACCTTCGCCCACTCGGTTGTTATTTCTCACCACTTTTCCCCACCGGGACCGTGAGTATAGAGGACCTCACCGATTCTGTCAAGTGACGATTTTTGGACTCGCGGCGCTCTCGTCGAGAAACAGGGGTAAAATTGCCCCGATTTCAGCGGACCGCTTCGCGGATTTTTCTCGCGCTACTGCGCGCCGAGCTTCGCCATCTGCGCGCGCGAGAGCTCGTAGCGCCACGCGTGCTCGAGCGCCTTGAGGCGCGTGTAAGGCGCGCCGTACGCGCGGTACAAGGCTTCGGGCGCGGGACGCCCGTCGCGCAAGTGCGCGGAGAACTTATAGAAGGAGGAGCGGTACTGCGTGCGGATCAGGAAGCGCACGAGGCTGTAGGCCTGCGCGTACCACAGACGCACGCGCTCGTCCGGCCAGCCGGCGGTCGTCGTGACCGCGGTGAACTTCTCGATCGGGAAGCCTTCCCCCGCCTCGAGGCGCGCGAGGTTCTCGCGCAGCCAGTTCGGCGCCGCGAGTCCGCGCTCGACCTGCACGAGCGTCGCCATGCCCTCGGAGAGCCACAGCGGATCCGTCGTGCCGTCGAGGAAGAAGCCGTCGAAATAGATGTGCGTGAGCTCGTGCGCGACGATGCCGGGCAGCTCCTCGCTCTCGTAGACGTAGAGCTTGCGCTTGCTCACCGAGGAGGCGCCGCCCGACCACGACGGGCGGCCGGTCACGCGGCGGTACGTGTCCTGGTTCTTGAAGAGGAAGATCATCGTGCGCTCCTCGCGCGCCCACGGCGAGAAGGGAGCCAAGTCGAGCATGAGGTTGCTGTGCAGGTTCTCGATGAGCTCGATGAAGCGGTCGGACGCGGGGTACTGCTCGGCGTAGACGATGAAGTGGCGGGAGACGGATTTCACGAAGCCCGCGGGCGTCGGCATCTCGGCGGGCGCCGTGCGGTCCTCGCGCGTCGGGCGCGGGCGGGGCTGCGGCCGCGGCTCGGGCTCCGGCTCTTCCTGCTGCGGCTGCGGGCGCGGCTGCGCGATGACGTCGGGCGGGCGGCGTCCGTCGTTGGGCTGCGCGGCGCCGACGTAGTCGCCGGACGGGATCACGGGCAGCTCGCCGGCGGGCACGGACGGGACCGGCGTCAGCGGAACGACGGGAGGCGGAGAGGGCGACGGCGCGTTGGGATCCCCCTCGAGCGGACGCGCGGCGGCGGCGATCGCCGCCTCGTCGACGGAGGGCGTCGCGGACCTCGGCGTCGCGCCGTACGGGCGCACGCGCTTCATCTGGGCCGCCTCCTTCTCCTCCTCGCCCAGGTACTGGTAGACCATCACGCCCCAAAGGCTGATGACCAGGACCCAGATGAGGACCCGGAGGCGTAAAAGGACGTCCATTCCGGTAGTTTAACCCCTCCGTCCCGCTTTATCTAGGGACGAACCGCGTCGCGCAGGCGCAAGGCCGTTTGGGCCAGGCTGTGCACGAACAGCGAGAAGATGACGATGAACGCCGCGTGCGAGAGGACCATTCCGAGGAACGGGCCCTCGAGCGGCTGGCGGGACATGATGATCGCGATCATCGACCCGGCGGCGGCGAGCGAGCACAGGACGGTCTCGAGCTTCGAGGTCGTCAGGGCCGCGGCGGTCGGAGCGAGGACGAACAAAAGCCACATCGGGCCCCAGTACGGGTAGAGCAGGTAGAACAGCGGGATCGCCCAGACGAGGTTGAGCCAGACCTGGATCTGGCGGAAGCGGCCGGCCCACGCGACCCAGCGGTACTGGTTCTTGCCGACCCACCAGTTCGCGACGACGTCGGCGACGAGGATGCCGATCGCGATCTTCGTGACGGAGCCCTCGGGCTCGCCGAAATGGACGGCGGAGAGAATCAGGACGAGGGCGAAAGGGGTGAAGTAGCGGCTGAGCATCTGCATCGGTCAGTCCTCCTTCCGCGCGAAAATCTCCAGCCGCCGCTCCCGAGTCTCGGAGGGGCGCCGGTAAGGGCAAGACTGTAGCACTCTCGCGCCCGCCGCGTGAAGCGCCTTCGACAGCGCCGGCTCCTCGGGGTCGACGGGCTCCGTTTGGAACGCCGCGAAAATCCCCTTCGGAGCGAGCAGCGGGAACGCGAGCTTGACGGCCTCGGGAAGCGGGGCGAGCGCGCGCTCGACGACGCAGTCGAAGTCCTTCTCGTAGGCGCTCGGCGGACGGCCGTCGCCCGCGCGGCGGTGCAGCACGCGCAGCCCCGGGACGCCCGAGCGCGAGGCGGCGGCGTTGAGGAAGCGGTATTTGCGCTCGACGGACTCCATGAGCGTGACCTGGGCGTCGGGCCACGCGAGCTTGAGGACGACGCCGATGAAGCCGCCGCCGGAGCCGAGGTCGCAGATGCGCGGCTTCTCTCCGAGCAGCGGCTTGAGCGCCGCGGCCGCGAAGACGCCGTCGGCCGCGTGCTTGAGGACGAGGTCCTCCCACGCGTCGTCGGCGGTGAGGTTCGTCGTCGCGTTCTTCTCGCGCACGAAGTTGAGGTACGCCGAGATGCGGCCGATCGCGTCGGCGTCGAGCGGCGCGCCTTTGTCGGCGGCGAAGGACGCGAGGCGGTCGAGGGGCTCGGCGCTCATCGGCGCGACGCGGCCCAGAGAACCTGGACGTCCGCGGGCGTGACGCCGGGGACGCGGCCGGCCTGCCCGAGCGTGCGCGGGCGCGCGCGGGAGAGCTTCTGTCGGGCCTCGTTGGTGAGCGCGCCGAGCGACGCGTAGTCGAGCGAGGCGGGCAGCTCGACCGTCTCGGCGGCTTCGACGCGCGCGGCGAACGCGCGCTCGCGCGCGATGTAGGGCTCGTAGGAGGCGCGGATCTCGCGCTGGGCGCGGACGGCCTCCATCGTCCAGGGCGTGATCGCGTCGTCGGCCGATTCCCCGCCGAGGGTCACGAGGTCGCGGTAGCGCAGGAAGCGCTCGCGCAAAGCCGCGGGCACGAGGCCGAGCGCGAAGCCCCTCTCCATGAGGCGCAGGTCGGCGTCGTCTGCGCGCAGCGACAGGCGCGCCTCGGCGCGCGCCGTGAACATGCGGTACGGCTCGTCGACGCCCTTCGTCACGAGGTCGTCGATCATGACGCCGAGATAGGCTTCCGCGCGGCCGAGGCGCAGCGGCTCCTCTCCGCGGACGCCGAGCGCCGCGTTGATTCCGGCGAGCAGGCCCTGCCCCGCGGCTTCTTCATAGCCGGTCGTGCCGTTGATCTGCCCCGCGAGGTGCAGGCCGGGAACGGCGCGCGCCTCGAGCGAGTCGGAGAGCTGCGTCGGCGGGCAGAAGTCGTACTCGATCGCGTAGCCGCAGCGCGTGAGCAAGGCGTTCTCGAGTCCCGGAATCGCGGCGACGAGCGCGCGCTGCGCGTCCTCGGGCAGGCTCGTCGAGAGGCCGTTGACGTAGATCTCGCTCGTCGCGCGGCCCTCGGGCTCGAGGAAGAGCTGATGGCGCTCCTTGTGCGGGAACTTCACGACCTTGTCCTCGATCGACGGGCAGTAGCGCGGCCCGAGGCCCTCGATCGCGCCCGAGAACAGAGGAGAGCGCGAGAGGTTTTCGCGGATGACGCGGTGGACGTCCGCGTTCGTGTAGGCGATCCAGCTCGGCAGTCGCGGCGAATCGATCCGCTCCGTGAAGTGCGAGAAGGGCTTCGGCGGATTCTCCCCGTCCTGGCGCTCGAGCTTCGACCAGTCGATCGAGCGCGCGTGCAGGCGCGGCGGCGTGCCCGTCTTGAGGCGGCCCGTCTCGAGGCCGAGCGCGCGCAGCGACGCGGTCAGGCCCAGCGCGGGCGCCTCCCCCGCGCGGCCCGCGGCGTGCGTCTTGAGGCCGACGTGCGCGAGCCCGTTGAGGAACGTGCCCGCGGTGAGCACGACGCGCGCGGCTTCGTAGCGCGTCCCCCGCTTCGAGATCACGCCGCGCAGGCGCGAGCCTTCCGTCCAGAGCTCCCACGCCTCGTCCTGCACGGGGTCGAGATTCGCCTGCGCCTCGACGGCGGCTTTCTGTCCGGCGCGGTACGCGGCCTTGTCGCACTGGACGCGCGGCGAGCGCACAGCGGCGCCTTTCGAGAGATTGAGCGTCTGCGAGAAGTACGACGAGCGGTCGGCGGCCTTGGCCATCTCGCCGCCGAGCGCGTCGAGCTCGCGCACCATCTGTCCCTTGCCGACCCCGCCGATCGACGGGTTGCACGACATCGTCGCGATCGTGTCGAGGTTCTGCGTGAGCAGCAAAGTCTTCCGGCCCATGCGAGAGGAAGCGAGAGCCGCCTCGACGCCCGCATGTCCGCCGCCGACCACGATCACGTCGTAGCGGCGCGGAAACGTCTCAGACATAGATCACGACCTTGAGCACTTCCATCGGCATGAGGCCGAGCGCGAACGCGAGCGCGGGGACGACGATGCTGACGAGCAGGCCGAGGAAGAAGCCGAGGACGGCGCGCGGCGTCGAGATGCCGAGCAGGGGGCGCAGGACCATGCCCGCGATCGCGAGGAGCCAGAGCGTCGAGACCGCGCCGAGGACGATGAAGCCCGATCTGGAGCGCAGCGGCACGACGGTCAGGTACTCGACGGCGAGCGTCGCGAGCTGCAGCGCCGAGATCCCGGTCATGAACGCGAGCGCGCGGCGCCAGCGGTCGGCCGGGACGCGGCGCGCGAGGAGGACGCCCGGAACGA
>CAYVFO010000176.1:0-4989 GCA_964450975.1 uncultured Elusimicrobia bacterium | reverse complement strand
GAGCTATCCTGAGAATACGGTCGGAGCTTCCGGCCTGGGCATTCTCTCGCTCGATGAGACGACCGGGCAATGGAGCGCCATCGGCGCGCCGACCGTGGATCAGACGAATCGAACGGTCACGGCGCAGTCGACCCACTTCAGCATCTTCGCGCTCGTTTTCGGCGGGCAGGCTGCCGCGGACTTGAGCGGAGTCCGCGTCTATCCGATGCCGTTCAAGCCGAACGGCGGAAATCCCGACGAAGGCGTTTCTTATGCCGCCGGCAATCCGGATTCCGGAATCATTTTCGATCAGCTGCCGCGCAACGTCACCATCACGATCTACACGCTCAGCGGAAAGCGCGTCGCGCGGTTCTTCGCGGACAATGCCGCCGGAAAAATTCAATGGGACGCGCGAAATGATTCGGGCCAGGATGTCGCTTCCGGCGGCTACCTGGCGGTCATCAGCAGCCCGGGCTCGCGTGACGTCGTGAAGAGGCTTCTGATCATCCGATGAAGCTTTCCCTGCGCGCCGCTTCCGTAGCTTTCTCGCTACTGGCGGCGAGCGCTGCGCGCGCCGGCACGGGAGCGGAGCCTTTCGACTTCCTTCGCCTCGACGCCGACGCGCGAGCCGTCGGCCTTGCCGGGGCTTATACGGCTCTGGCGCAGGATGCCAATGCGCTTCTCTACAACCCCGCGGGACTCGGAAGAATTCGACGGAACGAAGCGACCTTCATGCACAGTGCGTCGTACGAAGGGATCAGTCAGGAGTACGCGGCGATCGCCTTCAGACGCGGATGGGGGGCAAGCGTCAATTACCTCAACTTCGGCGGTGTCCAGAAAGCGACCATCTCGAATCCCGGAGGCTCCGGGCTCGGTTCGACCGGGCTCAGCGACCTCGCCTTGAGCGGAGGCTATGGCCGCGCATGGGGAGACCTTGCGGTCGGCGCCGGCGCTAAATTCATCCGGGAAACCATCGACCAGAATTCGCGCAGCGGCTTCGCCCTGGACTTGGGCGTCCACTCGCGCGTCGCCGCGGTCAAAGGACTCGGCATCGGCGCCGCTTTGCTGAACCTCGGGCCCGACGTCAAATATCAGCGCGCCTCCGAGCCGCTCCCGCTCGCTCTCCGCGCCGGCGCGGC
This sequence comes from uncultured Elusimicrobia bacterium, assembly GCA_964450975.1. Classification (GTDB taxonomy): domain Bacteria; phylum Elusimicrobiota; class Elusimicrobia; order UBA1565; family UBA9628; genus GWA2-66-18. The sequence continues at coordinate 3,871 of CAYVFO010000176.1, read as the reverse complement.
TTACGAATTCCCGTTCGACAAGCACGCGGGCACGTTCGCGCTAGACTTGATCAAAGTCAGAAGCGAGAGTATCGCCGTCGCCTTCGGAAGCGAGGTCGTTCTCAACAACTCTTTCCCGATCCGGCTCGGCTTCACGAACAAGCACGATTCTGGTCCCGGGGTCACCGCCGGCGCGGGATATCGCCAGAAGGACTACCGAGTCGACTACGCCTTCGTTCCTTACGGCAGCCTCGGCTACGCGCATCGCATCAGCGCCTCCTTACGGTGGGGGCCGGAAGACGCACCGGACGGCGTCCGCACGCTTCGCTGAGCTTCGTTTCGCTTGACGCTCTCCGTCGGGGTTGATACCCTATCGTCATGAGAGAGCTTGTCATCTTCGAAGGCGCGCACGACAAGAAGCACGCCGACAAGATCACCAAGGTCTTCACGGAGCACCTGGCCAAGAACGGTCTGCGGCTGACCGGCCAGCGGCGACTGATCCTCGATCAGTTCCTCAAGGCCGACACCCACCTCTCCCAGGATGAGATCTACAACGCGCTGCGCTCGCACGGCGTGGGGCGCGCGACCGTCTTCCGCACGCTCAAGATGCTCCAGGAGTGCGGCCTCGTCTCGCCCGTCGTGGGGCGCGACGGCACCTCGCGCTTCGAGGTCGAGCTCGACCGGCCGCACCACGACCACCTCATCTGCGTCGAGTGCGGCCTCATCCAGGAAGTCGCCTGGCCCGAGCTCGAGAAGATCCAGGAAGCCGCCTGCCGGAAGGTCGGCTTCGTCACCAAGTACCACCGGCACGAGGTGTTCGGATTGTGCCGCGACTGCGCCAAAAAAGCCCGATAGTCGGCGACCGAGCCCTAAGGCGAGGAAGTGTCCCTTCCACATGTGTCGTTAGGGAAGGGACAATTGTTATAATTCTCGACGGTGAGCGCTAAGCGTTTCCGCTTCGGCTGGTACGGCGACAACGGCCTCGGCGAGGCGATGATTCAGGCGATCCTGGCGGGCCGCAAAACGGCCACCGCCTGTCCCGCCTACGACCCCGAAGACGCCGACCTCAAGGCCGGCGACGAGCTCGCGCTCGTCGACAAGCACGGCAACGTGCGCGCCGCGATGGTCGTCACTCTCGTCGAGCTGCGCACCTACGGCTCCTTCGACGAGGACCTGGCCCGGCGCGAGGGCGTGACCTTGGCCGAGCTCAAGGACAAGATGGACTTCGCCAACGGGCGCAAGATCCGCGAGGACGAAGAGATGCGCGTCGTCCATTTCCGCGTCGTGCAGGGCAAGATCAAGATTTAGGAGGAGCGATGCGCAAGCCCGACCCCAAGACGCTCAAGGCTCTCGAGAAGGTCATCATGGCGCTCGGTCCGCTCGACCCCGAGGCGCGCCGCCAGGTCATCCAGGCGACGCACACGCTCATCGAGATCGGCCCCGGCCGCCGGCAGGGCATGGACCAAACCAAGCCCTCCAAGAAGAAGCGCCGCAAGTAACATGAAGCTCCACGTCGTCACCTTCGGCTGCCAGATGTCCGTCGCCGACGGCGAGGAGCTCGCCGCGCCGCTGAAGGGCCGCGGCTTCACGGCGGTCGGCGAGCCGAAGGACGCCGACGCGATCGTCCTCAACACCTGCACCGTGCGCCAGCACGCCGAGGACAAGGCCGTGTCGCTCATCGGCCGCCTGCGCGAGTGGAAGGACGAGCGGCCGGAGCGCGTGCTCATCGTCGCGGGCTGCGCGGCCGAGCGGCTCGGGCCTTGGATCCAGAAGCGCTTCCCGTACGTGGACCTCGTGGTCGGCGCCAAGTCGATCGAGGATTATCCGAAGATCGTGGAAGAGGCGCTCGGCGCGCGGTTCGACGCGCTGGCCGAAAATAAAGAATCTTTCGGAACGAGCGACGAACGCCTCGATCCAACGGGCTGGCAGTCCCCGTACTCCGCGTTCCTGACGATCATGCGCGGGTGCAATTACTCGTGCTCGTACTGCATCGTGCCGCACGTGAGAGGACGGGAACTCTACAGACCGTACGACACGATCATGGCCGAGGCGCGGGCGAAGACGGCGCTCGGAGCGCGTGAGATCACTTTGCTGGGGCAGACGGTGAACAGCTGGCACGGCACGGACGGAAACGGCAACGTCGCTTTCGCCCAATTGCTGGCGCGGCTTTCCACGATCGAAGGGCTTGAACGAATCCGGTATGAAAGTCCGCATCCGTATTACTTCAACGACGCTTTGATCGAGCAGCACGCGACGAATCCGAAGCTGGTCGAGCAGGTGCATCTGCCTCTGCAGTCCGGGTCGGACCGGCTCCTCAAAGCGATGAAGAGAAATTACTCGTCGCACGGCTTTCTCGAAACGGCAAAACGGCTTCGCGCGGCTTCGCCGCGCGTTGAAGTATCCACTGACATTATCGTAGGATTCCCGTCGGAGACCGAAGAAGATTTCCAGCGGACTCTGGATACGGTCGCCGAACTCAAGCCGTCGTGGTCGTATACGTTCAAGTACTCGCCGCGGGAAGGGACGGAAGCCGCGGGAATGGCGGACGACGTCCCGGCCGACGTGAAGGAAGATCGGCTGCAGCGGCTCAACGCCGTCTGCGACAAGCTGACGGAAGACGCGCTCGAAGCGCGGGTGGGGAAGACGGTCGAGATTTTGGACGAGCGTGGCGGCTTCGGCCGAACGCGGGACGGATTCAAGGTTTCATGGAAGGACGAAGGCACGGCGGGAAGGCTGGTCCCGGTGAGGATCGCCTCGACGGGCAAGAGGGTCTTGAAAGGGGAGATATGAGCGAGAAGAAGACCGGGGCCGAGCGCCGCAAGCACCGCCGCTTCAGCGTCGTCGAGGGCATGGTCGAGCCGATCACCCTCGAGATGGACGGCGGCGTCAACGACGGCAAGAAGCAGCCCGCGATCATGACCGACCTCTCCGCCGGCGGCATCTCGCTGCTCATGTTCGTCGAGCCGCCCCACACGAAGAGCTTCCAGATGACGCTCTCCATCCCCGGCCTCGAGGGCGTTCCGATCGAGGCGTCCGTGGTGCGCGTGCACCAGAAGGGCGAGACCTACAGCGTCGGCCTGAGCTTCAAGAAGATCCCCCGCGAGGCGCAGAAGCAGATCGAGAAGATGGCCGAGGACAGCGCCGACTGCCAGACGCGCGTCTCGCTCGGACTGCCCGACGCGTGCGGCTCGGACTGCCCGTTCCACTCGCTGTTCTCGGGCAAAGCGAAGTCGCGCAAGAAGTAGCCTTGCTCGTCCTGGCCGGTCCGACGGCGTCGGGAAAGACCGACCTCGCGATCGCGCTGGCCGAGAAGCTCGACGGCGAGATCGTCTCCGCCGACTCCCGCCAGATCTACCGCCGCCTCGACGCGGCGACCGCCAAGCCCACGGCGGAGCAGCGCGCGAAGATCCGCCACTGGCTGCTCGACTGCGCCGATCCCGTCGAAGTCTACGACGCCGCCCGCTGGGCGAAGGAAGCCTCCGCCGCCGTCGCGGGCATCCACGCGCGCGGCAAGCGCGCGATCGTGGTCGGCGGCACGGGCCTTTATCTGCGCGCTCTGCTCGAGGGCCTCTCGCCTTTGCCGCCGCGCGACGAGGCGATCCGCGCCAAGCTGCGCGACGAGGCCGAGACGAACGGCCGCGAGACCCTGCACGCGCGCCTCGCGAAGGCCGATCCGGCCGCCGCCGAGGCGATCCCGCCCGCGAACCTCCAGCGCGTCATGCGCGCGCTCGAGGTCCTCGAGCTCACCGGCAAGCCCATCTCGAAGCACTGGCGCGAGGGGAGAGGCGGCGGCGTCGCGGCCGAGTTCATCCTGCGCCTGGAGCTGCCCGCCGCGACCTCGCGCGCGCGCATCGAGGAGCGGGCGCGCAAGATGTGGCCCGAACTGATGAAG
>CAYVFO010000175.1:3741-5041 GCA_964450975.1 uncultured Elusimicrobia bacterium | reverse complement strand
AGCCAGGCGCTCGTGCTCGGCGCCAAGGCGCGCGCCTTGCTCGAGGGACGCCTCGCCCCCGCGGCGGAGGACCTCGTTCGCGTCGCCAAGCCGGTCCTCCGGCACCGCCTCGTGCTGAACTACCAGGCCGAGGCCGAGGGGGTAAGTCCCGACGACTTGATCGGGAAACTCCTCGATGCGCTGGCTTGATCCCGCCTCGCAGGCCCGCCTCAAGGCGCTGAGCCTCGTGCCGCGCCGCGCCTCCGGCGGAGGCGCCGCGCCAGGCAGGCATCGGATGCTCTCGCGCGGACACTCGCGCGACTTCGCGCAGCACCGGCCGTACGCGCCCGGCGACGAGGCGCGGGGCATAGACTGGAAGGCCTACGCGCGCCTCGACCGCTACTATGTGAGGGAGTACCGCGCCGAGGACCGCATCCCCGTGTTCGTCCTCCTCGACCGCTCCGGCTCGATGGCGTACGCCGGAGAGGGGCGCCCCTCGAAGCTCGACGTCGCGCGCCGCGCGGCCGCGGGCGTCGCGTGGCTCGCTCTCGGCCAGGGCGACGAGGCCGGCCTCGTCTCGTTCGGGACGGGCGCCGCTCTCGCCCTCCCCCCGCGCGCGGGCCCCGCGCACCTCGCGGCGTTCGACGACGCGCTGACCGAGGTCGAGGCCTCGGGCGAGACCGACCTGGCGAAGGCGATCGACGCGGCCGCGGAGGCGTTGCCGCGCCGCGGGCTCGTCGTCCTGATCTCCGACCTCATGGGAGACACCGCGTCCGCGCTCAAGGCCGCGCGCGGGCTCGTCGCGCGCCGCCACGAGCTGCTCGTGCTGCGCGTCGTCGATCCCGACGAGCGCGACTTCCCCTACGAGGGGCCGGTGCTCGTCGAGGGACTCGAGGGCGGCGAGCCGCTGTTCGTGGACGCCCGCGAGGCGGCTCCCGCCTACCGGGCCGCCTTCGCCCGGCAGGAGGAGGCGTACGCGGGCTCGTTCCGCCGCGCGGGCGTCGCCTACGCCGTCGCCGACTCCGGCGCTCCGTGGGAGGCGGCGCTCGGGCGCCTCCTCGCCAGATGAGTTTCGGATTCCCCGCCGCGCTGTGGGCGCTGCCGCTCGCGGCGCTTCCGGTCGCGCTGCACCTGATCTCGCGGCGCGCGGCGCGCCGGATTCCGTTCTCCGATCTCACGCTCCTCAAGTCCGTCGACGCGCGCGCGCGTCCGAAGGCGCGGCTGCGGGAGCGCCTGCTGCTCGCGTCGCGCTGCCTCCTGCTCGCCGCGCTGGCGCTGGCCGCGGCGGCGCCCGCGCGGCGCGGCGACGCGGCCGCCGCGC
>CAYVFO010000175.1:0-3731 GCA_964450975.1 uncultured Elusimicrobia bacterium | reverse complement strand
CGTCGTACTCGACGCGCGCGCGCGACGGCGCGCGCGAGCGCTTCGAGGAGGCGCGCGACGCCGGGCGCCGCCTGCTCAAGCGCCTCGCCGCGGGCGACCGGGTCGCGGTCGGCGTGTTCGACGAGAAGCTCCGCGCGCCGCTCGCCTGGGGCGACGCCAGGTCGGCCGACGCCGCGCTGACGGCCGCGCGCCCGGGCTGGCGCGGAACCGACGCGGGCGCGGCGCTCTCCGCGGCTCGCGACCTCCTCGCCGTCTCGCCGGCCGGGCGCCGCCGCGCCGCCGTGGTGCTCGGAGACGGGACCACGTCGTCGCTCCGCGGCGCCGCGCCCGCCCCCGCCGACGGCGCGGCGGTCCTCGGCCTGCAGTTCCCCTCTCTGCCGAACGCATCGGTTTCCGTCGCGGGACCGGCGGCGGGCTCGAGCGCGCGCGCGCCGCGCCTCGACGTCCGGTACGCGGCGCACGGGGCGTCCGCGGCGTCGCCGCTCGATTTGTGGGTCGGAGAGCGCCGCGCGGGCTCGGCGTCGGCGTCCGCCTCCGCGGGCGGAGAAGGCCGCGCCGCGCTCGCGCTGCCTCCGCCCGACGATCCGACCGCTCCGGCGTGGGCGGGTCGCGTCGCGGCGCGCGCCGACGCCCTGACCGCCGACGACGAGGCGTTTTTCTCCGTCTCTCACCGGCCGGCGCCCCGCGTGCTCGTGCTCCACTCCGATCCGTCGTTCTACCGGGCCGGACGCGCGGGCTGGTTTCTGCGCGAGCTCTTCGGCGGCGCGCGCGAGACGCTCGCCGGCCGCGAGGCCGACTTCCTCGAGGCCGCGCGCTGGAGCGAGGCCGACCTCTCGCGCTACGGAGCGATCGTCCTCCCGGACGCGACGCGGCCTTCGCCCGCGCTCGGCGCGGCGCTCGGCGCGTTCGCCGCGCGCGGCGGCGGCGTGTGGCTCATCCCGGGGGCGCGCGCCGCGCCCGCCGAGCTCGCCGCGCTGACGTGGCTGCCCGCGCGCGTCGGGGCGCCTCTCGAGCCCGGCTCGCCGCGCGGCGTGCGCGCCGCGCGCGAGGGCGAGGCGACGGCCGGCTGGGACGAGCTCGAGCTCCAGCGAGTGACGATCTCCCGGCGCTTCATCCTCGAGCCCGCGCCCGGCTCGGAGACGTGGGCCTCGGACGCGGACGGGTCTCCGCTGCTCGTCGCCGGCTCCGTCGGACGCGGGCGCGCCGTCGTGTGGGGCGCGCCGCTCGACGCGGCGTGGTCGAACCTCGGCCTCAAGCCTCTGTTCGTCCCCTGGGCGCGCGGCTGCCTCGCGCTCACGATCCCGGAGGGCGCCGCCGACGCGGCCCGCCGCGCGAAGGTCGGCGAGCCGCTCGCGCGCTCCTGGGCGCCGGGAGAGCCCGCTCCCGACCGCGTCGTCGTCGCCGGTCCCGACGGCCGCCGCACGACGCTCACGGTCGCCGGCCGCCGCGCCGTCCTGACCGAGGCCTCCGCGCCCGGGCTCTACGCGTTCGAGGAGCCGGGCGGCCGCCGCGTCGCCTACGCCGTCGATCTCGACCGCTCGCGCGGCGAGAGCGACCTCTCCCAGCTCGCCGCTCCGCCGTGGCGGCCCGCCAAGCCCGAGAGCCTCACGGAGACCTTCCTCGACTCCGTGTACGGCGAGGACCTGTCGGGGTTGTTCCTCGCGCTCGCCGCGCTCATGCTCCTCGTCGAGCTGATGCTGGCGCTCCCCTCCTCGGCCGCGCGCAAGTCGGCGAGCGCGAAGGGCGCGGGCGAGGTCGTGACGCGGGCCTTGGCGCTTCTGCTGCTCGTCGCGCCGGGCGCCATGGCCCAGCAGGGCGACAGATTCATCTGGACTCAAGTGAAGCACGGCGAGGACTGGGATCCCTACCCCGACGCGCCCGCCGCCGTCTCCTCCTGGCTCGCCGAGGTCACGAGCGTGCGCGCGGCGCCCGAGCGCAGGGCGATCGCGCTCAAGGATCCCGCGCTGTTCTCCTCGCCGTTCCTGTATCTCGCGGGGGCCGCCGCTCCGCCCGAGCTGCGCGACGACGAGCTCCGGCGCCTCCGGCAGTTCGTATCGGGCGGCGGCTTTCTCTGGATCGAGGACTCGAGCGGCGGGCCCCCCGCGGCGTTCGACCGCTGGGTCCGGCGCGAGCTGCCGCGGGTGCTCCCCGACGCCGAGCTCAAGCCCCTCCCTGCGGACCACGTCCTCTACCGGACCTTCTTCCTCCTGCGCGGCCCCGCGGGACGCGCGCGCGTGCACGGCGCGGCCGAGGGCGTCGAGTGGGCGGGCCGCGTCGCCGTCCTCTACACGCGCGACGACGCGCTCGGCGCGTGGGCGAAGGACGCGCTCGGCAAGCCGCTGAAGGCGTGCGTCCCCGGCGGCGAGGCTCAGCGCGAGCTCGCCAAGCGCATGACGCTCAACGTCGTGATGTACTCGCTCACCGGCTCCTACAAGTCCGACGCGGTCCACCAGGCCGCGATCCTCGACAAGCTGCGCGGCGCGCCGTGAGCTGGGGGCTCGAGGGCGGCTCGGGGGCTTGGGCGTGGGCCGCGGCCGCCGCGGTCGCGGCGGCGTTCGTCTGGCACGCGCGCCGAAGCCCCGCGGGCGCGGCGCTCCTGGCGCTGCGCGGCCTCGCGGCGCTGGCGCTGGCGCTCGCGGTCATCAGGCCGGCCGTGCTCTCGCGCGAGGGCCTGCTCGCCAAGCCGCGACTGCTCGTTCTCGTCGACAACGGCCACTCGATGAAGTCGAAGGCGCCGGGCGCGGCGACGCGTCTCGAGCAGGCGCGCGCGTGGCTATCGCGGCACTCCGCGCAGATCGAGAGCAAGGCCGACGTCTCCATGGCGCTCGTCGCCGACCGCGCGGTCCCCGTTTCCGGCATTCCGGCGCTCGCGAAGGCCGGCGTCTCCGACGGTCCGTTCAAGCCCGACGAGTCCCTCCCCGACGCGGCCTCCGCGGGCTCGCCGCCCGCGCGCGTCTGGCTGATCACCGACGGCGTCGCCGAGGGCGGCGGCGACTTGGGGCGCGCGCTCGCCTCGCTCGGGGCGCCGGTCGACCTCCTCGGCGCCGGCCCGACGAAGCGCGAGACCGGGGCGGCGTTCGTCGACCTCAAGGCGCCCGACTTCGCCTTCCTGCACGGAACGATCCCCGTCGAGGCGCAGATCGAGGCGTCCGGCCTCGGCGGCAAGGACGTCTCGGTCGTCCTGTCCCGCGCGGACGAGGCCGCGGCCGGCGGCTGGCTCGAGGTCGCGCGGACGCGCCGCCGCGTCGCGTCGGACCTCGAGACGTTTCCGGCGAGCTTCACGGCGCCCGCGGACCGCCTCGGCACCGCGCGCATGCGTCTCGCGGCCTCAGGCGGCGGACGCGAGCGCACGCGGGAGTTCCGCGTCGAGACCGTCCGCCAGAAGTACCGCATCATGTATCTGGCCGGCCGGCCGAGCGCCGAGTACTCCGCGCTGCGCGAGTTCCTCAAGGCCGATCCGAACCACGAGCTCGTCTCGTTCGTGATCCTCCGGAACCCCGAGAACCCCTCCCCCGCGCCCGACCGCGAGCTCTCGCTGATCCCGTTCCCGGTCGACGAGATCTTCGGCCGCGCGCTCCCGAAATTCGACCTCTTCGTCCTCGAGAACTTCTCGGCGGCGCGCTTCCGCCTGCCGCCTCAGCATCTCGACGCGCTCCGGCGCTTCGTCGCGGGCGGCGGCGCGCTGCTCGTGAAGGGCGGCGAGAGCGCCTTCGCGGCGGGCGGCTACAAGG
>CAYVFO010000174.1:0-5096 GCA_964450975.1 uncultured Elusimicrobia bacterium | reverse complement strand
ATCGAGCGTCGTCCCGGCGCCGCTCTACCCGCTCTCGAAGACCGCCGAGCCCGGCGCCGGGACGACGCTCGATCTCGGCGACGGCGAGTCCGTGCCCGCGATCCCGGAAGGCGCGGACCTCTCGCACGTGCGCGTGCGCGCGGCGGGCGGCGTCTCCGAGGCGCGCGTGATGGCGCTGCTCGAGAGCCTCGCCGCGGCCGCGAAGGGCAAGGCGCCCGTGATCGTCTCGCTCTCGCTCGGCTCGGCGATGCCGCGCCGCGGAGCGCTCTCCGACCTCGTCGACAAGCTCGTCGCCTCCGGAATCGGCGTCGTCGTCGGCGCGGGCAACGCGGGCCCGAAGCCCGGCACGATCGCGGGCCCCGGCGGCGCGCTCGCCGCGATCGTCGCGGCCGCGAGCCGCGCCGGCCTCCAGTTCTACTCGTCGCGCGGCACGCCCGAGTCGCCGCGCCTGTCGTGGACCGACCTCGTGGACGATCTGCAGCCCGGCCAGGAAGGCGTCGAGGGCGCCCTCGGCACCGCCGCGGCCGCCGAGCGCAGCGCCGCGAAGCTCGCGGAGCTCGCGAAGGCGCTCGCCGACGGCATGGCCGCGGCCGGTCGCCCTCTGCCCGACGGCTGGTTCCTTTATCTCTCCTCGCTCGTCAAGCGCGCGGCGACGCCGCTGCCGACTTACGCCGCGCACGAGGTCGGCGCGGGCCTCTTCGACTCCGTCGAGAAGGCTCTCGACCTGCTGCGCGCGCGCCTGCACGATCCCGCGGCGCTCGAGCGCGAGGCCAAGGCGCTCGCAGACGAGGCGCGCGAGCGCGTCGCCCCGCCGCAGGCCCCGAAGGAGGCGCCGCGCCGCAATTGGCTCTCGCGCGTCCTGCGCGCCGCGTTCGCGTCGTCACTCGCGGTCTCGTCCGCCCACTCGACCGCCGTCTCGTTGGCGGAGAAAGCCGCGCGGCCCGTTCCCGCCGCCGACGGCGGCGCGTGGTGGAAGGATCCGAAGGCGACTCGCTCGGCCGTCACCGTCCCGCTCTCCTCGCTCCGCCGCGAGAGCGGCGACCCGGGCATCGGCAAGTACTCGGACCTCGGCCGCTACTACCGCGAGTCGCTCGCGCCGCAGGGCGTGGACGCGGTGCTCCTGCTGCCGCACTTCGCGATCCTGGGCGAGAGCCCGTACGCCCCGGTGAGCCTGTACGCGCTCGCCGAGGAGCAGATCGACTGGACGCTCGTGCCCGAGGCCGGCCCCGTCGCCGCGGCTCCCGCGGCGGCCGTCGATCACGCCGCGGTGCGCGCGCGCGAGCGCAAGCTCGCGGCGGCCGCCTACAAGGCCTTCCTCGCCGCGGGCGAGACCGACCGCGCCCGGGAGTTCTCGGCGTGGGCCGGGAAGAACGCGTCGTGGCTCGTCGAGTACGCCGAGTACATGGCCTTGGCCGAGCTGATCGGCAAGCCGTCGCTCGAGTGGACGCCCGAGGACGAGCTCGGCGCGCGCGCCGACAAGCGCTTCGCCGGCCTCGTCGCGCTGCGGCGCTGGTCGCAGTGGCTCGCCTACGGCCAGCTGCGCGCCGCCATGGGCGAGGTCCACGACGCGGGCGGCAAGCTCCTCTTCGACGTCCCGATGTTCCGCGCGAAGAGCTCCGTGGACGCCTGGAAGCGTCCGCGCCTCTTCGCCGACCTCAAGACGCGCAACCCGGGCATCGTCAACGCGTGGCTCAATGAGGACTGGAAGGAGCTCGCGCTCTGGCGCTGGTCCGCGCTCGCCGAGGACGGGTACGCCGCCGCGCTCGACCCGTACCGCCACTGGCTCGCGTTCGGCTTCGACGGCGCCCGCGCCGACGCGCTCCACTTCGCCTACAACTTCGGCAACGGCCAGCTCGCGAGCGGCGACGAGCCGGGCGAGCCTTTCGTCGCGGCGCTCGGCGCGGTCCTCCGCTCGCGCTCGGCGTTTCCGCTCGCCGAGGCCTTCGAGGGCAAGGACGGAGACGCGCGCAAGCACGGCTTCGTCACCGTCGGCGGCGACTGGAAGAAGGTGAGCTCGCACGACGACCCGCGCGGCTCGGACTTCATGGCGCGCTGGCTCGCCGCGCGCGCCGAGGGCCACTCGGGCGCCAACGCCAAGTTCGTCGCGCACACGCTCGGCGACGAGTGGCGCGATCCCGTTCCCGTGAAGAGGATGGAGAACGGCGCGTCGCTGTGGCGCTACCGCATCCCGCTGCCCTCCGACGCGGACTACGCGTCGCGCGCCTCGCGCGACTCGCGTCCGCAGCTGCGCGCGCTCAAGGCCGCCGCGGGCGGCTCGGTCTGGAACGCCGCCGGCGCCGTTCTCGCCGCGTTCACCGCCGCCGCCGCCGAGTTCGTCAAGCGCGACGGGACGACCGTGAAGATCTGGGCCGCGAGCATGGACTGGTTCCTCGAGGAGTGGGGCCGCGACACCTTCGTCTCCCTGCCCGGCCTGCTGCTCTCGACGGGCCGCCACGCCGACGCGAAGGCCGTCCTCGCCCGCTTCGCCGCGCTCGAGAAGGGCGGGCTGATCCCCAACCGCATCGACGGCGCTCATTCCGAGTACAACACGGCCGACGGCTCGATGTGGTTCGTGCAGGCGCTGAAGAGCTACGCGGACGCGACCGGCGACTGGGCGTTCGTCGACGCGAACGCCGGCGTCGTCCGCCGCGTGATCGCGGCCTACGAGAAGGGCACGAGCTACGAGCGCTACGGCCGCTCGAACAAGATCTTCATGGACGCCGACGGCCTCGTGATCACGCCCGCGCAGTCGACCTGGATGGACGCCGATCCCGAGGGCCGGGACAAGCCCGTCACGCCGAGAAACGGCAAAGCCGTCGAGATCAACGCGCTCTGGTACGCGAACCTCCGCTTCCTGGCCGCGCTCGAGGCGCGCGCCGGCGACGCCGCGGCCGCCGCGGCCCGCAATGCGCTCGCCGACAAGGTCAAGGAGAGCTTCAACGCGAAGTTCTGGTTCGAGACCGAGGACAACAAGGCCGCCTGGGGCGGGACCGGCGGCGCGCTCTACGACGTGATCGAGGGCGACGCTCACGGCGGCGCGATCCGCCCGAACATGCTCTTCGCGGTCTCGCGCGGCGGCGACCTCCTGAGCCCCGAGCGCCGCGCCGCGGTCGTGCTCGCGGCCACGCGCGACCTGCTCACGCGCAAGGGCATGCGCACGCTCTCGCCGCGGGACAGCCACTACCGCGCCGTCTACGAGACGTCGAAGCCGCCGCTCGAGAAGGATCAGGCCTACCATCAGGGCACGGTCTGGCCGTGGCTCATCGGCGCCTACGCCGAGGCGCTCGCGCAGGTCCGCCGCGACATGGGCTGGGCCGACGACGCGATCCGCGCCGAGACGCGCTCCTTGATCACGCCGCTCGTCGAGACGCTCGCCGGGCGGCCCGAAGGCTCCTTGCCCGAAGTGTTCGACGGCGGCGCCGTCGATCCCGCGCTCGCGGCCTTCTCGCTCGACGACCCCGAGGCGCTCGCGAGGATCTTCGCCTCCGCGGGCCCCGTCCAGAACCCCGGCGGCACGCGCTCGCAGGCGTGGAGCGTCGCGGAAGTCCTCCGGCTGATCGCCGGCCGCTAGACGCGCTCGAAGAAGACCGTCGTCCCGTCCTCGTGCGTCTCCCGCTTGTACTCGCGGAACCCGGCCTTGCGCAGCACTTTCATCGAGTGCTCGTTGTCCGGGTGGACGGTCGCCATGAGGCGGCCCGCCCCGCGCGCGACGAGCGCCGCCACCAGCTCGGTTCCGAGCCCGCGTCCCTGCGCCTCCGGCGCGAGGAAGTAGACGAGCTCGAGCCCGTCCTCGCCCTTCCGGGGCTTGAGCTCGGCGTGGCCGACGGGCCGTCCGTTCTCCTCGACGAGCCAGATCGAGAACCGGCCCTCTCTATAAATAGGAAAGACCTTGTCGAAGAGCGCGTTCGCGGCGTCCGGCGCGAGCGCGCCGCCGGAGGACCAGCGGAACACCTCGTCGAGCCCGAAGAACGCGACCGAGAACGCGCGGTCGGCCTCCGTGTAGGGCCGCAGGACGAGGCGCGGGGTGCGCAAAACGGGAGTATCCACGGCGAAGATCGTATCAATGATAGAATGGCGCATGCGTGCCCTGACGCTCGCGCTCGCTGTGCTCGCCGCGCCGTCCTTCGCGGCCGAACCCGCCGCCCTCTTCGAGTCGCACGGCTGCCGCTCGTGCCACAAGCTGGGCGCGCGCGGGGGGAACGCGGGGCCCGACCTGACCATGGTCGGACACAGGCGTCCGAAGGCGTGGCTCCTCAAGTGGCTGCACAGCCCGCGCGCGTTCAAGCCGGGAACGAAGATGCCCGAGCAGGGCCTGACCGTCGGCGACCGCGGCGCGCTCGCCGCGTTTTTGTCCGCGCAGAAAGGCCAGGCGTGGACGCGCAAGCCTTGGCACGAGAAGGCGGGGACCGCGCGCGGGCGGATGATCTACTCGCGCGCCGGCTGCGTCGCCTGCCACGGTCCCGCCGGAAGCGGCGGCCATCCCAATCCGAACGCGCACGGCGGCGTCATCCCCGCGCTGGCGCCCCTGATGAGCACCTACACCAAGACCGAGCTGATCGCGAAGCTCCGCCGGGGCGTCGTGCCCGAGGTCCACGACGGGCCTCCCGCCGAGGTCGACATGCCCGGCTGGGAAGGCGCGCTCGACGACGGAGAGCTCGACGCGCTCGCGGACTACCTTTTGATTCTCGCCAAAACCGACCCCAAGGACGAATTCTGATGAGCGACCTGCACGAGTGGATCAGCCTGATCCTGCGTTGGACGCACGCGATCACGGGCATCATGTGGATCGGCCAGACGTACCTGTTCAACTGGATGGAGAAGGCCTTCGAGCCGCCGAAGAACCCGAAGGAGAAGCCGAACATCGCGGGCGAGCTCTGGATGGTGCACGGCGGCGGCTTCTACCTCGTCGAGAAGCAGAAGTGGCCGGAGATCATGCCGCGCGTGCTGCACTGGTTCAAGTGGGAGGCGATGCTCACCTGGATCTCGGGCTTTCTGCTGCTCTCCGTCGTCTATTGGAGCGGCGCGTCTTTGCTCGACTACTCCTCCGAGCTGCCGCGCTGGAAGGCGGTCCTCGTCTCGCTCGCCTCGCTCGTCTC
>CAYVFO010000173.1:1504-5112 GCA_964450975.1 uncultured Elusimicrobia bacterium | reverse complement strand
TCGTCGCGGCGGCCAACCCGTGCCCGTGCGGCTGGCGCGGCCACCCGCGCAAGGAATGCGTCTGCCCGCCGCTGAGCGTGAAGGCGTACCTCGCGCGGCTCTCCGGCCCGCTGATCGACCGCGTCGACCTTCAGATCGAGCTGCCGCCCGTCGCGTTCGAGGACTGGGCGCGGACGCAGCCGCGAGGGGAGAGCTCGGAGACCGTCCGCGCGCGCGTCGCCGCCGCCCGCGAGCGCCAGGCCGCGCGGTGGGGGAAGGGCCCGGCCGGCCTCAACGCGTTCGTCTCGCCGTCGGAGTTCCGCCGCCGCTCGCGCGTGACGCCCGCCGCGATGGACGCGCTCGCGGGCGTCGAGAAGCTCTCGCCGTTGTCGGCGCGCGCGCTCGACCGCGTGCTGCGCGTCGCCCGCACCGTCGCCGATCTCGCCGGTCGCGTCGAGGTGCGCGCCGAGCACGTTCACGAGGCGGCACGCCTGCGCGGTCTCGACCGCCTGCGCGCTCAACTGGAGAAAGCATCATGAAGAAATTTCTGATCGTCGCCGCCGTCCTCTACGGCGTCTATTGGTACGCGAGCTCGCGCTACAACTTCCACGACACGTACACGTACGCGAAGACCCACGAGTACGACCCGCAGTCGCAGCGCATCATGTACTACGTCGGCCTCGTCTACTACCAGCGCACGGACTTCGAGAAGTCGAAGGAAGTGCTGAGCACGCTCGTCAACGACTACTCGACGGGAACGTACGTCGCGCCGGCCCTGTTCCGCCTCTCGGAGGTCGCGCAGGAGACGCGGGACTGGCCGCTCGCGCGCCAGTCGCTCGAGCGCTTCGTCGCCGACTATCCCAACGACAAGAAGATCCGGATGGCCGAGCAGCGCCTGGAGGTCGTGAAATTCAAATGAGCGCCCCTTTCTCCCGTCTCGTCTCCGGCGCGATGGAGCGCCGCGGCCTCGGCCTGCGCGAGCTCTGCCGCCTCGCGAAGATCGACCCGTCGTTCCTGTCGAAGGTCCTCGCCGGCAAGCGCAATCCTCCGTCGGAGGATGAGGTCCTTCACCGTCTCGCCGTCGCTCTCGAGATGGATCCGGTCGAGTTGTCCGTTTCGGCGGGCCGTCTGCCGTCGGAATGGAAAGTTCTCCAGTCGAATCCGGCCGTGCTTGCCAGGATTTCGTCCCTTCTCAATTCCGTGCTCCCCGCTAGGCCCGCCGCCGCATCCGAATTCCGTTCCGTTCGTTCGTCGTCGCCTTCCAAGCCGCCGTTGCCGTTGGTCCGCAAGCCGTTCAACGAGGAGCTGCTCTGAGCCGTGTCCTGGTCGCCTCGCCAGTCGTGGGCCGTCCGCCTCAACGCCGGGCTCACGCCTCCGCTGCGCGCCAAAGAGCTTCTCGACGCGCTCGGCCCCGATAATCTCGCGCGCGCGACGCCCGCGGACTGGGCCGCGGCCCTCGGCGTCGAGCTCGAGCGCGTCCTTCCCTGGCACGCCGCGACGACGGCGTTCGATCCCGAGGCCGAAGAGCGGCGCGTCGAGGACCTCGGCGCGCGGCTCATGCTCCGCGGCGACGAGGACTACCCGCAGCTTCTCGAGAGCATCTACGATCCGCCTCTCGTGCTCACCGTCCGCGGCAAGCTGGGCGCCCGCCCGCCGGTGGCCTTCGTCGGCTCGCGCTTCCCGTCGGCGTGCGGCTCGCGCAACGCCAAGCGTCTCGCCGGCGCCGGCGCGCGCGCGGGCCTGACCGTCGTCTCGGGCCTGGCGCGCGGCATCGACGCGGAGTGCCACGAGGCCGCCCTCGACGCCGGCGGCGACACGTGGGCGGTGCTCGGCTCCGGCCTCGGCCGCGTGTATCCGTCGGAGAACCGGGGCCTGGCCGAGCGCATTGTCGCGTCCGGCGGCGCCGTTCTGTCCGAGATGCCGGCCCTGCAGGCGCCGGTCGAGTGGGTGTTCCCGCGCCGCAACCGGATCGTCGCCGGTCTCTCCTGGGGCGTCGTCGTCATCGAAGGCCGGCACCGCTCGGGCTCCTTGATCACCGCGCGCCTGGCGGGGGAGATGGGCCGCGAGCTGTGGGCCGTCCCCGGCCCCGCCGATTCGCCCCTGTCCGAGGCCCCGCACCGGCTGCTGGGGGAGGGCGCGACGTTGACCACCGAGATCGGGCACGTCCTGGCGGGCCTGCCGCCCGGGGTCGTTCCGGAGCCCTTGAGCGGCGAGCCGCCGCCCCCGCTCCCGAAGGCTCCCCCGACGGCGGAAGAGGCCCGGATTTTGGCCCTTTTGGGCGGCGAGGCCCTCTCCTTAGATGATCTGGTGCGGCTGTCCGGGCTTGACACAGGGCGTATTTCCTCTATAATGTTCGGGCTGGAAATTAAGGAAGCGATTATTTCCCGTCCCGGACAACTCTATGCCCAAAAAGCCCGCGGCCGATAAGGCCGAGAAAAAAGCCCCTAAAACGAAGGCCGCGCCCAAAGCAGCCGCCAAAGCCGCTCCCAAGGCCGCCGCCCCCTCCGAGAGCAAGAACACCCGCAAGGGACCGAGCCTGCTCGTCGTCGAGTCTCCCGCCAAGGAAAGAACGATTTCCCGCTTCCTTAAGAGCGACTTCGTCGTGAAGTCCTCCTTCGGCCACGTCCGCGACCTCCCGGTCCGCAAGATCGGCGTCGACGTGGAGGACAATTTCGAGCCGCAGTACGTCGTCTTGCCCCGCGCCAAGAAGATCCTGGCCGAGTTCAAGTCGCTCGTCAGCAAGGCCGCGTACGTCTACCTCGCCACCGACCATGACCGCGAGGGAGAGTCCATCGCGTGGCACCTGGTCGACATGCTCAAGCTCAAGCCCGACCAGGTCAAGCGCATCACCTTCCACGAAATCACGCCGACGGCCATCAAGGCCGCCATCGAGGAGCCGCGCCAGATCGACGAGAACCTCGTGCACGCCCAGCAGGCGCGCCGCGTCATCGACCGCCTCGTCGGCTACAAGCTCTCGCCGCTGCTCTGGGCGAAGATCCAGTCCGGCCTCTCCGCCGGCCGCGTGCAGTCCGTCGCGGTCCGCCTGCTCGCCGAGCGCGAGCACGAGATCAAGGAGTTCGTCTCCGACGGCTACTGGACCTTGACCGCCGCGCTCGAGAAGGCCGGCGCCCCGCCCGTCTTCGACGCGAAGCTCTCCCTGTGGAAGAAGGAGAAGGTCGAGACGACGCGCACCTACGACCTGTTCTCGGAGCAGTACCGCGTCAAGGCGACGACTTTGCGCACCGCCGAGGACATGGACGCCGTCTCGAAGATCGTCCAGAAGGGAACGTTCAAGGTGGTCAAGGTCGAGAAGAAAGAGGTGCGCCGCCGCCCGCCGCCCCCGTTCTCGACGTCCACCCTGCAGCAGGCCGCCTCCCAGAAGATGGGCTTCGCCGCCGAGCGCACGATGCGCGTCGCGCAGTCCCTCTACGAAGGCGTCGACCTGGGCATGAAGGATCCCGTCGGTCTCATCACCTACATGCGCACGGACTCGTTCTCGATCGCGAAGACCGCGGCCGAGGAGTGCGCGCAGTTCGTCGTCGACACCTACGGCACGAACTACAAGCCCGAGGTCCCGCCGACGTACCAGACGAAGTCGCGCGGCGCCCAGGAAGCCCACGAAGCGATCC
>CAYVFO010000173.1:943-1494 GCA_964450975.1 uncultured Elusimicrobia bacterium | reverse complement strand
GGCCAGGACCCCGAAGAAGGGGGCGGACTTTACCGCCCATTCGAAGTCGTCGTCAATCCGCCCGACCTCCGTCCTGCGCACGCCCGACGAGGTCCGCAAGTTCCTCAACCCCGACCAGATCCGTCTCTACGAGCTCATCTGGAAGCGCTTCGTCGCCTCGCAGATGATCGAGGCGATCTACGACACCGCGTCCGCCGACGTCGTCAACGGCGAGGCGACGTTCCACTGCACGGGCCGCACCCTCAAGTCCGAAGGCTTCCTGCGCGTCTACCGCGACGCCCCCAAGGGCGACGAGGAGGCCGAGGAGGAGACCGAGGAGGAGGGCAGCCGCCTGCCGCCGCTGGTGGAAGGCGACGTTCTCAAGCTCGTCGAGCTCAAGCCCGAGGAGCACCGCACCTCTCCGCCCCCGCACTACAACGAAGCGAGCCTGATCCGCGCGATGGAAAAGCACGGCATCGGCCGCCCGTCCACGTACGCGCCGACGATCAAGACCGTCGTCGACCGCGGCTACGTGCGCCGCAACATGAAGGACCGCAAGCTCATTCCGACCG
>CAYVFO010000173.1:0-933 GCA_964450975.1 uncultured Elusimicrobia bacterium | reverse complement strand
CACCGAGAAGCTCAAGGGCCACTTCCCCGACGTCGTGAGCCTCACCTACACGGCGAACGTCGAAGCGCAGCTCGACAAGATCGCCGAGGGCCAGCAGGGCTGGACCGACGTCGTGAAGAGCTTCTACGCTCCGTTCGTGAAGGCGCTCGACGCCGCGCAGACCGAGATGGAGGCCTCGCGCATCGAGCCGAAGATGTCCGACGAGCTCTGCCCCGTCTGCCAGGCGCCGATGCTCATCCGCGAGAGCCGCTTCGGCAAGTACCTCTCGTGCTCGACCTTCCCGAAGTGCAAGGGCAAGATCCAGCTCACGCCCGAGGGCCAGAAGGTCGTCCTCGAGAAGACCGGCGAGAACTGCGACCTGTGCGGCAAGGCGATGGTCATCCGCACCGGCCGCAAGGGCCGCTTCATGGCCTGCTCCGGCTACCCCGAGTGCAAGAACACGTTCTCGCTCGACGCCGACGGCAAGAAGATCGAGGGCTCGCGGCCGCTGCAGACCACGCGCCCCTGCAACAAGTGCCAGAAGCACATGTGGCTGCGCACCGGAAAGCGCGGCTTCTTCCTGACGTGCCCGGGCTATCCGAAGTGCCGCAATCTCAAGCCCGTGTCGAAGGAAGAGGGCGAGAAGCTCAAGACCGAGGGCGAGGCTCTGCGCGCCGCCCAGATCGAGGCCCGCAAAGCCGCCGAGGCGGCTGCCGCGGCCTCGGGCGCGGCGCCTCAATCGTAGCCGGGAGGCCATGACCGAGCCGACGCCGCTGCCCTCGGGCCCCTTGCGCCTGCAGTATGAGCGCTTCCTCACCCACTTGCGCGCCACGCGCAACTACTCCGCGCACACCTTGAGGGCGTACGCTAAGGACCTGGAAGCCTTCCTCCGCCGCCATCCGGCGGTCGAGCCGTCGGGCATCGAGCGCCTCCACGTCCGTTCCTACCTGGCCG
>CAYVFO010000172.1:0-5118 GCA_964450975.1 uncultured Elusimicrobia bacterium | reverse complement strand
CTAGCGGCCGGCGAGCGCCTTCTTGCCCTTCTTCGCCGCCGGCTTCGGGGCGGGAGCCGCGGAAGCCGTCATCGACGGGTCGTAGTAGTCGAGGCCGGAGTGGTCGAGAACCTCTTCGCCCATGAGAACGCGCAGCGTGTTCTTGAGCTTGAGATGCTGGATGAAGATGTCGTGCTCGGGCTTCAAGTCCTCGCGGCACTGCGGGGACTTGAAGTAGAACGACAGCCACTCCTGGATGCCCTTGAGGCCGGCGCGCTTCGCCAGGTCGAGGAAGAGGACGAGGTCGAGGCACAGCGGCGCCGCGAGGATCGAGTCGCGGCAGAGGAAGTTCACCTTGATCTGCATCGGCATGTCGAGCCAGCCGCGGATGTCGATGTTGTCCCAGCCCTCTTTCGCGTCGCCGCGGGGAGGGTAGTAGTCGATGCGGACCTTGTGGTGGAACTTGCCGTAGAGGTCGGGGTAGGACTCGGGCTCGAGGATGGTGTCGAGCACGGACATCTTCGACTTCTCCTTCGTCTTGAAGCTGCCCGGGTCGTCGAGCACCTCGCCGTCGCGGTTGCCGAGGATGTTCGTCGAGTACCAGCCGGTCAGCGCGATCATGCGCGCCTTGAGCATCGGCGCGAGCGTCGTCTTCATGAGCGTCTGGCCGGTCTTGAAGTCCTTGCCGCAGATCGGCGACTGAGTCTGCTCCGCGAGCTCGACGAGCGCGGGGATGTCCGCGGAGAGGTTCGGCGCGCCGTTGCCGTACGCGACGCCCGTCTTGATCGCCGCGTACGCGTAGATCATCGACGGCGGAATCGCCGGGTCGGAGTTCTTGAGTCCCAGCTCGAACGCCTCGAGGTCCTCGTGGCACGCCGCGTCGGCGGGCAGCCGCTCGGTCGAGCCGCACCAGAGCATGACGACGCGGTCGCAGCCGTTCTTCTTCTTGAACGACTCGATGTCGGCGATGACCTGGTTGGCCAGGTCCAGCTTCGACTTGCCTTTCTTGCCGTGCGTCGGCGTGAGGTTCTTGATGTAATTCGCGTCGGTGACGGCGGTCATCGGCTTGATCGCCTCGAGCTCCTTCTTGACGGGCGCGAGCTGCGCCTCGGTGAGCACGCCGGCTTTCATCGCGGCCGTGTACATGTCGTCGGGGAAGAGGTCCCAGCCGCCGAACACGAGCTGCTCGAGCGACGCGAGAGGGACGAAATCCTTGATGAGCGGAGAGCGGTTCTCGTAGCGCTTGCCCAGGCGGATCGTCTGGAGCTGCGTGACGGAGCCGATCGGCTTGCCGAGTCCTTTCTTCGTGAGCTCGACGCCCGCGATGAAGGTGCTGGTGACCGCTCCCATGCCCGGGAGCAGGACGCCGAGCTTGCCCTTAGCGGGCCGGATGCGGCTGTCGTGCTTGTTCATTGGTGTTGACTCTCCTGAGGTACAGCATGATGATGAAGTAGAGGCTTCCGCCGATGGCGGCCGCCCAGAGGAACTCGTAGACGCAGTCGAGGAAGGCGAGGACGACGAGCAGATAGATGAAGTCGCGCTGCGCGAGCGCGTTCTCGAGCTTCGAGAGCTTCGTGTCGATGCCGTCGCCGGCGATGTCGTCGGTGACGCCCGCCTCGGGGCCCTTCGCGCCCGCGGTCCGGCGCGAGACGCGGCGCCGCCAGGCGACCCACGCGGACGCGATCACCGCCGCGTCGGCGACGCAGGCCAGCGCGATCGCGTGCTTCTGCCCCGTCGCGGCGAAGCCGAGGCCGAGGCAGGTGAACAGCGCGAGATGAACGAGGTTGTCGCCCCAGAAATCGAGATCGGAGCCGAACGCGCTCTCCTGGAAGCGGACGCGCGCGAGCTCGCCGTCGCAGCCGTCGAGCACCGAGTGAAGCCAGACGAGCATGGCGCCGATCACGTACATGAGGCGCGAGGAGCCGAGGAAGAACGCGGAGCCCGCGAGGCCGAGCAGGATGCTGAACACCGTCATCTGGTTCGGAGTGACGGACGTGTCCAGCAGAGCGCGGCTCGCCGCGAGCGAGAGATGGCGGTCGAAGTGGCGCGCCATGAAGCCGTCCTGAGGCTTCGGCCCCGCGACCATGAGCCAGTCGACGATCGGGCCCTGATCGAGCGGCGCCTCGAGGCGCTTGTACGAGCCCTCGGGCAGCGGCTGCTTGTCGCGCGCGATCGTGTCCTCGCGCGTGAGCACGACCTGGATCACGCCGAGCCCGGCGGCGTCCTCGTAGCTGACGGAGCGCGGGAAGCGCTGGCGCGCGGCCCACGCGAGGGTCTCGACGCGGATGAGATGGTCCGTCGAGAGGCCGAGGTGCGGCGGCTCGCACTCGAAGAGCGCCTTCTCGCCCTTGGATACCCAGTTCACGTCGAGGCCGGGGGGAAGGCGCAGGCGCGAGAGGACGGCGGGCTCGGGCTCGTGCGTCGCGACCCAGACGGACTTCAGGCCCGCGCGCGCCGCGGCGAAGAGCTGGCGCTCGAGCACGAGCATGCCGCCGGCGCGCGCCCACAGGAGCTTCGGATGGGCGACCCAGAGGATCGCGCGCTCGAACACGGGGGCCTCAAGCACGGGCGGCCGCCTCCGCGCCGTAGGCGCGGCGGATCGTCTTGAGGCAGAAGCCGGCCTCGTCGAGCGAGGCGCCGCGGCCGCGGCCCGCGCACTCGGCCTCGAACGCGGGCCACATCGCGGCGAGCCACGACGGATGAGCGGAGCCGGCCGAGAGCTTCTCGGCGAACTCGACGCGCTCCTCGCGGCCGCCGGCCTTCACGACGAGAGCGCCGTCCTCGAGCGTCGCGGTTCCGAGCGCGCCCGCGGCGAACGCGCGGTTGCCGCGCGTCTTCGCGCGCCACGTCAGGCCGATCGTCCCGGTCGCGGAGCCGGTCTTGAGCGCGAGCTCTGCGACCTCGTCGACGGGACCCGAGGGCTGAAGCGTCGTCTCGACGAGCTCGAGCTCGTCTCCGAGCAGGCGGCGCATCAGATAGAGATTGTGCCAGCCGTGATCGACGAGGATGCCGCCGCCGGAGACGGCGGGGTCCTTGCGCCAGTCGCCGGGGAGAGCGGAGACGGAGGGCTTCGTGCGGTCGACGCGGATCTCCGCGTTGCGGATGACGCCCAAGCGGCCGGAGCGGACGACCTCGAGGAATTTGGACCAGTGAGGGGAGAAGGCCCAGTTGTTGACCGAGTACACGCAGACGGAAGAACGGCGAACGGCGGCTTGGATCGCGTCGAAAGCGGCGGCGTCCAGCGTCAACGGCTTTTCGCAGAGAACGTGGATGGCGGCGCGGACCGACGCGAGCACGGCATCCGCGTGGTAGAGGGGAGGCGTGCACACGATCACGGCATCGACGCCCTTCTCGGAAGCGAGAAGCTCGCCGAGCGCGGAATAGACTCGAGCGGCGGGGATCAGGGCTTTCGCGGCTTCGCGGCGGACGGAATTCATCTCCGCGACGGCGACGACCGAGACGCCCAATTCCGCGAAAGCGGGCAGGTAGGCGTTCTCGGCGATCGCGCCGAAGCCGACGATGGCGACGTTCTTGATCAGAGGGAGCGCCTCCGGCTCACGACGTCGAGGGACTCGTCGAGGATGGCGAGACCGCGCACGGCCTCGGCCTCGGAGATGACGAGCGGCGGATTGATGCGCAGCGAGGGGTTGTAGGCCATCGTCAGCGCGCCGCGCTTGAGGCCCTCCTCGAAGATCTCGCGGCAGATCGCCTTGTCGAGCGGCGTCCCGTCCTTCGGATTGACGAGATCGACGCCGAGCATGAGGCCGCGGCCGCGCACGGAGCCGATCACGGGGCGCTTGTCCTTCATCGCCTCGAGCGTCTTGAGCATGACGGCGCCGACCTTCGCGGAGTTCTCGACGAGCTTCTCGCGAAGGATGATCTGGAGCGTCACGTCACACGCCGCGGAAGCGAGCGGGTTGCCGCCGTAGGAGGACGACGAGCCGGAGGGGTTCGCCCACGGCTTGGCGCTCGCGAGCTCGGAGGACGCGACGACGCCGGAGACGGGGAAGCCGCCGCCGAAGCCCTTGCCGATCGTCATCATGTCGGGCGTCACGCCCTCATGGTCGCAGCCGAACATCTTGCCGGTGCGGCCGAAGCCGGTGATCATCTCGTCGGAGATGAAGATCGCGCCGATCTCCTTGGCGAGCTCGCGCACGCCCTTGAAGAAGCCGGCGGGCGGGATCACGTTTCCGTTGGTGCCCTGGACGGGCTCGAGGATGATCGCGGCGACCGCGCCGGTCGTCTCGCGCTTGAGCTTCTCGCGGAGGAACGAGAGCGAGTGAGCGCCGCAGTCGTGGGCTTCCTTCGTCCCGAACGGGCAGTTGCGCGAGTCGGGATACGGCGAGAGGTGCAGGCCGGGCGCGGTCGCGCCGTAGCCGTTCTTGAAGCCGTCGTTGAGCAGGCCCATGACGCCCGACGTCTTGCCGTGGAAGCCGCCCCAGAAGCCGACGACCTCGAACTTGCCGGTCTTCGACTTCGCGAGGCGCAGCGCGGCCTCGACGGCCTCGGCGCCCGAGGAGTAGAGCTGGCAGCGCGTGAGGCCTTTCGGCGTCACGGAGGCGAGCGTCTTGAGGAAGTTGAGGCGGTGCGCGGAAGTGAAGGAGCCGACCGCCGTCTTCGCGGCCTGCTCGCCGACGGCCTTGGCCCAGTCGGGGTGGCCGTAGCCGAGGGAGGCGACGCCGATGCCGGCGACGAAATCGAGGTACTCCTTGCCGTCGACGTCGCGCAGAGTCGCGCCCTTGCCGCCGTCGATCGCGAGCTGCGCGTAGAGGGCGATCGTCTGCAGGCCGGGGGCGATGTAATTCTGCTCCTCCTCAAAAAGCGCCTTGGACTTCGGGCCGGCGGAGTAGGGGGCGTCCGTCAAAGTCTGGGGGGTCATGTCGTTATTTCCTCTTCGCGGAGACTTGGCGCAGCCGCAGGCGCAGGCGGCGGGCGATCTGGACGGCGGCCTCGGCGCGCACGCGCGCGAAGCTCGGCCAGCTGTTGATGTCGATGACGAAGATCTTGCCGTCGGGGGTGACGATGGCGTCGCCGCCGAACACCTCGACCTTCACGGCGGAGGCGGCGAGCTCGGCCTGCTGGGCGAGATCCTCGATCTCGAACGGGAGGCGGCGCGCCGTCGAGGGGTCGTGGTAGAAC
>CAYVFO010000171.1:0-5125 GCA_964450975.1 uncultured Elusimicrobia bacterium | reverse complement strand
CCTCCTTCTCGCCTCCCCCGCCGCCCAGCGCACGCTCGGCGTGGAATTCCCCGCCCCCGATCAGGCCGTCGCGGCCTCGCGCTTCATCGTGCAGATCACGGGGCCCGACGACGCCGCGGTCGTCGAGATCAGCGTCGACCGCGGCCCCTGGCGCCGCTGCATCCGCGCCTGCGGGTTCTGGTGGCACGACTGCGGCGACCTGCCGCGCGGCCCCCACCGTCTCTCCGTCCGAGGCCAGGCGCGCGACGGCGCCGCGATGAACGCCCTGCCCCGCCGCTTCTCGGTCAAGTGATATCATAGGGGCGTGCGGACGCGCGTCCTGAAAGCCGACAAGGCCGGCATCGCGGAGGCCGCCGCCGCTCTTCGCCGCGGCGGCCTCGCGGCGTTCCCGACCGAGACCGTCTACGGCCTCGGCGCGCGCGCCTTCGACGCCGCGGCCGCCCGCCGCGTCTACCGCGCGAAGGGCCGCCCGTCCGACAACCCGCTGATCGTCCACGTCGACGGCCCCGAGATGCTCGCGCTCGTCGCGCGCCGCGTGACGCCGCTCGCGAAGCGGCTCATCGCCGCGTTCTGGCCCGGGCCGCTCACCTTGATCCTCGAGAAGACCGCGCGAGTGCCCGCCTCCGTGACGGCCGGCGGGCGCACGGTCGCCGTGCGCTGCCCCGCGCATCCCGCGGCGCGCGCGCTGATCCGCGCGCTCGGCGAGCCGGTCGCGGCGCCGTCCGCCAACCGCTCGGGCCGACCGAGCCCCACGGCCGCCGCTCACGTGCTGCGCGACCTGCGCGGCCGCGTGGACGTGATCCTCGACGGCGGGCCGTCCGAGAAGGGCCTCGAGTCGGCGATCGTGGACGCGCGGGGACGGACGCCCGTCCTGCTGCGCCCGGGCACGATCGCGCCCGAGGCGATCGCGAAGGCCGCCCGCGTCCGCCTCGCGGCGCCGGGGCCGCGCGCCCCCGCGGCTCCCGGTACCCGCCACCGCCACTACGCGCCGTCGTGCCGCGTCGTTCTCGTGCCGCCCGCGCTCGTGCGCTCCGGGCTCGCGGCCGCGGCGAAGCCGGGCGCGGGGCTCGTGCACCGCTCCGCGCGCAAAGGGCCGCGTCCCGCCTGGTCTCTGCGCGTGCGCGGCGGAGTCCCGGCCTACGCCAAGGCGCTCTTCGCCGCGCTGCGCGACGCCGAGACCGCGCGCGTGCGCGTCCTCTACGTGGAGACCGTCGGCGACGCGGGAACGGGCGCGGCCGTCATGGACCGCCTGCGCCGGGCGGCGGGACGCTGATGGCCAAGCTGCTCGTCGTCGACGACGAGGCCGCGATGGTCGAGACGCTCGCCGACTGCCTCTCCGCGCGCGGCCACGACGTCGTCGCGTGCACCGACAGCGCCGAGGCCGAGCGGCTCGCGCTCGCCGAGAAGCCCGACCTGCTGATCGTGGACTTCCAGATGCCCGGCAAGACCGGGGCCGAGGTCCTCGCGGGCCTGCGAGCGCGGCCCGAAACCAAGGGCCTGCCCGTCATCTTCCTCTCCGGCACCGAGACCTTGCGCTACTCCTCTCAGGTGCCCGCCGAGCCGATCATCCGCTTCCTGCGCAAGCCGATGGAGATGGAGGAGCTGCTGACGCTGATCGGCGAGCTCCTCAACCCCGAGGGCTGGTCTAGAAGCGGCCGGTGAGCGAGGCCCCGAACGAGGGGACCCCGTCGCTCGTCAAAGCCGGGCCGGACCGAGCGTACTCGAGCCGCCGCGCCCACGCCCAGCCGCCGAAGAGCTCGCCCTCGACGCTCCCGCGCGAGGCCCGGACGCCCGCGATCGCCTGCCGCGTCGAGTAGGTCAGGATCTCGCCGCCGATCTCCGGACGCCCGCGCCGCCGGCCGAGGTCGGAGGACACGCGGTATTGCCCGCCCGTCACGTGCAGGCCCGTGAAGACGACGGCCGAGGCGTCGCCCTCCCAGTACGCGCGGTACTCCGCGCGCAGGCTCGGCACTCCGAGCTTGAGCACGAGCCGCGGCGAAGCCTGCCAGATCGCGCCGAGGAACGGGAAGATCGGCGCCTGCCGGCGCCAGAGATCGATCGACAGCCCTCCGAGCACGCGGACGTCGGTCCGCGCCAGCCAGTGGAGCGTGACCGCCGCGGGCGCGTTGAAGGCCCCGCCGCTCAAGTAGTCGTCGCCGTAGAGGCCGGGATTGAGATCGGCCGTGAGCCAGCGGCGGCGGGAGAATATCCACGCGCCGTGGAGGGTGGCCGCGACGGACTGCAGATGATCGGGCAGCGGCGCGTCGGAGCGCGTCAGGCTCGTGCGCTCGAAGGCCGCGCCGAGCACGAGGTTGAACTTGTCGCCGGCGCGGACGCGGCGGCGCAGCGAGTGCTCGTGGGAGTCGGAGCGGAAGCCGCCGAGGTCGCGGGCCCCGTCCTTCACCGAGCCCGGTCCGCTCCCGGAGTAGCGGCTCGAGTACTGCCAGGCGAACGCGGCGCCCTCCTGCGCGGAGCAGGGAGCGGCGAGCAGGAGAACGGCGAGAAGGGCCTTCACGCTCATGAGTGTAGTTTATTCCGCTAAAATGTCGCCCATGCCTCCCGAGAGCGCCGGCCTGCTCGCCTTCGGCGTCCTTCTCGTCGCGTTCCTCTACTCGAGCGTCGGACACGCGGGCGCCTCCGGCTACATCGCGGTGATGACCTTGCTCGGGCTGCTCCCCAAGGAGATCAAGCCGCTCGCGCTGACCTTGAACGTCGCGGTCGCCGCGATCGCGACGTGGCAGTTCCAGCGCGCCGGGCACTTCTCGTGGCGCCTGTTCTGGCCCTTCGCCCTGCTCTCGGCGCCGTTCGCCTGGCTCGGCGGCCGGCTCGACCTT
The DNA here is from genome assembly GCA_964450975.1 of uncultured Elusimicrobia bacterium. Taxonomy (GTDB): domain Bacteria; phylum Elusimicrobiota; class Elusimicrobia; order UBA1565; family UBA9628; genus GWA2-66-18. The sequence continues at coordinate 2,291 of CAYVFO010000171.1, read as the reverse complement.
CCGGCGCCGGTCTTCAAGACGCTCGTCGGCGTCGCGCTCCTCTTCTCCGCGGTCCGCTTCCTCGTCGATCCTCCGCCCGATTCCGAGGGGACGCCGCCGTCTTTGCCCGCCGCGCTCGGCGCCGGCGCCGCGCTCGGCCTGCTCGCGGGCCTCACCGGCACCGGCGGCGGCATCTTCCTCACGCCGCTCGCCCTGATCAGGCGCTGGGGGCGAACCAAGACCGTCGCCGGCGTCTCGGCCGCCTTCATCCTCGTCAACTCCGTCTCGGGCCTCGCGGGCAACCTCGCCGCGACGCGCTCGTTCCCGCCGCTCGCCTGGATTCTCGTCGCGTGCGCGGCCGCGGGCGGCGCGGCGGGCTCCTGGCTCGGCGCCTCTCGCCTGCCGCACGCCGCGATCAAGCGCCTGCTCGCGCTCGTCCTCCTCATCGCCGGCTTCAAGCTGATCTTCGCCTAGGAGACCCCATGCCCGTCCTCGCCCAGACCGCGATCCTGCTGATCCTCTCGAACGTGTTCATGACCTTCGCCTGGTACGCGCACTTGAAGAACATGACCGGCAGGGCGTGGTACGTCGCCGCGCTCGCGAGCTGGGGCATCGCGCTCTTCGAGTACCTGCTCCAGGTGCCCGCGAACCGCATCGGCTACTCGGCGCTCTCGCTGCCGCAGCTCAAGGTGCTTCAGGAAGTGATCACGCTCGGCGTGTTCGTCCCGTTCTCCGTCTTCTACATGGGACAGGGGCTGAAGCTCGACTTCCTGTGGTCGGGGCTGTGCCTCGTCGGCGCGGTTTACTTCGCGTTTCGCGGCGCGTAAGAGGCGGCGAGCGCGCCCAGCGAGGGAGCGAGCAGGTACACCCAGAGCCCGTCGAGGCGCCCCGCGACGAGAGCGGGCCCCAACGAGCGCGCGGGGTTCATCGACGCTCCCGTAAGCGGACCGCCGAGCCAGGCCTCGAGGACGACGATGATCCCCGCGGCGGCCGGCACGCGCGCGGGGGGCAGCCGCAGCACGGCGAGCACGAGCGCGAAGGTCATCGCGAACTCGAGCGCGAAGCTCGGCATGATGCCCGCCTTCGGAAAGGTCGCGCCCAAGGTCCCCGCCTTCTCGCGGAAGAGCGCGAGCAGGAGCAGGCTCGCCGCGACGGCGCCGAGCGACTGCGCGGCGGCGTGGAGCGCCAGCTCGCGCGCCGGCAGACGGACCGCGAGCGACACGGCCGGATTCATGTGCGCGCCGGTGCGCGCGGCGAGCAGCCAGACCGCGCCGCCCCAGCACAGCGCGATCCCGAGGACGCCGAGCTTTCCCGTGACCGAGTCGACGACGCACGCGCCGGTGCCGAGCAGGACGAGCCCGAACGTCGCGGCCGCCTCGAGGGCGAGCTTACCCGGCGACTTCATCGATCAGGGCCTTCACGCGCGCCTCGATGTCGTCGCGCACCTTGCGGAAGTCCTCGAGAGGCATATGCTTCGGATCCGGCAGCGCCCAGTCGAGGCGGCGGACGGCGGGCAAGGACGGGCAAGCGTCGCCGCAGCCCATCGTCACGACCGCCTCCCACTTCCCCTCCGGCAGATCGGTGAGGCCTTTCGAGCGCTGGAGGCCGAGGTCGACGCCTTTCTCGCCCATCAGCAGCGCCGCCTTCTCGTTGACCTTGCCGGAAGGACGCGAGCCCGCGCTGTAGGCCTCCACCTTCCCGCTCCCGTGGAGGCGCGCGAAGCCCTCGGCCATCTGGGAGCGGCAGGAATTCTCGACGCAGACGAACAGGACTTTCTTGCTCACGCGCACTTCCTCCCGGGAATCGACTTGAGCCGCTTGAGATCGCCGTCTCCGTCACCTTCCGCCGCCAGCGCCGAGAGCAGGGCGCGGGCGGCCTTTCCTTCGGCTTTCAGCGCGTAGTGCCGCCACTTGCCGCTGCGCCGGACGTCCACGAGCCCGGCCTTCTGCAGCGCGCCGAGATGGCGCGAGACGGTGGGCTGGGGCAGGCGCAGCGCGTCGACGATGTCGCAGACGCACAGCGCGCGTTCGGTCAGGAGGCGGAGGGTCCTGCGGCGGACGGGCTCGGCGAAGGCGCGGAAGAGAGAGTCGGACATATTCGCTTAGGCGAATATGTTATCACTTTCCGGCTTCTTTGTTCGCTTCCTCGAGCTTCTTGTGCTCGCGGCCGGTGCGCCAGGCCGCGTAGAGCCAGAACAGCGCGAGCGGAACGCCGACCATGGCGGCGGCCGTGGCGCCCCCGCCGAGCGCGGCCACCGCGAGCAGCAGCAGGCCGGCCAGCCCGCGCGCGAAGCGGTAGACGAACATCTCGAT
>CAYVFO010000170.1:0-5127 GCA_964450975.1 uncultured Elusimicrobia bacterium | reverse complement strand
GCGATAAGCGGGGTGCAGGTTCTTCTTCATAAGACCGTCAGTATACCAAATTATTTACCGACGGAGAAGCGCCCATTTCCCTTGCAGGCGAGGAACAGGAAGATGAAGGCGTAGATCGCCGCCAGCTCGCCCTGGTTCTGGCTGGGCCAGAACATCGAATTAAACTGGAATTTCCAGTGGAATTGCGCATAGGCCACGGCCATCGTGCCGGAGGAGAGAAACGCCCACTCGCGCGTCTTCCAGCCGATCGCGATCATGATTCCGCCGACGAGCTCGATCATGCCGCCCCACCAGATCTGCGACGGGAACGCGATCGGCGGCATGCCCGGATGCGGGAAGATGCCGAGGATTTTCTGCGCGCCGTGGAAGGCGAACATCCAGCCCGACATGAAGCGCAGCGCGGCGTAGGCGTGGTCCTCGAACTTCGAGAGCTTGTTCATGGCTCCGATTCTACAAGATCACGCGCTCGCTCGCGCTGCCGAACCGCACGAGGCGCGCGACGCCCGACTCCTTGGCGAGCTCGACGACCGGCCGCCAGTCGCCGCTCGCGCCGTGGACGAGCAGGTCGGCGCGCTTGAAGAGCTCGCGGAACTTGCCGTACTCGTGGCGCGCCGCTTCCTTGAGATCGGGACGCACCTCGTGTGCCGGGCAGAAGACGATGCGGCGCCCCTCGATCTCGACGCGGTAGGCGAGGCACGTGCCGGCGTGCTGCGTGAGTCTTGTCACGACGCGCACGCCGGGCGCCGGGGCGAACTCCCCCTCGCGCTGCGGGTAGAGCAGCGGCGTCGCGCGCGTCCCGTCCGGCGCGTTCGCGCACATCGGCGCGGCGACCTGCTGCAGGCTCGACTCGCCGTCGTCGGGGCCGGCGACGTTTACGCGGACGCCGGCCGCGAGCAGCCGCGAGACCGCGGACGCCTCGCTCACGGCCTCGGGCGCGTAGCGCGAGAGCATGAGCCACGCGGGGACCTTCGGCGGCTCGCGCTTCTCGAGGTGCGCGCGCAAGCCTTGGCCCGCGTCGAAGACGAGCAGCAGGCCCGCGGTCTGAGCGACGACGCTGCCCGGCATGATCGAGACGACGACCGGCGGCCGCGCGGGCTCGGGCGGGAGGTCCACCTTGGCGGGCAGGCCGAGGAGCTTGCCGATCGTGCCCGCGAAATCGGCCGGATCGAAGGGCTTATGGAGGAAGAGATCGGCGCCGTGCTTGAGCGCCGTCTTCTCGTCCTCGACGTAGTTCTTCGCGGTGAGGATCGCGACCTTCACGCCCTTCGTGGACGGGTCGGCCTTGAGATTGCGCAGCGCGGAGAGGCCGTCCATGCCCGGCATCATGATGTCGAGCACGACGAGTTTCGGCTTGTTCTCGCGCGTGAGCTCGACGACGCCCGCGCCGCTCAGGAAATGCGCGACGGTCGCTCCGCGCGTCCGGAGCAGCTCGCCGAGCAGGTCGCCCACGCTCGGATCGTCGTCGAAGATGAGGACGTCGGCCATGCCGCGCCCAGGATAGCCCTGGGCGCGGCGGGCGTCAAGCCCTCGCTAGAGAACGCCGCCGGCGCCGAAGATATACACGTAGACCGCCGCGGCGACGGGCATCGCCATGATGCCGAGCAGCGTCATTATCTCGCCCACGGTCAGGGTTCGGGGCGCGTCGGACGGCGACAAGGCGTCCGCCTCATGCATGCGCGGATCGAGGTCGCGGTCGCGGCGGATCTCGCCGTCATAGCCCGACAGCGACGAGATCTGCCAGCCGCGGCTGCGGATGTCGACCTCGACGCCCGTATAGCGGTAGGGCTCGAGCGCTTTCTCGATCGCGTCGAGATCCGCGTTGGGATTGACCTCGATGAAGACCGCCTGCTGCTCGCCGTAGGCGACGTCGTACTCCACGGCCCGGACGCTCTCGACGCCGGGCACGGCGAGCAATGTCCGCCCGTGCAGCGAGACGAAGCGCTCGGTCATCTTCCCTTTGCCGTCCTTGAGGCTCAGGGACATGCGCTCGTCGAGGGTCCTCATCTCGCGGCCCGCGCCGCGGTCGATCTCGTAGATCTCCCAGCCCCGGCTGACCACCTGGATCTCGATGCGCGCGAACAGATAAGGCGCGAGCGCCTTCTTGACGACGGCCATGTCGGCCGTCGGCGCGACCTCGACGATCACGGCGTTGTTCTCGCTGTAGTGCGCGTCGTAGGTGGTCGCGCGGACGCTGATGACGCCCGGAACCTGGCGCAGCGCCGGGCCGTGGTCCTTCACGAAGGCGGCCTCGCGCGGGCGCGCCTTGTCGGGGTTCGGGCGAGGCAGCAGCCGTCCGAGCAGGCTCTTCTTGGGATTCTCGCCGGCGAGCACCGCCGACTCGAGCGCCGGGTCGAGCGGAATCGCGTTCCACTGGCCGGAGATCGAGCGGGTCAGCGCGTCGGTCTCCGCGCGCTGCTTGACGCCCATGGCCTCGTAGTGGCGGCGCGCGACCTCCAGAGCCGTCGCCCGCTGCTCCTCCTTCAGATAGGGAGCGAGCGCGGTGGCGAGGAGCCTCGTCTTGAGGAGCGCGTGGCCTTTCGAGGGCTTGATGAGGCTCTCCTGCCCCGAGGCGATCATGGCCGGAGCCGCCTTCTGGATCTCGGCGATCACGGGCGCGACGCTCGCGCGGATCGCGGGGTCGTTGAGATCCAGGCGCGCCAAAGACGTCAGCACGCCGCTCAAGGCGGCCGGATCGGCCGCCGGGTCGCCGAAGGTCGTTCCCACGAGCCCCGCCCAGACGTTGACGGTCTGCGCGGACGGGACGATCGGACCGATCACGGCCGCGGAAGCCCTCAGGGAGAGGAGAATCGCGGCCACGGCGAGGAGGTTCTTGTTCATGCCCCCAGTATGCGCCGATCGGGGGGCCGGCGGTTGAAGCGGATTCCGCCCAAAAGGGGGCCTTGGGTTACAGACCGGAAATGTTGCTAGTTCACGCTCAACGGAACTGATGCCAGAGGGCGGCCCAGCAGGCGAGGTAGGCGCAAAACCCGAGGGCGACGGACTTCCAGGCCTCGCCGGGCGCGGCCGTCCCCCGGCCGCTGCGCCAGGCGGCCCGCGCGACGCGCCACAGCGAGTACAGATAAGCCGCGAAGAGAAACGCGCGAGGAAGCGCCACCCAAGGCGTCGCGTATTCGCGGGTGATGAGGCTCTGCGCGAAGGCGAAGAAGCCGGGCATCCATCTCAGCAGGAGGGCGATCCCGAACATGAAGCCGACGAAGGTCAGCAGCGCCAGAGCTGCGGTGGAAAGATATCTCATGGAACGGAGGCGTCCACGCGCTCGTAGAGGATGCGGACCGCCTCGCGGTCGTACGGCGTGAGTTCGTAGCGTCCGCTCCCGCCCGAGAGGCCCATGATGGACGAGACCGTGAAGTGGCCGAAGCCCACGACGTGGCCCGCCTCGTGGAGCGCGACCTTGCGGGCGTCGTGCTTGTGCTCGGGGACCTTGCCGTTCGGGAGCGGCGCGGGCGACGGGCACGCCGACGCGTCCTCGAGGTGCCAGCAGAACTTGTCGTTGAAGAGCAGGCCCGCCGACGTCTTGCGCTCGCCGGGATAGGCGACGCGCCCGAAGCCGCGGAAGCCCTCGTCGGCCTTGAGCCGCGTCTCCGAACCATCGGGCCCGCGGTCGAAGGCGCGCGCGACGGGGGAGCCCTCGTCGAAGCGGCGCGTCCACGCGATCCAGAGGTTCACGGTCCCCGGCCCGCTGCGACGGCGCAGCACGAGCCGTCCGGAAGCCTCTCCCCACATCTCGATCGCGCGGCCGACGGCGTCCTGCACCTGCTCGCACGTCGGCGAATTCTCGCGCCCGCCGGTGTTCTCTGGGCACGCGTGGCGGTCGCGCTGGTCGAAGAAGTCGTAGAGGAGGACGAGCTTGCCGTTCTCGCGGCGGCCCGTGAACCGCCCTTCGGCGTCGCGCCACAGGTTCTGCGGCTCGTAGTAGACGCGCACGCCGGAGTCGTCGAAGGCCGGCGTCTGGGCGACGGCGGGCAGCACGAGGAGCAGGAAGGCGAGGGGCCTCACGTCCGGAGTGTAGCCCCGGAACGGCCTCTCATCAAGGGCGCCTCAGTCGTGCGGCCCGATCGTGAAGCTCTCCGTCCAGAAGGCCTTCGGCTCCGCCGCGCCTTTCGGGAAGTCGCGCCGCAGGGATTTCCGTTTCGCGCCGAGCGCGTACAAGCGGCCTTCGTACGCGTCGGCGGGCCCGACCAGCGCGACCGCCTCCTCGAGGCTCACCGGCATGCGGCTCCACGACTGCGGATCCTCGCCGTCGACCCAGTCCACGGTCTCGGCGAACACGCAGACGAAGCGCTGCGAGCACGCCTCGCACGCGCGAAGGGTCACGCGGAAGTGCGACTCGTCGACGAGCACCGAGACGGGCGCGAGCGCCTTGTCCGCCTCCCAGGCGGCCTGCGCGTCCTCGGGCCAGCACGCCGCACAGCTCAAATCGCTCCGGCGATCACGAGCAGGGCCAGACACCAAGCGCACAGGAGCGCGACGGAGGTCTGGAACGCGCGGAGCCCGGGACTCGCCGCGCCCGATTTCTTCCAGGCGAAATAACTCAAGCCGCCCGCGAGCAGGACCGCCGCCGTGTACTTCCACAGCGAGATCAGCCCGACGAGGATCACCATCGCCCATTTCGCGGTCATCTGGGCCGCCGCCCGTCGAGGAGGGAGTGAAGGAGCATCGCCACTCGGAAGTATAAGCCGATGCCGCCGAAAGTCAACCGCGCAGGGGGCCCAGGGCGGCTCTGATTTTGGCCGCTTTCTCCTCGTGCAGCTCCTTCCAGGACGAGTACCCGTTGCGCAGGGGGATTCTCTGCCCCGAGCGGAGGCGCACGACGACCCGGTACATCCGGGGCCCCCCCTCGTCGCCGTCGTAATCGTTGACCCCGACGCTCGCGATCTCGCTGATCGCGATCATGCGGCGGCGGTTGCGAAGAATCGTGCGGTGGCGCAGGACGAGGGCGCCGGCGTTGCGATCGATCGCGACGGTCAGGATGGGCAAGAATTCGACCGCGATGAGCGCGGAGACGGCGATCACCCCGTTGTCGAAGGGGTCCTCCCCCACGCCGACCGCGGCGAGCACGAGAAACAGGACGCAGACGGCCCAGCCTATAACCGGATATTCCGTTAG
>CAYVFO010000169.1:0-5137 GCA_964450975.1 uncultured Elusimicrobia bacterium | reverse complement strand
GGCGCGCCGGGCCCGCGCGACGGGCTCACGAGCCCGCTCGCCGCCGAGATGGACGCGTGGCGCCGCAAAGGCCTCTCGCCGACCGCGTTCGACCTCTACGCCGAGTGCCCGTTCCGCTTCTTCGCGGCGCGCGTGCTCAACTTGGGCGAGCGCGAGGAAGGTTCGGAGCGCGGCGAGCTGTCGGCGCCCGCGCGCGGCCTCGTCTACCACGCCGTGCTCGAGCGCTTCCACTCGTCCTTGCCCGAGGGCTTCTGGACGGGGACCGGCGACTGGGGTCCGGCGCTCGAAGCCGCGATCGAGGAGGTCTTCCGCGAGAACGACTGGAAGGCGCTCGGCCTCTATCCGCTGCTCTGGGAGTCGGAGCGCGCGGACATGACGCGCAGCCTCCGGGAGTTCGCCGCCTGGGACGTCGCGCGCATGCGGGCGTCGTCGCGCAGGCCGCGCTTGATCGAGAAGGACATGACGGGCCGGCCCCGCGGCGCGGCGGAGGGGGATATCCCGTGGCGCGGCCGCGTCGACCGCGTCGACGCCGCCGAGGGCGGGCGCTTCCACGTCGTCGACTACAAGTCGAAGGCGCCTTCGAAGCCGAAGAACGTCGCCAAGCAGGTTTCGGACGGCGAGAAACACCAGCTCCCCTTTTACGCGGAGCTCGCGGCCGGGACGCTCGGCAAGGGCTGGGAGTTCGGCGGCGGCGAGCTCCTGTTCATCGAGGTCGAGGGCGGCGCGCCGCGCTCGGCCGAGCTCTCCGCCGAGGATTGGGGCGTCGCGCGCGAGTCCTTCTTGAGGATTCTCGCCGAGCGCGTCGAGGCGATCAAGACCGGCAAGTTCCCGATCCGCCCCGAGGAAGGCGAGCACGGCCACTGCTCGCGGTGCGAGTTCCCGACCGTCTGCCGCAAGGCGCACCGCCCGTCCGTGGCGCGCGCCCTGCGCGCTCCGGTTCCCGGAGAAAAATGAAGCGGCAGAAGCCGGAGGGGATGGCGTTCGCGGCGGCGAAGTTGATCGCGCGCGTTCTCCTCATGACTACGATCGCGATTCCGTCGACCTTGTTGATCGTCAGCATCCCGTCGATTCTGCTCACCATATTCCAGCCTCGCTCGCGCGGCGAAGAGTACGGCGGCAGCGAGCTCGGCGGCGGCGAGGTAGCCCTCTTCGTCTTCAGCCGATTCGGTCCCGGCGTCTTCGTCGCAATGCTCATCCTATACGAGCAATTGCTCGAGACCAGCAGGATTAGGCGCTCCGATCTGGTGCGGATGCTCGACTACGGAGGCGGGCTGACGATTGCGTCATCCATCGTTGTGAATATCGAGGCCCTGCCGCCGGTCGTTAGAGAGCCGGTGTTATGGTTTATTCCCGCTTTTCCGCTGGCGATGATTGCGGCGACTTTCAAACGCGGTTCCCCTTGACGGAGTGAACTCGCCGCCTTACAATCACGGTCATGGCCGACGAGCGCGACTGCCCCAAATGCCCGTTCTCACCGATGGAGGAGCTCCATCTCGACAACGGGATCGTCGTCGACGAGTGTCCGAAGTGCAGGGGGCGCTGGTTCGACTTCGACGAGCTCGCCAAGATCGCGACGGATCCCGGGGCGTTCACGCAGGCCGTCGCGAAAGGGCCGCTCAAGCCGCGCCAGGGGACGGCGAAGTGCCCCGTGTGCCTCGAGGACATGATCAACGGCGGCTTAGGCTCGGAGTTCGTGCGCGTCGATCAGTGCGCGGGGCACGGCTTCTGGCTCGACGAGAACGAGCTGCGCCTGCTCGACAAAGTCCTGGCTAGCTGACCCAGCCGGGCGAGGCCTTCGCGTCCCACGGCGGAAGCACGAAGGAGAACTTCGAGCCCTTTCCCTGCTCGCTCTCGAGCGCGAGCTCGCTGCCGTGGGCCTCGAGGATCATGCGCGAGAGCGCGAGGCCGACTCCGAAGCCCTTGGCCTCCTTCTTGCCCGCCTCCGTGCGGTAGTAGCCGCCGAAGATCTTCTCGCGGTCGGCCGGGGCGACGCCGATGCCCGTGTCGGCGACGAAGACCTCGACGCGCCCGTCGGGCCGCGCGCGGGCGCCCAGCGTGATCGTCCCGCCGTCGTGCGTGTACTTGACCGCGTTCGTGAAGAGGTTGGCGACGACGAGGCCGAGCGCGTCGGGATCGCCGGTGCAGGGCAGGGACTCGGCCTCGATCTTGAGCGTCGTCGAGAGCGACTTGCGGCGCGCGAGCACGCCGAGGCGCTCGGCGGCGGCGCGCAGCAGGATCGCGGCGTCGACGCGCTGCGGCTCGAGCGCGAACTTGCCCGCCTCGAGGCGGCCGAGGTTGAGCAGGTTCGTCGCCATCGTCGAGAGCGCGCGGATGTTGGCGGCGAGCATTTCGTGCCACGGCGCGGTCGAGGCCTTGTCGGGCTCGCTCTCCTTGAGCAGCGCGTGCGCGGTGTGGATCACGGCGAGCGCGTTGTTGAACTCGTGCGAGACGCCCGAGACGAGCTGGGACTTGAGGCGTCCGGCCTGGCGCTCCTTCTCGAACTGGGAATTGAGCTGATCGGCCATCGAGCGCAGCGCGGCGAAGAGGTCCTGCACCTCGGGCGGGCCGTCCTCGAGCGTGAGCGTCCAGGGCTCGCCGAGCTTCCACGACGACGCCTGGGCGCGCAGGCGCCAGACGGGCGCGATGACGATGCGCGAGACGACGGCGGCGACCGCGACGCTGCCGAGGAGGCCGAAGGCCATCACGAGGGCGAACGTGGCGAGCGCGGCGCGCCGCGTGGCGCGCCGCTGGGCGTCGAGCGTCGCGAAGCTGAGGCGGCCGAAGCGCGTCATGCTCTCGAAGAGGCGGTCCACGGCGGCGCTGTCGAGCGCCTCCTTGAGCGCCTCGCCGCGGCCGACTTTGCCCTGGCGCAGGCGCGTGAACAGGGCCGCCTGGCCGGCGTCGTACTCCTCGAACTCCGCCCCGATCTTCTGCCACTCCTCGCGGTCTCCGGGCTCGTGGATCAGGGCGCCGATGCGGCGGTGCGAGGCAAGGAAGTCGCGGGAGGCGGCCGCGCGGAGCGTGAGCCACGAGTCGTCGCGCGTCGTGAGGTAGTTGTCGCCGAACGCGTCGACGCGCCGCAGGAGGTTGCGGTGCGCGGGCAGCTCGGTCAGCGTCGCGAGCTGCTCGGCGAAGCCGACCGCGAGTCGGTCCTCGGCGCGGCTGTGCGCGAAGTACGACCACGCCGAGAGGCCCGCGAAGACGAACAGAGTCGTCGCGAGAACGGCCGTCAGGCGGGCGCGCAGGGACCAAAGTTTCATCAGGGCCCCGCGCGCGGCGTCAGCTCAGGCGCCTTTGAATACGGTCGCGGCGTTCGGCTGGGTCGAGCCGGGCGGCGGCTGGCTCGGATCGCGGTTGGGGTTGGGGAAGTTGTACTTAAACGGATACGGGTGGGGGAAGCGGTAAGGGTAGATTTCCTTGTACTCGGGATGGTTGTCGTGGCGCGTGACCGACTTGAGCCGGCCGTTCGGCGAGCACAGCAAGGAGGGGTTGTCGGTGACGCCCGCGACCGCGGCGAGGCAGGCGACGGGCGAGTCGTCCTTCGCGCCCGAGCACAGCAGCGCGGGATGGTCGGTCTTTCCCTTCGCGGCGCGGAAGCAGGAGATCGGCGCGTTCGAGGTCGCGCCCGCGCAGAGGAGCGCGGGATAGGCGGTCACGTCCTTGGCCGCCTTGTAGCACGCGACCGGCGCGGTGGATTCCGCTCCCGCGCAGAGCAGCGCGCGCGACAGCGTCAGCCCGTCGGCGGCGGCGAAGCATTCGATCGGCGCGTTCGAGCGGGCGCCCGAGCACAGGAGCGCGGGATAGCCCGTGATCTTGTCGGCGGCGGCGAAGCACGCCGTCGGCGCCGAGTCCGCGGCGCCCGCGCACAGCAAGGCGGGGAAGTTCGTGATGGCCTTCGCCGCGGCGAAGCAGGACGAAGCGGGCGCGTCGGAGGCGGCGCCCGAGCAGAGCAGGGCGGGGTAGTTCGTCAGCGGCTTCGCGGCGTCGAAGCACGCGGCCGGCGCGTCGTCGGCGGCTCCCGCGCACAGCAGCGGCGGGTACGAGGTCTTGCCCTTCGCGGCCTTGTAGCAGTCGGCCGGGCCGGCGTGAGCGGCGGCGGCGAGCGAGAGCAGCGCGGCGGCGAGGAGGTTTCTCATGCGCCGAGCCTACCATGTCCCTAAAGGCCTAGGCAATAGCTGGGACGTTCGGTCCTCGGGGCCTTCGATTTCAGGGGCCTTTCGCCCCAGGCGCCGCCCGCGCGCCATCCTTATAATGATGGCATGAGCCTGCTGCGCGCCTTGCTCGCCGTCCTCCTGGCCGTCCCGGCCGGAGCGATGGCGCCCGTCCGCCTGCTCGCGCCGACGGTCTCCGGCCCCGCCGCGCTCAATCCCGCGGCCCTGTCCGTCCCCGTTCTCTCCGCGCCGTCCTCGCTGCTGATCCTTCCGGGAAGCGCCGGCCTCGTCCCGACGCTCCAGACGGCGCTCACGCCGTCGCTCAAGCCCGCGCCGTCGGCGACGGCGCTTCCGGCCGGCGACGACCTCAAGCCCGAGCGGCTCGACGTCTTCTTCGACGGCGCCGCCAAGCCGCAGGACGACGAGCCGATCACGCCGCGTCTGCTCCGCGCCGGCGAGACGGAGACCCGGATCCCGCTGCGCGCCGCCGTCGTGCGGGCGGCCGTCGAGAAGGCGCTGCCCGCGCTCAAGGAGAGCGTCGCCCTCGGCTCGTGGAACGGGCCCGACACGACGCTCGACGAGTCCTGCTGCGGCGACGCGGCCCCCAAGCTCGCCGCGATCCTGCGCGCGCGCGGCGTGCCCGCGCGGCTCGTCGAGGCCGAGTTCCACTACTACGTCGCGATCGAGCTCCCCGACGGCCAGATCATCGTGGACCCGACCATCCGCCAGTTCTTCGGCAAGAAGAAGGCGCCGAACACCGTGCCTCTCGTCTTCGTCGGCACGGTGAGCGAGCTCAACGACCTCTTCGAGCGCCACGCCCACGCGAAGTGGTCGCGCTACGACGTCTCGCGCATCTACTTCAGCGGCTCGGTCACGCGCGAGAGCCAGCTCGGCAAGGTCGAGCTCGACATCAAGACCAACGGCGCGCGCGACCTCGCGCCTCTGCGCCGCTACCTCGGCCTGCCGTTCGTCCCGCCGCCCGCCCC
>CAYVFO010000168.1:0-5229 GCA_964450975.1 uncultured Elusimicrobia bacterium | reverse complement strand
GGACCATGTCCTGATCGGCCTGCGACGGCGTCTCGGCGGGCTTCTCGAGAACGGGCTCGACGACCGGCTCGACCACGGGCTCAACGGCCGGCTCGACGACGGGCTCGAGCGCCGGCGGGACGATTTCGGGCGCTTCCGCGACCGGCGGGGTCTCGGTCTTCTTCTCGGTCAGCGGGATCGGGAGCGGCGCCTCGCGCGAGACGTTCTTCTTGTCGAACGCGTAGACCTTGTAGCCGCCCTTCTCGCGCGGGACGACGTCCACGCGGACCGGCTTGAAGCCGGGCTCGCTGACCGCGAGCGCCGCGAGGCGCTCCTCGAGGTCGACGGCTCCGAGCTCCTCGGGATGGAGCAGCGGCAGGTTCACGGAAGAAGTCGTCTTGCGCGCGTCGACGCCCTTCGGGCCGTACGTCAGGATCTGCTTCTTGGCCGGCGCCTGGAAGGTGAAGGTCCAGCGCGGTCCGTTCTTGGCGAGCTCGGCGGACACGCGGATCAATCGGACGTGGCCGGCGCGCTGCCGCGCCGAGGAGTGGGCCTTCGACTCCTTCTCGGCGATCGCGGCGAGGCCGGCCGGCGGGCCGCGCTCGCCCTGACCCTCGCCCGGCTCGGCCGCGGCGGGCGGGAGCTCGGGCTCGGGCTGCGGCGCGTCGGAGACGGCCGCGGGAGCCGTGGGCGCGCGGCGCGCGATCCACCACGACACGCCGGAGACGAGAACGTAGGCGAAGTTGAGGGCGGCGTAGAGGCCGAACTGCGCGCGCTGCGTGGAGCCCGGCTCGGCGATCCACGCGAGGTGGCCGGTCCAGACGACGAAGCCGAGCGAGGCGAGCAGGAACATCAGCGAGAAGCCGGGCGTGAAGCCCTTCGGCGCCTGGCCGCGCATGATCGAGATGATGTCGGGCAGGAAGAGCAGGAAGTACGCGCCGCCCGTGATCGCCTGGATCGCGAGGACGAGCGTGCCGACGCCGGCCGCGCCGAGCGAGGCCGTCAGCGCCGCGGGAACGACCGCCGCCGCGATGAAGTACAGGGCCGCCGCCGCCGCGAGCGAGGCGACGACCGCGCCGATCGTGATCGCGTACGTCCGGCCGCGCGAGACGCCGGTCTCGCCGGCCTTGGCGGCCGCCTTGCGGCCCCAGCGCGCGGCGGGCCACGCGGCCATGATGACGGCGGCGCCGAAGATGTTCTGGATGCCCCAGAACCAGAGGCCGCCGACCGGCGCGCTGATGACGCCGAGCGCCAGGCTCGCGCCGACGAGCACGCCGACGCGCCACTTCGGGGCGGAGACCTTCCCCTCCTTCACCGCCTTGAAGAGCTCGGGGAGCGGGAACACGAAGGCGAGGATGTTGCCGACGTAGTAGCCGGCCTGGCCCATGAAGGCGCCGATCTGCGAGAGCGTCGCGGGCTGCGACACGGCGACCGCGGGGACGGCGCCCGCCGCGTGCGTGCCGGTCTGCGCGGCGGCGAGCAGGCCGCCGCCGACGATCGTCGTCGCGGTCAGCCCGAGGCGCTTGCGCCAGCCGAGCCCGGACTTCGGCGCCTCGACCGCGACGGGCTCGCCCGACTTCGCGGAGGAGCCGTCGCCGGCGCCGAGGCGGCGGAACTGCGCGTCGGCGAACTCCTTGGCGTCGCCGGGGGCCATCTCGGCGGGCAGCTCCTCTCCGGAGTCCTTGCCCTGGAGCGAGGCGGCCGGCTTGACGGGCTTGAGCGCGGGGGCCAGGTCCTTCGACGCGGCGCCGAAGCCGGCGAAAGCCTTGAGCGCCGCGAGCGGACCGGCTTTGGCCGGCGTCGCGGCGACGGCGTTGACGGGGACGATCGCCGGCGCGGGCAGCATCGACGGGATCGCGAGCGCGCGCGGCGTCTTCGCGTGGCCGCCGAGAGCCGACGGAGCGCCGCCGGCTGTCTGCAGGGACGGCGCGGAGAACGCGGCGCCGAGGGACGGCGTGAGGTTGGTCCCGAGGGCTCCCGGAGAGAGCGGCGAGACGACGGGCGGGAGCAGGAGAGCGCCGCCGGCCTGCGTGCCGGGAACCGCCTCGACGCGCGTCGTGACCGCGCGGATTTCCTGGGCGTAGACGGGGCCCGACGTGGAAATAGCCAGGGCCGCCGACAAGGCGGCCGCGACGAGCTTCCGTCCCGCTTTACGCAGGGAAGAGGGGGTCACTTCCTATAGCATATACCCGCTTCCGGAAATTGTCAGCCCCTTGGGGGCCTAAAAACGCCCTATAAAATGGCCCAGGGGTCCTTGGGACCAAGGACCCCTGGGTGCCAGGCATTAAGTAATTAACGTAAAATAAGCGTTTTTTACGTTCCGGGCTAGTTCATCGACGGAGTCCCCGTCTCCAGGGACCGGATGAGCTGGCTGATGGCGCTCGGCGTGCGGTGGAACAGGCGCGCGAGCTCGGAGACGCCCATGCGGGTCTCCTTCCAGACGCGGTGGATGGCCTCGCGGCGGACCGCGGAGACCTCGCGCCACTGGACGCGGCCCAGGATCTTCTCCTCGGTCAGGCCGTGGCGGACGGCGACCTCGGCGATGATCTTGCGCGCGGCCTCGACGGGAACGGGGCGCGGGGCCGACGGCGCGTCGCGGTGCGTCGAGAGCTTGTCGAGGAAGGCCTCGCCGCCAATGGCGACGCCGCCGACGACGGGCAGCACCTGGTCGCCGGCCGTCTTCATGCGGTCCTTGATGTACTGGAGGTAGCGCACGGACTGCTTCAGGCGCGAGCCGCCGAACTTCTTGAGGACGATGTCGGAATCCACGAGGGGCTCTTTATGCTCGGCCTCGACGTAGGCGGCGCAGGAGGACCACTGGTAGCGCCACGGCTTGTCCTTGAGGGCGTCGCGGACGCAGGCGAGGTGCACGTAGCGCGTCATCTCGGCCAGATGGGTGTCCTTGTCGACGATGAAGGCCTTGTAGCGGCCCTGGAAGACGTGGCCGACCGCGTTGTGGGCGGCGTTGAAGTACTTCGTGTACTGCGTGTTGAAGCCCTGCATGACGGCGGAGAGGTTCGGGGCGGCGGTCTCGATGAGGAGGTTGACCGAGTTGCCGAGGAGCGAGTACGCGTAGACCTCGAGGCCGTGGCGCTCCTTGTACTGCTTGAGCAAAGCGAGGAACTGCCGGCGGTCCTGGTTCGACAGGAACAGGTCCTGGCGGTTGTTGCCCTGCAGGATCACGAGGTAGCAGGCACCGGCGTACTGGATTCTCTTCGGGCGTCCCATGGCGTTTTCTCCTAGCCAGGAGATACTACCATAATTCGCGGGCCGAGTGCCAGGCTTTTAATGGTTAGGCGGACGCCGAGCCGCAGAGCACCTCGTAAAAGCGTCCTCCCGCGAGCTCCGCGCCGGTCACGGCCTCGTGCGCGCCGGCGGCCTTGAGCCTCTCGGCCGCCTTCGCGTCGTCGGAGGTCATGATCCAGCGCGCGCGGGGCGCGATGTGCTTGAGGTGGCCGAGCAGCTTCATGTTGCTCGTGCCCTTGAGGAATACGTCGGGCACCGAGCAGACCACGACCGACGCGGCGTCGACGTGGAGGTGCTTGAGCGTCTCGGGGTGCGCCAAGTCTCCGTACGCCCAGTGGAAGCCGCGCTTCTCGAGGCCGGCGCGGATCGCGGGGTTGTAGTCGACGACGAGGATGCGCTTCTTGAGCTCCGGCGCGTTCTTGTCGATGAGGTCGACGAGGACCTCGCCGGCGCGGAAGCAGCCGAGGAGCACGATGTCGCGGCCGCCGTGGTCGTGGCCGGCCGATTTCTCCTCCTCCTCGCAGAGCTCGCGCAGGCCGACGGCGCGCAGCAGGGACATGACGCCGCGCGCGACCGAGTCGTTGAAGAGGATCAGGTACGTCGACGCGACGGAGGCGATGAGCATCGACGTCAGCACGAGCGCCTGCAGCTCAGGCGAGACGTGCTTGTAGCCGGCGCCGAGCGCGAGGATCACGAGAGAGAACTCCGAGATCTGCGCGAGGTTCGCCGAGGTCACGAGGCCGGTGCGCAGGCCCATGCCGACCGCGCGCGCCGTGAACGCGACGGTGAGGACGCGCGTGACGAACACGAAGGCGACGATGACGGCCGACATCCCGAGCACGCCCAAAGTCGGCTTCGGGACCTGAAGCCCGAGCGCCACGAAGAACAAGGTGACGAAGAAGTCGCGGACGCCGCCGATCTTCGAGATCACGTCGACGCCGTAGGGGAACGCGGCGATGGTCATGCCCGCGATCAGGGCGCCCATTTCCTTCGAGAGGCCGGCCGCCTCCGCGAGGCCGCAGACGAGGAAGCACCAGGCCGTCGAGGTCAGCAGGACGAGCTCGGGGTTCTTGCCCGCGGCGGCGTAAAGGCGCGAGAGGACGCGGCGGCTGATCATGAAGGCCGCCGCGACGAGCACCGCGCCCTGGAACACCGAGCGCGCGATGCTTCCTATTTGAGGAGAGAGCAGGTTCGGCTGGAACGCCATGAACGCGATCGCCCAGAGGTCCTGGAAGACGAGGATGCCGATCGTCAGGCGCCCGGCGACGGTCGTCGTCTCGAACTTGTCGGCGAGCAGCTTCACGACGATCAAAGTCGAGCTCAGCGCGAGGGCGACCGCCAGGTACAAGAGGTCGAAGTTCCCCCCGCCCATCGAGAAGCCGAACGGCTTGAAGAACGCGAAGCCGAGGGCGACGCAGCCGAGGAACTGGACGACGCCGAGGACGAGCATCGAGCGGCCCATCTTGGCGAGCTCGCGCAGGTCGATCTCGAGGCCGATGATGAACAAGAGGAAGATCAGGCCGATCTCGGAGATCAAATGAACGCTCTCCGCGTCGCGGATGAGCCCGAAGCCGAGCTGCGAGCCGAGCAGGACGCCGCCCAGCACGTAGCCGAGGATCAGAGGCTGCTTGAACGCGCGCGCCGCGTGCGAAGCCGCCGCGGCGAACACGATGCCGAGGCCGATGTCCTTGAGCAAGGTCCCGTGATGCTCCACCTATTCCTCCGGCCCCGACTTGAGCAGCCGCCCCGCCGCGTCGAGGCCCTCGGGCTCGGCGATGAGCAGCAGCTGGTCGCCGGGCTCGAGGCGCGTGCCGGCTCCGGGCGAGGGCAATGCCGCGCCCCGACGCGAGAGCTGCAGCACCGCCGCGCCGGTGCGGGCGCGCAAGCCGATCTCGCCGAGCGTCCGGCCGGCGGCCCATTCGCCGCCGGCGAGGGAGCGGGTCAGCAGGCGCAGGCGCGCGGGCTCGAGCGAGCGGGCGAACGCGCCGAGGGCGCGCTCGGGCT
>CAYVFO010000167.1:0-5264 GCA_964450975.1 uncultured Elusimicrobia bacterium | reverse complement strand
TCCTTGCGCGGGTGGCCGCGCCAGCCGCACGGGCACGGGTTGGCCGCCGCGACGAGCGTGAAGCGCGCGGGGTACTCGAAGGAGTCGCGCGCGCGCGACACGCTGACGGTCCGGTCCTCGAGCGGCTGGCGGAGCGACTCGAGCGCGGGACGAGAGAACTCGGCGACCTCGTCGAGGAACAGCACGCCGCCGTGCGCGAGGCACGCCTCGCCGGCGCGCGCGAACGGGCCGCCGCCGACGAGCGCGGCGGCGGAGGCCGAATGGTGCGGGGCGCGGAAAGGCCGCTCGCGCGCGAGGCCGGACGCGGGCTTTCCGCAGGCCGACTGGACGAGGGTGATCTCGAGAGCCTCGTCGCGCGTGGGCTCCGGCAGCAGGCCGGGCAGGCGCCGGGCGAGCATGGACTTGCCGGCGCCGGGCGGGCCGACGAGCAGCAGGTTGTGGCCGCCGGCGGCGGAGAGCTCGAGCGCGCGCTTGGCGAAGGACTGTCCGCGCACGTCGGAGAGATCGAGCGGAGCGGACGGCGCGGCGGGCGCGGCGGCGGGCACCGCTCTCGCGCGCGGCGCGGCGCCTCCGAGCAGTTCGGCGGCCTCGCGAAGGTCGGCGACGGGCAGCACCGGCAGGCCGGAGGCGCGGGCCTCTTCGGCGTTGGCCTCGGGCACGACGATCGCGGCGAAGCCCTCGGCGCGGGCGCGCGCGGCCATCGCGAGGACGCCCGGCACGGGGCGCACGGCGCCGTCGAGCGAGAGCTCCCCGACCACGCACCAGGAATTGAGCTCCGCGCGCGGCTCCACCTGCTCCGAAGCGGCGAGGAGCGCGAGGGCGATCGGCAAGTCGTAGTGGCTTCCCTGCTTGCGCGGGCGCGCGGGCGAGAGATTGACGGTCACGCGGCGGTTCGGGACCGCGAAGCCGGAGTTGCGCAGCGCCGCGGCGACGCGCTCGCGCGCCTCGCGCACGCCGTCGTCGGGCAGGCCGACGGTGGAGAACGCGGGCAGGCCGCCCGTGAGGTCGAGCTCGACGACGACGGGATAGCCCTCGACGCCGCGCAGGCCCGAAGTCGTCACGCGCGCGAGGCTCACATGCCCCCCGCGCCGGGAATCTCGACGGCGAGGCGGCCGAGATCGCTTTCCACGGACATCAAGGTGAGAGTCGGGTCCATGCGCAGCAGGCGCGCGGCGAGGTCGTCGACGCGCAGGCCCGCGAGCAGGTAGACGCGGAAGATCGCGCCCCCCTCCTCGCCGCTCCAGGAGTGCAGGTACGCGCCCGCTACGCCCTCGGTGCGGCGCACGTTGGACAGCAAGGTCCGCAGGCGCGGCAGGGAGGCGTCGCCGAAGGCGAGCACCGCGGCCTCGCTGCGGCCGCCGAGGGATTTCGTGACGGCGGCGGCGGCCTTCTCGGAGATCTCGTCGCCGGCCTGCTCGAGCGCCTTGCCGCGCGCGGCGGGCGAGGACACGTCGAGCGTCGCCGTCTCGGAGCGCAGCTGCTCGACTGGGACGTCGCTCGGGATCTTGTAGGCGTCGGCGACGAGCGTCGCCCTCGCGCGCCACGCGCCGGAGGCGGAATCGGCGGAGGCCTCGACGCCCGCGGCGGCGACGAGCAGCCAGTCCGCGCCCGCGCGCTTCGCGGCGGCGACGAGCTCGGCGGCCGTTCCGTTCTTCCACTTGAGACCGTTCAAGCCGTCGCGCCCGTCGGTCGCGGAGAGCCCGCGCGCGGAGAGGCCGCGGCGAAGCGCGTCGGCCGCGGGTCCGACGCCGAGGTCGAGGATACCGGCCGGCTCGGCGACGAGGAGCATCACGCGCGGCTCGCGGGAGAGGTAGCCCTCAGGCTTGAGCAGGCCCGCCTTGTCGAACGCGGCGGCGAGCGGCGCGAGCCGGACCTCCACGACGCCCTTCCCCTTCTTCATCTTCGCCTTACCGCCGAACTCGGCGGCGCGGGTCTTGGCGATCTCCTCGGCGCGCGCGCGGTTCGGGGAGCCCGGCGCGACGAGCAGGTCCACGCACTCGAGCGCGGCGGAGCGGCGCGCGTCCTCGAGCGAGCCGGCGGCCGCGAACGCGGCGCCGTTCTTGGTCAGGCCGGGCTTGAGCCCGCCGCACGAGGCGAGCAAGGCGGCGGCGGCGATCAGCGCGAGCCTCACTCGGGCCGCTCCCGGCCGGCCGCGGGGACGACGAAGTGGAACGTCGTGCCCTTGCCGAGCTCGCTCTCGAGCCAGATCTTGCCGCCGTGCTTGTCGACGACCTCGCGCGCGATCGCCAGGCCGAGGCCGGTGCCGGGCGCGTTGACCTCGGAGCGGTTTCCCGCGCGGTAGAAGCGCTCGAAGATCTTCTCGCGGTCCTCGGGCGGGATGCCGATGCCGTCGTCGGCCACCGACACCATGAGGAACTCGCCCTTGTCCTGCATCTTCACGCGCACGCGGCCGCCGGGATGGGTGAACTTGATCGCGTTCGAGACGAGATTGTCGACGACGAGCCCGAGCCAGCGCGGGTCGCCGAGCGCGGGCGGAAGCGGCCCGGGCGTCTCGCACGAGAGCGTCTTGCCGGCGTCGGCGGCGGCGGGCTGATGATTCTCGACCGACTCGGCGACGAGCTTGGCGAGATCGAGCGGGGCGGGCTCCATGCGGGCGCCGCCCTCCAGGCGCGAGAGGTCCAGCAGATCGGAGACGAGCCCCGAGAGCCGTTTCGCCGCCGCCTTCGCGATCGTGAGGAATTTCATCTGCTGCGAGTTCAGCTGCCCCGTGTCGCCCTCGAGCATCACGGTCAAAAAGCCCGAGATGGTGGTCAGGGGCGTCTTGAACTCGTGGCTCACGGTCGAGACGAACTCATCCTTCATACGATTGAGATGGGTCAATTGTTCCGCGGTCTGCCGCAGTCTCTTGTTGAGAATGGCGGTCTCGACCATGATCGCGGCCTCCTCGGCCACGACGGAGACGAGCTGAATCTGCTCCTGCGTGAAGGCGTTCACGCGCTTGGAGCCCACGCGCATGACGCCGATGCAGCGGTCCTCCACGACGAGCGGCGCGACCACGAGCGAGTGCACGCTCCAGAGCTTCGCGTACGCCGCCGTCGTCTTCGGGTCGTTCTGCGCGTCGCCGGTCGAGAAGACGGTCCCCGTCTTGAACACGCGCACCGAGGAGGACTTCTCATCGGTCAGCGAGATGCGGTAGAGCAGGTCGTCGCCCTCGACGCCGAAGGCGCCGGGCTGCGTGACGAGCTCGCCGGTGGCCTCGTCGAGGAGCATGAACGCGACGACGTCGGCGTCGAGCGAGCGGGCGACGATGCTGACGATGGCCGCGAGCGTCGTCGGCGTCTGGCTGCCGCGCGTCGTCAGCGCGCCGGCGACGTCGTGGAGCGTCTTGATCTCCTTCGACTTCTTGAGCAGGCGGTCGTGCGCCTGCGTGAGCTCCTCCATCGCGGCGGAGAGGCCGCCCTGCAGCTTCTCGCGCGACGTCGCGAGCTCCGCCAGGCCCGCGGCGAGAGCCGACGCCGAACGCAGCGACGCGGCCGCGAGCTCGAGGCGCGGGCCGAGGGATCCGAGGTCCTGGTCGCCCGCGCGCACGGCCAGCACGACGCCGGCGCCGGCCTCGTCGCTCCAGCCGCCCGCGGAGGCCGCCGTGTAGCCCTGCTGGGAGAGCACCTTCGTCAGCGGGTCGCCGGCGTCGCCGTCGCCCAGGCTCCAGTCGCCGCGCCCGCGCTCGGCGGCGCGCGCGAGCAGGCCGCTGTCGAAGCGGAACGACGAGAGCTCGAGCCGCGCCCACGGTCCGCCGCGGTGCGCGAGCAAGGTCGCCCCGCCGTCGGCGCGGCGCGCGAACGCTGCGAGCGTGAGCTCGGGGCGGCGGCGGTGGATCGCGCCGAGCGCGCGGCCCGCGGCCTCCTCGAGCGCGCGGCCCGGGTGGCGCAGCACGGCGCCGGGATCGAGCAGCTCGGCGGCGTACTCGCGCAGGTCGTCGAGCTCCTCGGCCGCGGCCTTGGCCCGGCGCTCGAGCGGGAGCCCGCGGCGGAACGCGTGCCACCACCAGGCGGCGCCGCCCGCGGCGGCCGACGAGAGGGCCGCCGCGGCGGCCGCGGCGCTCAGCGAGACGCTCACTGGAAATCGAGGTGCGCGTTCAGGTAGTGCGCCGAGATCTGCTGGCCGGCGAACGGGATCCAGCCCGCCTGCACGCCGACGCTCTCGAGGATGCGGCGCACCGCGTGGCCGAACTCGGCCGCGCGCGGGGCGAGCGGCGAGTCGGGCCCCGGGCCGACGATGAGCGCGCGCGTCACGCCCGCCTTCTGGCACATGTCGGCGATCTGGAACGGCACGCCGACCTGCTGCGAGGAATCGTACGTCTCCCAGAGCGCGTGGCGGTACGAGGTCTTGAAGCCGTTCTTGCCGCCGACCTCGTAGAACAGCGAGGCGGCGAACGGGCCGAGGCCGTCCTGGCCCTTCGGCGCGATCACGGCCATCGGCGCGGACGCGGCCGTCGCCGGCGGCGGCTGGAAGCCGGGCTTCGCCGCGCCGGCGGCCGGAGCCTCGCCGCCCGCGACGATCGGCTCGTAGATGAGCTGGAGCATGTCGGTCATCGTCGCCGACTGGCCCCCGGCTTCGCGCAGGCGCCGCAGCGCCGCGATGCGCTTGACCCACAAGGTGAGGTCGGAGTAGCCCCACTGGGCGAGCTTCTCGGCGAGCTGGCCGATGTCGTCGCCCGAGAGCTGCGCGCCGAGGCGGTCGCAAGCGGAGGCGACGAGGTCCTTCTGCACGTTCGGGCTCGGGATCTTGAGATCGACCGACCAGCCCTTCGAGAACGAGAACTTCAGCGCCTCCTCGAGCGCGGCGAGCGCGCGCGGAGGATAGAGAGACGTGATGACGACCTGCTGGTTCTTCTCGAAGAAGGACTTGAACACCTTCGCGAGCGCCGCCTTGTTGCCGTCGGTGACGGCCATGAGGTGGATGTCGTCGACGAACAGCGCCTTCGAGGTCGAGATCTTCTTGTCGACCTCGGCGCTTCCGGCGGGAGTCGCGAGCGCGCGCGAGAGGCGCGAGCCCGACGTCATCATCAGCGACGCGTCGCCGAGGCCTTTCGACATCGACGCCCCGATCGCGTTGAGCAGGTGCGTCTTGCCGGTGCCGGGCACGCCGTACAGGAACAGCGGGTTGTACATCGAGCCGGGCGAGGAGACGACCGACATCGCGGCCGCGTGGGCGAAGCGGTTGTAGGCGCCGACGAGCAGGCTCTCGAAGGTCAGGCCCTCGCGCAGCGGCTCGGTCGGCGCCAGCGCGGCGCCGACCGAGCC
>CAYVFO010000166.1:285-5283 GCA_964450975.1 uncultured Elusimicrobia bacterium | reverse complement strand
CCTTCTCGAGGTCGGAGTGCCCCTTGATGAGCGCCCACGCGGGCTGGTACTTCGAGAGCTTCGCGTTCTCGAGCGTCTGGCGCGTCAGGTACTTGTTGCGCGCGTTGAGCGCGGCCTGCGGCGCGTTGCCGATCCAGCCGAAGCGCTGCGCGAGCGTCGCGGCGAGCGGCACCGCGTTCTCCCAGAACGTGATCACGCCGTCGATCTTCTGCTCCTTGACCAGGGCCTCGACCATCGCGACGCAGGCGGGCTCGTCCAGCGGATCGCACTCGACGAAGCCGTCGGTGATCTTGCTGACCCAGTTCGCCTCGGAGGACATGAGGATCATCTTCGGGCCCAGCTCCTTCAAGCGCTGGTAGATGAACTTCTTCTTGGGGCTCGGCGAGGAGATGACGAGGAGGGTCTTGGTCTTGAGGTCGACGGCGCCGTGCTCGGCCGTCGCGGAATCGGCGTGGTTCATGACCCATAGTTTAAAGCATTCCCCGACGGGAATCAAACCGCTTTCCCGTCGGGGAGGGCCCATGAGGGTGGGTCCAAGGACCCTTTCGGCGGACCCCGGTCTCGGGCATACTAAGGAAGATGTCGAAGGAACGAACCCGTAGAGCCTGGACCTTGGTCGGCGCCGTCGCTTTGGCGCTGACCGTCGGCGTGATGGCGCGCCGCGCGCCCTCCCGCGTGCCGGTCGCCGACGATCTGCGCGACGCCGTGGCCGCGCCGGTTCCCGTGACGCCCGCCATGGCCGGCGGCGTGCGCGTGATCCAGCCCAGCGCCTTCGCGAGCCCCGCCTCCCGCCGCGCCGAGGCCGAGGCCGCGCTCTTGTCCTCCCGTCTCGAGCTGATCGCGAAGGCCGCGCGCGCCCGCGCCGCCAAGCACCGCCGCGCCGCGGCTCAGTCCGTCACCGCGCAGTAAGGGAACCTCCCGCCTCCGGCCGTGTCTCACCGGGCATGAACACGCCCAATCTCGACGGCCTCACGATCGCCTCGCCGTGCAAAGTGTCCTGGGAGAGCATGACGGGCGACGACCGCGTCCGCGCGTGCGCGTCGTGCAAGATGAACGTCTACAACCTCTCCGACATGACCAAAGTCGAGGCGGAGAATCTCCTGACCGTGAGCGAGGGCCGCTTGTGCGTGGCGTTCTTCCGCCGTGAGGACGGCACGATCCTGACGAAGGACTGCCCCGTCGGCCTGCGCGCGGTCCGCGTGCGCGTCGCGGTCGCGGCGGCGAGCCTCGGCGCGTGGATGTTCGCGGCGCTCTGGTCGGTCGGGCTGCGCAAGGATCCGCCGGGCAAGATTCCCGAGCCCGTGATCACGCGGACGGCGGGAATGCCCCTGTTGATGGGCGAGGCGGTCGCGCCGGAGTTCACGAAAGGCCGACGCTAGTAGACCGGCTTGAGGCGGGCGAGGCCCTCTTCAAGCCTCTTCTGGAACTTCGCGTCGAGCACGTCGGCGCAGACCGCGTAGCGGATCAGCGGCTCCGGCTTGCCTGAGTCGCCCGGGGCCATGAAGTGCACGCCGACGATGCCGGTCTCGGCGATCACGGCGCGGTTGAACGCCTCGTGGCGGTTCTCCTCGGGCAGCGGCTTGCCGAACGCCTCCTTCGGCGTCTTCCAGAGCGTGAAGAATCCGGCCTCCGTCGCGCACGCGGGCTTGAGGCCGGCCTTCTTGAGCGCGGGGATGAGATACGCGAGGCGCTTCATGTAGAGGTCGCGGATCTCGTCGAGCGCGGCCTTCGCGCGCTTCGGCTCGGAGAAAAACTCGCCGTACGCGGCCATGACGCCGGGCACGGGACCGGAGTCGGTGTTGCCCTTCACGAGCGTGAAGTCCTCGACGAAATCCTTCGAGCCGACGAGCGCGCCGAGGCGCGCGCCGGGGTCGTTGTAGGACTTCGACACCGAGTAGAGCTCGAGCCACTCGAGCTCGGGGAAATCCTTGGCGACCTGGGCGAGCGGGACGTGAGTGCCCGGCGCGGTGAGGCCCGAGTACGCGCCGTCGTTGACGAGGCGCGTCTTCTTCTCGACGCAGAACGCGATGAGCTCCTTCCAGTCCGCCGCGGAGGCGCCGACGGCGGCGGGGTTGCCCGGGCGGATCACGAAGATCAGGTCCGCGCGATCGGCCCCGTCCTTCTTGAGGGCTTCCTTCAAGCGCGCGAGATTGAGCCGCATGTTGTCGGAGGAGGCGAGCGGCCACGCGGTGCGCTTGGCGCCGAGGTACGCGTCGCTCCACGTGCCGATCACGTCGTACGCCGGCAGGTTCGACGCGACGCGGAAGGTCTCGCGGCGCTTCTTGTCGGGCAGGTGCAGGCCGCACGCGAGCGGGATGAGCGCGGTCGCCGTCTTGATGCCGGCCATGGGCAGCACGCGGAGGTGCTCGTATTTCGAGGCGTCGATGCCGCCGTGGAGGGACACCATGCCCTCGGCGAAGCGCAGGAGGTTCTTGTCCTCGGCGTAGGTGTGGTAGTCGTAGCCGGGGTCCTTCGCGTATTTCGCCTTGAGGGCGCGGATGGACTCGGGGGGGACGCCGTCGGGGTTGCCGAGCGAGAGGTTCAGGGGCTCCTGCCCCGTCTTCTCCTTGTACTCCCGGATGAGGACGTAGATCAGCTGGAAAAGATTGATCCCCGCAGGCGGGATATTCCGCATGCGGGGATCATACCGAATTCGTCGTCAGGTCAGAAGGCGGAGTAGAAGCCCGTCGGGTCCGCGCCGGCCTTCTTCGAGCCGCCGTGGCCGTCGTCGTCGTCGCCCGGGATGTCGCGGTCGTTGTTGCCGGAGCCGTTGTTGTTGCCGCCGTTGCCGTTGTTGCCGTTTCCGTTGCCGGTCGACGGGCCGGAGTTGGCGCCGGCGCCGCTGGTGAAGGTCTTGCTCGTGGTGCCGGGGTTCGGCGGAGGAAGCGTGTCGGGCGGGCCGATGAAGACGCCGCGCGAGCGGGCCACGTCGATGGCGCGGTTGTTGTTGAAGGCGATCTCGCCGGCGGGCACGGTGTGCTGGCGCGCGGCCTCGGCCTCGGCGTACTTGGGCGCCTGGCCGGCGGTGCGGATCAGGGCGCCCGGCTTGCTGAAGTGCGGGGGCGCCTCCTCCTCCGACGTGCTGGTCGGCGCCGTCGGGGCGGGGACGTTCGCCGGAGCGGCGATGCGGCGGTTTCCGCCCCAGAACGAGGAACCCGAGCGGCGCACGCCGCGGGTGTTGCGCGAGGCGAAGGAGCGGGAGCCGCCGCCGAAGAACGCGCGGCCGCCGCTCGGCACGTCCGTGCCCGGGTCCTGAAGGATGCCGTTGGCGTGCGCGCCGGCGCCGGCCGCTCCGCGCGCCGGGGCGAGGGCGGGCTGCAGGACCAAGGGGGGCTGGCTGGGGGCGCCGACCACCGTCTTGCCGTTGCGGGTGGTGAAAGGCTTGTTCTGAGCCTGGGCGGCCTGGGCGGCGATCAGGGCGACGAAAGCGGCGGCGATGAACTTCATGGGGAAAGTATACCGGCCGGGGGCCAAAAAGTGATTACAGAAGGCTAAAAAGACGGTAAAGGCTTGCCCCCGTCAATAATATGTAGAATGGCCCTGACGTCCGCGTCCTTGTTTCCGTAACGCGGGGCGGTCATACTGCTTTATTAGGGAAAGGCTTTCCCAGGAGATCTTTATGTCGAACCGGTTCACGGAGCGCGCGCAGCGGGTCATCCTGATCGCTCAGGAAGAGGCCAAGCGTCTCAATCACGACTACGTGGGCACCGAGCACATCCTGCTCGGCCTCATCGCTCTCGGCGAGGGCGTCGCCGCGCAGGTTCTCGCGAACCTCGGCGTCGACCTGCGCCGCGTCCGGTCCGAGATCGAGAAGATCGTCGGCACCGGCGACAACGTGATGCTGCTCGGCGAGATCCCGTTCACGCCGCGCGCCAAGAAAGTGCTCGAGTACGCCGTCGAGGAGGCTCAGCACATGGGCCACTCCTACGTCGGCACGGAGCACCTCCTGCTCGGCCTCATCCGCGAGGAAGAGGGCGTCGCCGCGCGCGTGCTCGAGAACCTGGGCCTGCGCCTCGACGTCGTCCGCGAGGAGGTCCTTAATCTTTTGGGTGAGGGTCAATCGCAGCAGCAGGGGGGCTCCGGCGCAGCCGGAGCCCAACAGGGCAGCGGCTCCCCCACGCGCACGAAGTCGAAGACGCCCACTCTCGATGAGTTCGGCCGCGACCTCACCGCCATGGCGCGCGAGGGCAAGCTCGACCCCGTCATCGGCCGCGACGACGAGATCGAGCGCATGATCCAGATCTTGGCCCGCCGCACGAAGAACAACCCCGTCCTCATCGGCGACCCCGGCGTGGGTAAGACGGCCATCGTGGAAGGCCTCGCGACGAAGATCTCGACGGCCGACGTCCCCGAAATCCTGCTCAACAAGCGCCTGCTCACGCTCGACTTGGCGCTCGTCGTCGCCGGCACGAAGTACCGCGGCGAATTCGAGCAGCGCCTCAAGAACATCATCGAGGAGATCCGCCGCTCCAAGGGCGCGGTCGTCCTCTTCATCGACGAGCTCCACACCGTCATCGGCGCCGGCGCGGCCGAGGGCGCGATCGACGCGTCCAACATGATCAAGCCGGCGCTCTCGCGCGGCGAGCTGCAGACGATCGGCGCGACGACGCTCGACGAGTACCGCAAGTACATCGAGCACGACGCGGCCCTCGAGCGCCGCTTCCAGCCGATCATCGTGGACCCGCCCTCCGTCGAGGAGACGTTCACGATCCTCCAGGGCCTCAAGGACAAGTACGAGGCTCACCACAAGATCAAGTACGACGACTCCGCCCTCAAGGCCGCCGCCGAGCTCTCCGACCGCTACATCTCGGAGCGCTTCCTGCCCGACAAGGCGATCGACCTCATCGACGAGGCCGGCTCGCGCGCGCGCCTGCAGTCCTCCGCCACGCCTCCTCAGTTCAAGGACAAGGAGGTCGAGATCGAGAAGGTCGTCAAGGACAAGTCCGGCGCGATCTCCGGCCAGGAGTACGAGAAGGCCGCCCGCCTGCGCGACAAGGA
>CAYVFO010000166.1:0-275 GCA_964450975.1 uncultured Elusimicrobia bacterium | reverse complement strand
GTCCACGCCCACGATCACGGGCGAGGACATCGCCGCCGTCGTGTCCAAGTGGACCGGCGTGCCCGTCACCGCCCTCACCGAGACCGAGACCGAGAAGCTCGTGCACATGGAGGAGAACCTCCACAAGCGCGTCATCGGCCAGGAAGAGGCGATCAAGACCATCTCGCAGGCGATCCGCCGCAGCCGAGCGGGCCTCAAGGACATCAAGAAGCCGATCGGCTCCTTCATGTTCCTCGGCCCGACGGGCGTCGGCAAGACCGAGCTCGCCCGCGCGC
>CAYVFO010000165.1:0-5299 GCA_964450975.1 uncultured Elusimicrobia bacterium | reverse complement strand
CCTCGCGCGAAGGGTCGCCCGCGACGATGAAGGGCACGAAGCCCGCGCGACCGAAGGCGCGGCGTCCGGCGAGAGCGCGCGCGAGGGTCACCGGCACAACGTCCCCAGGTCCTTGTCGCCGCGTCCCGAGAGGTTCACGACGACGAGCGTGTTCTTCGGCAGGCGCGCCTTCCACAGGTACGCGAGCGCGTGCGAGCTCTCGAGCGCGGGCAGGATGCCCTCGAGGCGGCACAGCGCGTGCGCGGCCTTCAGAGCCTCCGCGTCGGAGGCCTTCGCGTACTTCGCGCGGCCCAGCCGGCGCAGCTCGGCGTGCTCCGGCCCGACGGCGGGATAGTCGAGGCCGGCCGAGATCGAGTGCGTCGGCAGGACTTGGCCGGCTCTATCCTGCAGGAGATAGGTGTAGGTGCCGTGCAGGACGCCGGGAACGCCGCCCGAAAAGCGCGCCGCGTGCTTGCCCGGCCCGGGGCCGACGCCGCCCGCCTCGACGCCGGTCAGGCGCACGCCTTTGTCCTTCAGGAAGGCGGTGAAGATGCCGATCGCGTTGGAGCCGCCGCCGACGCAGGCGACGATCTCCTTCGGAAGACGGCCTTCTTCTTTGAGGATCTGCGCGCGCGCCTCGATGCCGATGATGGACTGAAAGTCGCGCACCATCGACGGGTACGGGTGCGGGCCGAGCGCCGAGCCGAGCACGTAGAACGTCTCGCGGGAGGACGCGGACCACTCGCGCAGCGCCTCGCTCGTGGCGTCCTTCAGGGTCTTCGAGCCCGACGAGACGGGAACCACCGTCGCGCCGAGCATCTTCATGCGCGCGACGTTGGGCGCCTGGCGCGCCATGTCCTCCGTGCCCATGTAGACGGCGCACGGCAGGCCCGCGCGCGCGGCGGCCGCGGCGGTCGCGACGCCGTGCTGGCCCGCGCCGGTCTCCGCGATCACGCGCGTCTTGCCCATTCTCTTGGCGAGCAGTATCTGCCCGACGGTGTTGTTGATCTTGTGCGCCCCGGTGTGGGTCAGGTCCTCGCGCTTGAGCCAGACGCGCAGGCCGAGCTCCTTCGACAGGCGCTCGGCGTAGGTGAGCGGCGTCGGACGGCCGACGAACGTCGAGAGCTCGCGCGCGAGCGCCTTCTTGAACTTCGGGTCGCGCTTGGCGTCGCCGTACGCCTTCTCGAGCGCCGCGAGGGGCTCGATCAAGGTCTCGGGAACGAAGCGGCCGCCGTAGGGCCCGAACCAGCCGGCCCGACGGGGAGTTTTGGCGGACATCCCGGGATTTTAGCTTTTCCCGGGAGGGGTCGTCAGGCGCCCGCGGCCTTGAAGAAAGCCTTCAAAAGTCGGGCGGATTTGAGGCCCGCCTTGAGCTCGACGCCGGAGGAGACGTCGAGCGCCCACGGATGCGCGGCTTTCGCGGCCTCCGCGACGTTGAAGGGCGTCAGTCCTCCGGCGAGGATCGCGCGCGCGCCGGTGCGGCGCCACCACTTGACCGTGTTCCAAGCCTGGCGCTGCGCGTCGGCGGAAGGGCCGCGGCCTTTGCGGCGGTCCTCGTCGGTGCGCGGCGGCTCGATCAAGACCATCTTGCCGCGCAGCGGCTTCGCGCTGAGCGGCACGGCCTGGATCACGCGCAGGCCGACGCCGCGCGGCACCGAGCCGTAGACCTGGACCGCGTCGAGCTTGAGCTCGCGCGCGACGCGGCGAAGCTCCTCGGCCGCGACGTTCTTGAAGACGCCGACGGCGAGCACGCCCTTGGGGATCGCGGCGCGGATCTTCTTCGCCTTCGGCGGCGTGAGATAGCGCGGCGTGTTGGGCACGAAGATCATGCCGACCGCCCACGCGCCGAGCTTCGCGGCCAATCGCGCGTCGGCGGGGCGCGTCACGCCGCAGACCTTGATGCGCGCGCTCATGAGAGGAAGGTCTTGAGCGCGACCGCCGGATACGGCGACTTCATGAAGGACGTGCCGACGAGGAAGCCCTTGTAGCCGAGCGCGGCCAGCGCGTCGATCTCGCCGCGGCTGCGCAGGCCGCTTTCGGCGACGGCGGCCTTCGAGCGGACCGCGAGCGGGGCCAAACGGCGGGCGACGGCCACGTCGACCTTGAGGGTCTTGAGGTCGCGGCTGTTGACTCCGATGCAGCCGGCGCCGACTGTCAGCGCGGCCTCCAGCTCGGCCTCGTCGTGAACCTCGGTGAGAACGGACAGATTCAGCGCTTTGGCGGCCGCGTACATCGGAGCCAGGCGCTCCTTCAGCAAGGCGGCGATCAGCAGCACGGCGTCCGCGCCGACGGAGCGCGCCTGCTCGAGCTGCCATTCGTCGACGAAGAAATCCTTCATCAAGAGCGGCGTGTCCGGGCACTCCTTGCGCGCGGCCTCGAGGAACGCGGGCGAGCCGCCGAAGTACTCGGGCTCGGTCAGAATCGAGATCGCCGCCGCGCCCGTGCGCGCGTAGGCGTGCGCGATCTCGGCCGCGGCCTTCGGCGAGGCGCCGGGGCGCAGCACGCCCTCCGACGGGGAGACGAACTTGACCTCGGCGATGACGCGCGGGCCCGGCTCGACGCACAAGGACTCGGAAAGCGAGAGCGGCGTCCGCTTGTACAGCGCGGAGGCGCGCAGCGCGGAGACCGGAGTCTTCTTCTTCGCCTCGGCGACGCTCGCGGCGCGCTTTTCCGCGATCTTGCCGAGGACCCCGAGGTCACCCATGGGAGAGCCTCGCGAGCAGCGCGAGCGCGCCGGCGGCCCGCCCGGAGGCGAGGGACTCTTGGGCGCGCTCGACCCCTTCTTTCCAGTCCGACGCGATGCCGGCGGCGAGGAGAGCGGCGGCCGCGTTGAGGACGACGACGTCGCGCGGGGCGCCTTGCGCTCCGTGCAGCACGTCCCGCGTGATCGCGGCGTTCCTCTTCGCGTCGCCGCCCGCCAGCGCCTTGAGCGGGGCGCGCTTGAACCCGAGCTTGCGCGCGTCGAGCGATTCCACTTTGATTTTTCCGCTCTTGAGCGAGGCGACGAGGGTCGGCGCGGAGAGCGAGAGCTCGTCGAGTCCGTCCTCCGACGAGACGACGAGCGCGCGCTCCGACCCGAGCGCTTTGAGCGCGCGGGCGAGCGGCTCGACGAGCAGAGTCGAGTATACGCCGAGCAGCTGGCGCCTGGCCCCCGCGGGATTCGACAGCGGCCCGAGCAGGTTGAAGACGGTGCGCGCGCCGAGCTCGCGGCGGATCGGGCCGACGCGCTTCATCGCGGGATGGTGCGACGGCGCGAAGAGGAAGCCGACGCCGGCCTCGTCCACGCACTTCGCGGCGAGCTTGGGCGTCACGTCGGTTTTCACGCCGAGCGCCTCGAGGACGTCGGCCGAGCCCGAGCGGCTCGAGACGGCGCGATTGCCGTGCTTGGCGACGGCCGCGCCCGCGCCCGCGGCGACGAAGGCCACCGTCGTCGAGATGTTGAAGGTGCCGGAGCCGTCGCCGCCGGTGCCGCACGTGTCGAGCAGCGGCCTGCGCGACGGCTTCACGGGCACGACGCGCGCGCGCATCGCCTGCGCGAAGCCGACGAGCTCGTCGACGGTCTCGCCGCGGACGCGCAGGGCGGAGAGGAAGGCGCCGGCCTGCGCGTCGGTCGCGCCCCCGTCCATGAGCTCCGCCATCGTCGCGCGGGCGCACAGGCGGTCGAGCGGCTGCCCCGCGAGCAGGAGCTTGAGGGCCTCCGGGAAGCGGGCCACCCTAAGCCTTGGGAAGGACGAGCTTGAAAGTCGAGCCCTTCGCCGAGGTCTCGTGCGAGACGCTGCCGCCGTTTCCCTCGAGGAACTTGCGCGCGAGCGAGAGGCCGAGACCGAGGCCCTTGGGCTTGGTCGTCATGAACGCCTCGTACATGACGGCCTCGATCTTCGCGTCGACGCCCTTGCCGGAGTCCGTCACGGAGACGACTACTCCTTCCTTGCCCGCGGAGGTCGCGACCTTGACCGTGCCCTTCTCCTCCTGCGCGGCGAAGGCGTTGTCGAGGAGGCGCTTGAGCGCGTCGGCGGCCGCCTTGCCGTCGACCTTGACCTTCGCGTCCTTCGCGCCGAGCTTGAGGTCCACCTTGCCGCCCTCGGGCGCCGCGTAGCCGGCGACCGCGTCGGAGACGAGCGAGTCGATCGCGAGCGTCTCGGCGGCGGGCTCGTAAGGACGCGAGAACGTCAGCATGTCGCTGATGAGCTTGTCGGCGCGCGCGATCTCGCTCTCGATGATCTTGAGGTGCTTCTCGACCTTCGGGTCCATGCCCTTGCCGAGCTTGGCGCGCACGAAGTAGGCGGAGTTGTTGATGACCGCCATCGGGTTGCGCAGGTCGTGGCCGATCGTCGACGAAACGCGGCGCAGAAGCTCCTGTTGGGCCTTGTCGAGCGCCATCAGAGCCCCGGCTTCGTCATCTGCTCGGGCTTGATCCAGTCCGCGAACTGCTTCTCGGTCAGGAGCTTGAGCTTGAGCGCGGCTTCCTTGAGCGTGAGGCCCTCGGCGTGCGCGGTCTTGGCGATCTTCGCGGCGGCGTCGTAGCCGATGTGCGTGTTGAGCGCCGTGACGAGCATGAGGCTGCGGCGCATGAGCTCGTCGATGCGCTTCTCGTCGGGCTCGATGCCGGCCGCGCAGTGCTCGCGGAACCCGCGCGCTCCCGCGGCGAGGAGCTTCGCCGAGCTCAGGAAGTTGTGGATGATCAACGGCTTGAAGACGTTGAGCTCGAAGTTGCCGGAGGCGCCGCCGACGTTGATCGCGGCGTCGTTTCCGAGGACCTGGGCGCAGATCATCGTGACGGCCTCGCTCTGCGTCGGGTTGACCTTGCCGGGCATGATCGAGGAGCCGGGCTCGTTCTCGGGGATGCGGATCTCGCCCAAGCCCGCGCGCGGGCCGGACGCCAGCCAGCGCACGTCGTTGGCGATCTTGTTCATCGAGCACGCGAGCGTCTTGAGCGCGCCGTGCGCGAAGACGAGCGCGTCGTGGCCCGCGAGCGCCTCGAACTTGTTCGGGGCGGGCTTGAACGGGAGCTTCGTGAGCTTGGCGATGTGCGCGCACGCCTTCTTGTCGAAGTCGGGGTGCGTGTTGAGGCCCGTGCCGACGGCCGTGCCGCCGATCGCGAGCTCGTAGAGGCCGGGCAGCACCGCGTCGAGCCGCGCCAGGTCGGCGTCGAGCATCGCGGCCCAGCCGCCGACCTCCTGGCCGAGCGTCAGCGGCACCGCGTCCATGAGATGCGTGCGGCCGATCTTGACGATCTTGTCGAAGGCCTTGGCCTTCTTCTTGAGCTCGTCGCGCAGGCCCTTCACGGCGGGGATGAGCTCGTGGACGATCGTCTCGGCGG
>CAYVFO010000164.1:0-5375 GCA_964450975.1 uncultured Elusimicrobia bacterium | reverse complement strand
CCGGGCCGGACCATGTCGAAGCGCGAGGCCTTGTGGCGCAGAGCCGCCGCGGAGTTCGCGGCGTGCACGAGGGCGGGACGCAGCTTCTCGCGCTCGAGGGAGGAAACGACCCCGCGGAACGCCTTGAGCTGGGCGCCCGTGTACGCCGCGTCGTCCTCCGCCTTCGCCATGTGAGTGAAGATTCCTTGGACCCGGATCGCCTTGAGCGAGGCCAAATCGCGCGCGAGCGCGACGGCCGCCTCGGGGCGCAGGCCGATGCGGCCCATGCCCGTGTCTACTTTAACATGAACGGGGATGCCCCGGCGCAGGCGGAACGCGGCCTCGGCGACGCGCTTGGCGCCCTCGAGCGACGCCACGACGGGCGTGAGGTCGTGCGCGGCGGCGGCGAGGGCGGACTCGAACGGATAGAGGGAGCCCAGGATGAGCACCGGAAGCTTCACGCCGGCCTCGCGCAGGGCCATGCCCTCCTCGACGGAGGACACGCCGAGCCAGTCGGCGGCGCGCGCCTTTTCGGCAGCCAGCGCGCAGAGGACGGCGTCGTGGCCGTAGGCGTTCGCCTTGACGACGAACATCACCTTCACGCCCATGCCCACGCGCTCGCGGAGGCGGCGGAGGTTGGAGACCAGCGCGGAGAGGTCGACTTCGGCCCAGGTGGGCCGGAAGAAGCGTCGCATCAACTCAGCCTGCCAACTTCCTCAAGAGACTGCCGAACTCGGTTTCATCCGTGATCTTGCCGTCACTCCGAAATTTTTCAATCTCGACCGTGCCATCGGACAGGAATTCAACTTCCCATCTCTCCCCTGGAGCACTCACGAGAACCATTATCGCGTCATCACGATGATGGGCGAGTTCGTAAGAAATCTTTTTTCTCTCAAGCCCTGAGAGAAAGTCGAGGAGGGCGTCAAATGGAGATTTTTTCATGGTTTATCGAAGCGAGAATCCGTCAGAAGCTTCCGGACGGTCCGGAATCCGGGTTTTCGCGCGCGAGCACCGGAAACGATATCTTCCCAGGTCATTTCAGCAAATTCCTTCCAGCTTGGTGAGCCGTCTTCCAATGGCGCGTTTTTGATGCCCGCCCGTTTCTCAGCAAGAATCTCGGAGACGGACTTGCCTGAGTATTTATGCTTACCAGGTTGCCGCGGCTCATCCTTACCTTCTTGCGGGTCTTCAGGAGGTTCATTCGGATCGGCGGACTGTCCACCGGCCATTTCGGAGTCAGAGTCGGAGTCGGAATGCTTACCGGCTTCGACATCCAAGCCGCGCTGAGCTGCCTCCGCGCGCCGAATCGCCGCTTCCTTCGGACTCTCTGGCTTCTTCGTGCTCGGCTGGCGCTTCGGAACGACGAAATCCGGCGCTTGGGAGGTGGGCGCCCCAGGCGCGAGTTCCTGCTTCCCGAACTCGATGGCGCAGAAAGCGGCCGTTCCCGCCATCACGCCCGTGGCCGCCATGAGGCATTGACTCCCACCCGCATATGCGACTGTCACGCCGGCCGGTGTCGGCGCCAAGACGGCCGTGGCGGTCAATACTCCGAGGATCATCGCTCCGGGCAAGACGACTTCACAAACCTTCTGGGCCGGCGTCGCCGCCGCGGCGTTGGTCGGGTTCGGATGCTTCGCGCTCTCGGCGTTGAGATCGGCGAAGCTCCGCGCCGCAGGCGAAGGCTTGATCTTGAGAACGGCGACGCCGCTCGCGTCGGTCACCGCCGACGCCGACTTCGTCTCCTTGTCGTACTCGACAGTGAAGTCGATAGTCAGGCCCGCCGTCTTCATTTCCTTGCGGTTGCCCTTCACGGTCGCCTGAAAAACGATCTCTTCCCCCGCTTTGACGCTGACGGGCAGCAAGGTCACCGTCGCTTTGGGATCGGGGAGACGCTCGGGTTCCTTCTTCTCGACGCGCTTCGGCGTCTCGCCGCGGTCCGCGACGCGGGGCGCGGCGGCCCGCGGCCGCGACTTGAGCGCCTTGCCGATCAGGCCGAACAACCCCATGACCGGCGCCATGAAGGCCGGGTAGCACTGGGTCGGCGGGCAGCCCGCGTAAGGATTGGGCGCATAAGACGAGCCGCCGGACGGCGGCGCGGGGTCGCAGCCGCGAACATCGACGCACTTGCCGGTCGGATTGGTGTTGAAATACGAGCCGGCTTCGATCAGGCCGCCGTTCTCCTTGGGCGCGAAGGTCGCGGAGGCGGTGAGCAAGGCGCCGGTGCCGAGTTCGGGAGCGGATTCGTCGACGGCGGGAAGAGTTCCCCCGTCCTTCAGCCAGCCGCGCAGCGAGGCGGCGTCGTAGGCGGCGCCCCACCCGGCCACGACGCCGAGAAGGCGGCCTTGAGCATCTAACAGCGGCGCACCGGCCTGACCCTCGTCGATCGCCGCGTCGGTGACGATGAGACCATTTCCCGGCGGTTGGGCGAGGCCGCGCGCGAGCGACCACGAACCGCCTTGGATGGGATGGCCGACGACGTAGCCGATCTGCTCGCCGGCCTCGAGCTTCTCGCTGAAGCGCAGCAAAGCGACCGCGGAAATCGGAGATAGCAAGCTGAGCGTCGGGCCGCGGCGCGAATACGACGCGGAAATCTTCTTCCCGGACTTCGTGAACAGGTCGGGAGCCTCGTACTCGCTCGGGGTCAGGCGGCCCGGAACGACGATGACGGGCTTGCCCTCCCATTCGAGCGCGAGAGCGGTCGCGCGCTCATCGCCCCACCGTGCCTCCAACACGGCCTCGGTCTGAGTGGAGAAGTCGGGGGACGGCCACTTCAGAGCGGCCTGCGCGGAGGCCAAATCCTCGTGGAGGCGAGCGCGACGACAATACGCACCGGCCCGCTCGGCACCCACGACGCCCTGATCGGCCAATTTCCGCGTCTCGCCGCGCGCAGCCGCCAAAGTCTTCAGGTAGGCGAGCTGCGTCCACTCCCGCGCGGAAGCGGTTTGAAGAGACGCGGGCGCCTCGCCGGCGCGGGAGCGCTTGAGCTCGGCTTTGAGCCACGGGGCCAATTCGCCGGTCTTGAGATCGGAGAAAAGTCCGTCCGGCGAGCGCAGTAAAGAGCGGCGCGCCACGCGCGCGCAGGACTCGCCTTCCGCGTAGCGCAAGGCGCGCGTGTAGTCGAGCAAGGCCAAAGAGCGGTAGACGCGGTCCAAGGTCTGGACGCGGTCGGCGGGATTGGGGATCAAGCCCTGAGGGGCAGTGTAGTCGACGAGAACCCTGGAGGATTCGGCGCCGATGTGGGCCTCGCTCGGGAACGACTCGTAGCCGAGCGCGATCGTCGAGAGACGGCCGGCCAACTTCGAGAGATCGGCCGAGTCGAGTTCGCCCTCGCTCGCAGGCTCGCCCGCGGCCTCGCGCACGTTCGACGCAGAGGGATCGACGACTTCGGGAGCGCTTTCCTGCCCGGCCAGGACGTAGGCCAGGGGATTGGCCGAGGCGGGGCCGGCTCCGATGAGACCGCACAACGCCAACGCGATGACGCGTCGAGCGAGTCTCATGAGAACTGGGTCTGGGTCTCCTCGAAGGCGACGGGCTCGTCGACGTTGGCCTCGTCGACGAAGCGGGTGATGCTGCGCAGGAAGGTCAGCGGCACGGAGCCGGTCGGGCCCTGGCGCTGCTTGGCGATGATGATTTCGGCCTTGTTCTCGAGGGTCGGATCGTTGGGCTTGTAGTAGCCCTCGCGGTGGATCATCGCCACCAGGTCGGCGTCCTGCTCGAGCGAGCCGGACTCGCGGAGGTCGGAGAGCTTCGGCTTGTTGTCGAGGCGCGTCTTGTCCTCGGAGGCGCGCGAAAGCTGGGAGAGCGCGATCACGGGCACGTTGAGCTCGCGGGCGAGCTGCTTGAGGCCGCGCGAGATCTCGGAGACTTCCTGCTGGCGGTTCGCGTTGCGCCCCCCGCCGCCGCGCAGCAGCTGGAGGTAGTCGATGACGACCATGCCCATCTCCTTCTTCTCCTGCCGCAGGCGGCTCTGGAGCTGGCGGGCGATCGCGCGCACGTTGAAGACGGTCATGCCGGGGTTGTCGTTGATGAACAGCGGCGCCTCGGCGAAGCGGGCGGCCGCGCCGGTCAGGTCCTGCCAGCGGTCGCGCTTGAAGTAGCCGGTGCGGATGTCCTTGAGGTTGACCTTCGCCTCGGCGGCGATGAAGCGCTGCATGATCGCGTGGCGGTTCATCTCGAGCGAGAAGAACAGGATCGGCAGGTTCTTCTCGAGGACGGCGTGCGCGACCATGTTCAGCGCGAGCGCGGTCTTTCCCTGCGAGGGGCGCGCGGCGATGAGGATGAGGTCGGAGCGCTGGAAGCCCGTCGTCATCTTGTCGAAGCCGCGCAGGCCCGTCGGGATGCCGGTGACTTCCTGCTTGCTGTGGTGCGCGCGCTCGATCTGGTCGACGACCTCGTGGACGATCTCCTTGGCCTCGACGACGCCGTGGAGCGTCTGGCGCTCGGAGACCTTGAGGATCGAGCCCTGCGCCTCGTCGAGGATCTGCTTGGGCTCCTTCTCCTGCGTGTAGCACGCGGTGACGACGCCGGTCGCGGCCGCGATGAGGTCGCGCAGGATCGCCTTTTCCTTCACGAGGCGCGCGTAGTACTCGACGTGCGCGGCGGTCGTGACTTTATTGATCAGCTCGGCGAGAAAAGGCCCGCCGCCGACCTGCTCGAGCTCGTTCTTCTTGCGGAGCTCCTCGGAGACGGTGACGACGTCGACGGCCTGGCCGGCCGTCAGGAGGCCGCTGATCGCGCGGAAGACGCGCTTGTGCGGATCGAGGTAGAAGTCCGACTCGTGGAGGGCGTCGAGGGCCTTTTCGGCGGCCTCGCGCTCGATGAGCATCGAGCCGAGCACGGCCATTTCGGCCTCGAGGGCCTGGGGAGGCGTCGAGGGATTCTGCGGCGGCACGGGACCCCTCCGTCTACTCGCGGGCGGTGACGGTGACCTTGATCTTGGCGGAGACTTCGGGCGCGAGGCGCAGCTCGACCTCGTGCTCGCCGGTGGCCTTGATCGCGTTCTCGAGGCGGATCGCGTTCTTCGGAGTCTCGTAGCCGGCGGCCTTGAGGCTCTTGAGGACGTCGGCCTTGCCGACGGATCCGAACAGCTTGCCCTCCTCGGAGGCGGGCACCGCGAAAGAGAGGTTCACGCCGGACAGCTTCTCGGCGAGCTCCTTGGCGACCTTGATCTCGCCGGCGACCTGCGCGGCGCGCTTCTCCTTGCCCTTCTCCCAGTACTTGAGAGCGGCGTCCGTCGCGAGCTCGGCGAGCTTGCGCGGCAGGAGGAAATTGCGGGCGTAGCCGGTCTTGACGTCCTTCACTTCGCCGGGGCGGCCGAGGTTATCAACGGTGGTCTTCAGGATGACTTTCATGACGGTGCTCCTACTTCGAGTTCGTTAGCGCGCGACGTACGGCAG
>CAYVFO010000163.1:4465-5404 GCA_964450975.1 uncultured Elusimicrobia bacterium | reverse complement strand
TCTACGTCAAGAACGCCCCCACGCTCTTCGGCCTCGGCCTGGGCG
This sequence comes from uncultured Elusimicrobia bacterium, assembly GCA_964450975.1. GTDB lineage: Bacteria > Elusimicrobiota > Elusimicrobia > UBA1565 > UBA9628 > GWA2-66-18. The sequence continues at coordinate 5,359 of CAYVFO010000163.1, read as the reverse complement.
AGGGCTACGCAACGATGTCGATCGGCACGCCGACCGGCGACGGCCTGACGAAGGCTTCTCATTTCGCGCGCCCGCTGCACTGCGCGCTCGTGGGGTACTTCCGAATTGCCTAAACCGGAAATCAAAGGGCTCGAGCACCTCTATATCCCGACAGGGAAATTCGAGGACTCCTGGCGCTTCTGGACCGACGTCGCGGGCGGCAAGCCCGTCGAGCAGTGGGGCGACGGCGAGCACCGCTCCGGCATCGTCGTCCTCGGCGGCCAGTCGATCGTCATCGGCGGCGACGACGAGCGCGACGAGGACGAGGAGCTCGGCTATCCCGTGCGCCACGGCGCCGGCACGCTGTACTTCTCGACGCCGAACATCGACAAGCTCTACAAGGACCTCGCCAACCGCGGGGCCTCGATCGTGCGCGGCCCGCTCAAGACGCACTGGGGCGCGAAGGTCATGACGGTCAAAGCCGGCGACGCCGTCGTCGCCTTCGTCGAAGTCAAAAAGAAGAGGAAAAAATAAATGCTCACGAACCTCGCCGTCGGATTTCTCGAGTCGTCCTCGATCGCCACGGGCATCGAGGCGACCGACGCCATGGTCAAGATGGCCCAGGTCAAGCTCGCGAAGACGACCATCGTCGCGCGCGGCAAGTACATCATCTTCATCTCCGGCCCGCAGGGCGAGGTCGAGAGCTCGATGCGCGCCGGCCGCGAGGTTCTCGGCAAGACGCTCGTCGACGAGGTTCTGATCCGCAACGCGGCTTCACAGGTGATCGCGTCACTCGACAAGCGCATCCCCGTCGAGGTCCTCGGCGCGGTCGGGATCATCGAGACGAAGGAGGCGATCGCGGCCGTTCTCGCCGCCGCCGCCGCCGCGAAGGCCGCGAACGTCCACTTGATCGAG
>CAYVFO010000163.1:0-4455 GCA_964450975.1 uncultured Elusimicrobia bacterium | reverse complement strand
ACGGTCTTCGTCTCGATCAAATGGACGTTGGCGGCGGCAAGGGCTACGTCACGCTCTGCGGCGACGTCGGCGACGTCCGCACCGCGGTCGCGGCGGGCATCTCCGCGATCAAGAAGGACCTCATCGTCAGCCACGTCGTCATCCCGCAGGCCGACCCGCAGCTCGTGGGGACCATCGGAAAATAATCGACTGACTCCAGAGTCAGTCAATCGACCATGAAAATAGTCATCGGCAGCGACCACGGCGGCTTCGGCGCGAAGGCCTTCATCAAGAAGGCGATCCAGGCGCTCGGCCACGAGGTCGTCGACTTCGGCTGCCACTCGACCGACGCGGTCGACTACCCCGACGTCGCGCAGCTCGTCGCCGAGGCGGTCGTGCGCGGCGAATTCGACAAGGGCGTCCTCATCGACGGCTTCGGCGGGGCGGTCTGCATGGCCGCCAACAAGGTCGCGGGCGCGCGCGCCGTCGCGGCGTACGACTCCGTCTCCGCGCGCATGGCCGCGCAGCACGACGACGCGAACGTCCTCTGCATCGGCGGCAAGTCCCACGGCGAGCTCATCCACGGCGAGATCGTGAAGGTGTTCTTCACGACGCCGTTCGAGGGCGGCCGCCACTCCGGGCGCCTCGCGAAGGTGCACGCGATCGAGGGATACCGGAAATGAAGCTCGCGCGCGTGATCGGCCGCGTGTTCTGCTCCCGCCAGGAGCCGAAGATCGACGGCAAGAACCTCCTCCTCATCCAGCCGCTGCGCTGGGAGGACGAGTCGCCGCTCGGCGATCCGATCGTCGCGGCCGATTCGGTCGGCGCCGGCTCCTCCGAGAAAGTTTTCTGGGTCGCGTCGCGCGACGCGGTCGTCGCGTTCAAGGACGCGCCGCCGATCGACGCCGCGGTCGTGGGCATCGTCGAGGGCCACCAGGCGCGGAGCTTCCGTGGTTAACAACATCGCAACGTCGGAGAAGGCATAATATGTTCGTCGGAGAGGTCATCGGCAACGTCTGGGGCACCCGCAAGCACAAGTCTCTCGAGACCCGGCGGATGCTCCTGGTGCGGCCGATCGACCCGATGACGGAGAAGGCGACCGGCGACGCGATCATGGCCGTCGAGTACGGCACGGGCGCGGGACCGGGCTCGATCGTGCTCGTCATGGACGAGGGCGGCTCGGCGAGAAGCGTTTTGAAGGACGAGGACGCGCCGGTGCGGACGGTGATCGTCGGCGTCGTGGACTCGGTGGTGTCGGGCGGCAAGGTGAAAAAATATGACTGAGGCTCAATTGAAGACGGTCGTCGAAGAGGTCGTGAAGGCGCTCGCCGCCAAAGGCTTCCTCACCGCGCAGTCGTGCGAGTGCGAGGGCGGCCCGAAGCCGATCAAGGGTCAGGTGACGACCACCGTGGGCTCCGCCGGCAAGGTGTTCGGCAACGCCGCGTCGTGGGGCGCGAAGGCGAACCCCGTGCAGGCGAAGGGCGCGTTCTCCTCGCTGCCGCCGAAGCCGGCCGCGGACGACGACGATGACGACCACCACGTCGAGGCGAAGCTCATCCAGGCCGTCGGCGCCGCGCGCGTCTCCGTCTGCAAGCCCACGAAGAAGGGCTCCGACACCGCGCGCTACGTGGATCACACCTTGCTCAAGCCGAACGCGACGCAGGAGGAGATCGGCAAGCTCTGCGACGAGGCGAAGAACTTCTGCTTCGCCTCCGTCTGCGTCAACCCGTCCTACGTCGCGCTGTCCGCGCAGCTGCTGCGAGGCTCCGGCGTGAAGGTCTGCACGGTCGTCGGCTTCCCGCTCGGCTCGACGACGCCGACGGTCAAGGCGATCGAGGCGCGCGACGCGATCGCCAACGGCGCCGACGAGATCGACATGGTCATCAACATCGGCGCGCTCAAGAGCGGCAACGACCAGCTCGTCTACGACGACATCAAGGCCGTCCGCGAGGCCACGCGCGGCAAGGTGCTCAAGGTCATCCTCGAGACCTCGCTCCTCTCCAACGAGGAAAAGGTTCGCGCGTGCGCCGCGTCGAAGAAGGCGGGCGCCGACTTCGTGAAGACGTCGACGGGCTTCGGCGGCGGCGGCGCGACCGTCGAGGACGTCAAGCTCATGCGCGAGACCGTCGGACCGCTGATGGGCGTGAAGGCCTCGGGCGGCATCCGCGACGCCAAGATCGCGAGCGACATGATCGCCGCGGGCGCGACGCGCCTCGGCACCTCGGCTTCCATCGCGATCGTCACCGACGCGAAGGCCGACGGCAAGGGCTATTGAGGTAGGTATGGGCAAGAAAGACGACAAGGCTCCGAAGTACCGCATCAACGTGGACCTGCAGTGCGGCGCGTGCGCCGCGATCATGCACACCCACAAAGACGAGCCGCTCCCGAAATTCTGCGCGGGCTGCGGCGCCGGGATGCAGAAGTTCTGCTTCAAGTGCCACAAGAAGGTGGAGATGTTCTTCGAGGAGTGGTGGCCCGAGGACGACGAGTGCCAGCGCACGTACACGACGCCGCGCCGCTGCACGCACTGCAACGCCGTTCTCGAGTCGGGCGCCGAGGGCCGCGAGGCCCTGGGCGGAGACGATCCGGAGTAAGGGGGAATAATGGCTGACGTCAAAGAGGCGCTGGGCATCGTGGAGACCAAGGGCTTCACGGGCATGATCGAAGCGTCCGACGCGATGGCGAAGTCCGCGAAGGTCCGGCTCATCGGCTACGAGAAGGTGGGCAACGGCCTGTGCACGACGCTGTGCCGGGGCGAGGTCGGCGCCGTGCGCGCCGCCGTCGACGCGGCCGCGGCCGCCGCGCAGAAAGTCGGAGAGCTGGTCGCGGTCCACGTGATCCCGCGCCCGCACGACGACCTCGAGAAGTACCTCGACCGCATCGCGATCAAATTAGAGCGCTAAGAGAGCGCTGAGCCGTGCTGACGCGGGACGATCTCATCGATATCATCGTCGCCGGCCTTCCCAAAGGGGGGCCGGCGGCGGCCGTTTCCACGGGGGCGAAGGGACTGCCCAAGGCGGGTCCGCCCGGGCGCCTCTTCCTGTCCGAGTACGATATAAAGAAGAGGTTGACGGCGGGCGGTTCGCGCCTTACAATCCCAAGGGCCGCGATCATAAGCCCCTTAGCCACGGACTGGCTGACGCTAAAAGGAATAGAAGTAATAAGAGAGTAACCCGATAAAATGGCGATCGACATCAAGCAGCTGCTGACTTTGATGGTTCAGAAGGACATCTCGGACATCCACTTCAAGGCGGATTCCGTGCCGGCGCTCCGCGTGCGCGGCGCGATGATCCTCGCCACCAATCTCCAGAAGCTCTCGTCGGCGGACATCAAGGACGTCGCCTACGCGCTGATGAACAAGGAGCAGGCCGCCGAGTTCGAGAAGGAGATGGAGCTCGACCTCGCGTACTCGCTCGACGGACTCGCGCGCTTCCGCGTCAACGTCTACCGCCAGAAGGGCACGCTCGGCCTCACTCTGCGCGTCGTGCCGATGAAGCTGCGGACCTTCGAGGAGCTCAACCTCCCCGTCCAGGCCATGCTCAAGCTCGCCAACGAGGGCCGCGGCCTCATCCTCTTCGCGGGCATCACCGGCGCCGGCAAGACCACGACGCTCAACAGCTTCCTGAACTACATCAACTCGATCCATCAGTACCGCATCATCACCATCGAGGATCCGATCGAGTACTACCACACCGATCAGAAGTCGACGATCGTCCAGCGCGAGGTCGGCCTCGACACGCGCTCCTTCGCCTCGGCGCTCAAGCACATCCTGCGCCAGGACCCCGACGTCGTCGTCATCGGCGAGATGCGCGACTTGGAGACGATGCAGGCCGCGATCTCCGCCGCCGAGACGGGCCACCTCGTGATCTCGACGGTGCACACGCTCGACGCGGCGCAGACCGTCGACCGCATCGTCGACGCGCATCCGGCGCACCAGCACTCGCAGGTCCGTCAGCAGCTCGCGAACTGCCTCAAGGGCGTCGTCGGCCAGCGACTCGTCCTCTCGAAGGACGGCAAGACGCGCTTCCCCGCGACCGAGGTCATGATCGGCACGAGCCTCGTGCGCCGCAACCTGCTCGAGGGCAAGATCGCGGAGCTGCGCAAGACGATCGAGGGCGGCGAGTTCTACGGCATGCACACTTTCGACCAGGACCTTCTGCGTCTCTACAGCGAGGGCAAGATCGACGATAAGGTGGTGCTCGAGGAAGCCACCAACTCCGAGGACATCGCCCTCAAGCTCAAGAGCGTCTCCGTGGGCGGCGGCGCCGCTCCGGCGGCCGGCGTTTAAGACAACACGATAATGGCGGACGAGCCGAACAAAGACCAGCCAGAGGACATCCAGAACATCCTGTCGGATCTGGACGCGATCCTCACCGACATGGGGGGCGCCAAGCCGGCGCAGCCCCCGGCCGCGGCGCAGCCGCCGGCCGAGCCGCCGAAGGTCGAGGCGCCGAAGCCGGCCGCGCCGCCGCCGCC
>CAYVFO010000162.1:5242-5479 GCA_964450975.1 uncultured Elusimicrobia bacterium | reverse complement strand
TGATCACGACGACGGGGAGCGGGGCGCCGAGCGCCGCGCCGGTCAGCGGATCGTTCGTCGAGCTCGCGGCCGCGTCGGCGTAGGTCTGCAGGTTGACGCCCGTGAAGCCCCGCTTGAGCGTCCCGTCCGCGTAGAGGCCCCAGCGGTCGAAGAGCGTCCGGAACACCGCGCCGCTCGCGGCGGCGTACGTGTCCGTCGCGGGATCGAACACCGAGACCGCGTCGTCGAGCGGATCCG
>CAYVFO010000162.1:0-5232 GCA_964450975.1 uncultured Elusimicrobia bacterium | reverse complement strand
CGCGTTGACGTCGACCTGGTGGCCCCCCTCGCCGCGCTCGATGAAGGTCGTGCGGCCGTTGGAGCGCGTCGCGGCGTACGACGTCAGAGTCCACGGGGTCGCCGCGCCCGCCGAGCCCGTCAGCCCGGCGAAGACGGGCCCGAGGTCGCGCGGCAGCGCGCGGTCGAACGTCCCGTCCCACGAGAAGTACGAGAGCCCGTCGGGACGGCCGTTGAGCACGACGAGCGCGACGCGGTCGCCCGTCGGGCGGACGACGAACTCCTCCATGCGCACGCGCGAGCCGTCGGCGTCGGTCAGCACGCGGCCGAGCTCGCGCTCGCCGCGGCGCGCCTCGCGCGCGGCCGCGGCGAAGTCGGCCTCGCGCGCGAGCTCGAAGCCGAGCTCGCGGCGCATCAAGGCGGTGAAGTCCACCCGGCGCGCCTGCTTGGGCGTCGGCGCCGCGGTGGGCTCGCGCAGGCCGCCGAGATCCACCTCGACGCGCTGTCCCGCGCGCAGCAGCATGCTGCCGCCGCGGTTGTCCTCGACGCCGGCCGCGCCGCTCTCGACCTCGACCGTCGCCGTGCCGCCGCCCGACACGGCGACGCGCACGACGACCTTCGGCCCGCGCGCGCGCACGAGGCACGTCGGCGCGCGCAGCGAGACCGCGCGCCCGCCGGGCGCCTCGGCGGAGAGCCTCAGCGTGCCGAACAGCGCCGCGACGCTCGTGTGGCCGGGACCGTCGACCTCGACGGAGAAATGCGCGTTGCCGGCGGCCTCGAGCGTCGTGCCGCCGTGCAGAGCCACGACCGCCTTCGCGTTGAAGCCGGTGCGCAGGCCGTCGCCCTCGGCCAGCGGCCGGGGAGTCTTGCCCGCCGGGCGCCACGCGTCGCCGCCGGCGGGGCGCACCTGCACGAGTCCCGTCGACTCGCGCAGCGACGCCGCGCGCGCGGAATCCGCAGACGTGCAGACGGCGGCGACGAGCGCCGCTATTAGGAAGGCCCTGACCGGGGGCATCCCTCGGAGTATAACGGCGCTTCGCCGGGAGCCTTTTTCGCTTTTGTTGCGCGTTTTACGCGTTTTTCCGGGCTTGCGGATCGGCGGGTCCGGGCTTATACTGAGGCATGGGGCTCCCCTCCCTCGTCCTCGCGGCGCTGCTCGCATCTTCCGCCTCCGCGCAGGACGGGCCCGGGACCGCGCCGAGCGCGATCGTCAAGGGCGTCAAGTCCGCGGACCTGAGCGGCCAGTTCATCGACAAAGGGACGCGCGACCAGTCGGTGATCGGCAGCTGCCACGCCTTCGCCGCCGTCGCCCTCCTCGAGGCCGCCTACTTCCGCGCGCAGGGGCACATCATCCGTCTCTCGGAGGAGGACCTGTTCCTCCACGGCACCGTGCTCACCGGCGACACTCACGCCGCGCGCTGCCATGCCGGCCTCAAGTGCGTCCTCGCCGAGGGCAATTACGTCGACAAGAATCTGCGGCACGCGCTCGAGCACGGCGTCCTCGCGGGCTCGCAGTACAAGCAGTTCGTGGACCGCTGGCGGAAGTTCCGCGAGGCCGAGGCGACGCGCCGCCGCGTCTTCGCCTTCGTCCGCTCGAAAGAATTCCTCCTCGACTTCACCGACGACGAGCCGCCCGAGCCTTGGGTCGCCTATCTGCAGGAGGAGGGCGCGCGCAAGGAGATCGCCGCGACGCTCGGCGTCGACATCCATGACCGGGACGCCGAGCGCGCGCTCATCCGCGACCTCTTCAAGGGCGTCCAGCTCGAGCGCAAGGAGTTCCCTCTCATCGAGGAGGCGAGGATCAAGTCGGACAAGTGCCGGGAGCTCGGCGCCGACCGCCTGACGCTGATCAAGGCCGAGCTCGACGCCGGCCGTCCGGTCGCGGTGTCGATGTACCTCAACGGCCTCAAGTCGTGGGGCGTCGCGGCCTCCGGCGAGCACGCCTATCACGCGTTCGCGCTCGTCGGCTACAAGCAGGGCAAGAAGGGCCTGCTGTTCACGACGCGCAACTCCTGGGCCGGCGTCAACCCTCCGGTCGCCGAGCACCAGCTCTGCCGCGTCTTCTCCGTCGAAAGCCTGCTCGTCCCCGGCGAGACCGGCGGCCTCGCGGCGTCGCCCTAGAGAGCGCCGGCTCCCGCCGCGCGCACGTCGTCGAACAGCGCCTCGCAGTCCTCGCCGTACAGCGCGATCTTGCCCGCCCGGTACGGACGCTCCTCGTCGACGTAGCGCACGACGAGGCTGCCCGCGGCGCGCACCTCGATGCGGCCGGCCGCGTCCTGCGTCACGTTGAACTCGGTCCAGCGCCGCAGCGGAAAGGTCGGGTGGCTGCCGCTCGCGAGGAAGCGCTGGCCGCCGGGATACGTCGGGTCGCGCTTGCCGAGCTCCCAGCCGTCGGCGCGCGGAACGAAGTAGTAGAAGTGCCGCGGGTCGGAGTAGCCCCAGACGACCCACGCGGTCTCCCACGCGTTCGCCGGAGTCTTCTCGCGCGTCTGGGCCTCCGTGCGGACGTGCAGCGAGTAGGTCAGCGGCGCGGCGAGCACGGGACCCGTGACGAGGAAGGCGTGCGTCTCGCGCTCGAGCGAGCTCGGCAGCGGCGAAGCGCGCAAGTGGCGTCCGTGCGGCCCGTCGGCGACGCGCACGCAGCCGAAGCCCGTCGACGCGACGTACCAGTGGCCCGCTCGCGCGTGATCGCGCAGGCAGCGCGTCACGGCCGCGCGCGAGAAGTCGTCGCGGAACGCGGGAGCGCCGGCCTCCGCGATCGGCGCTAGAAGCGCGGAGGCAAGGGCGGCGGCGCGGGGCAGGCGCACGCTCTCTCCGGGCGGCGGAAGCAGAGATGGGTGAAGCGGTCGAGGAAGCAGCTCTTCGCGGTCCCGACGAGCTCGAAGCCGCGCGAGGCGAAGATCGCGGTCATCCGGCGCTTGTCGACGCCGGCCCGGCCCGAGTCGACCGTCGCGAGCCCCCCGGCGCGCAGCACGCGCGAGATCTCGTCGGCGATCCGCCCGATGGCGGCGGCGTCGAAGTGGATGCCGAGCGCCCCGCAGGAGTTCACGAGGTCCACGCTGCCGTCGGGCACGACGTCGCCGTCGACGCCGCGGAAGATCTCGAGGACCGACTGCGCGCGGAAGCCGACGCGCGCGGGCGCCCCGGCCGCGTTCGGGTACGGGCGCGAGCGCGCGATGCCCGCGAACTCGCCGTTGTACTCCAGGCCGAGGACCTCGGAGCCCTCGGGCAGCCAGTACGCGAGCACCTGCGTCGAGTCGCCGAGGCCGGAGCACAGATCGATCGCGCGGCACGGGCGCCCCGGAAGGCGTCCGTGGAGGCTGCGCGGGATCACGCGCCAGTTCGCCCAGCGCTGCCGCGCGTTGATGCCTTCGAACTCCGACGGGGTCATCGCGCAGTACGCCTTGACCGCGAGCGAATTCTCCGAGCGCCGGAAGCTCATGCTGCGGACGGTGACGGCGAGCTCCGTCCACGCCTGCCGCAGGACGATCCTGGCCAGGCCCTCCTTGAGCTGCTCGCGCGCGACCCGCGCCGCTTGGTCCATGACGACATGATGGCCGATCTCCGTCGGCGGGGCCATGGAGGGGCCGTAACGCTTTCTTGGTCAGCTCAAGGCCAGGGCGAGGCCCCCCGCCGCGAGCGCGGCGAGCAGGACGCCGGCGGCGAGCGCGCCGAGACGCGGCCGGGAAACGGCCGCCGCGAGAGCCGTCTTCGCGACCGTGTTCGCCGCGAGCGCGATCAAGATTCCGTCGGCGGCGACGCGGGGATCGAGTCCGTTCTTCGCCTGCCGCGACAGCGACAGCGCGACCGCGTCGACGTCCATGAGCCCTGCGGTCAGCGCGGTCGCGTAGATCCCCGCGTCGCCGAAGCGCGCCTTGAGGCCGGCGCTCGCGAGCGCGACGACGGCGAGCAGGGCGCCGAAGAAAAGCGCCGCCCCGAGCTCCATCGGATTGCGGAAGGCGGGCGCCTCCGTCGCGGGAGCGCCGTGCGCCCGCCGGAGGAGGATCGCCGCGCCGGAGAGGCCGACGAGCGCCGCCGCTCCCACGGGCGCGGCGAGCAGCGGGACGAGCGCCGCGTTGACCGCCGCGACCTCGAGCAAGGCGCGCGGGAACATCACGCTCGACGCGAAGGCGATCCCCGCGGCGTGCAGAAGGAGGCCGCCCGGCGCCTTGCGGTCGTGCCGCGACAGCGTCAAAGTGACCGCCGTCGAGGAGATCAGCCCTCCCAGCAGGCTCGTCGCCGCCAGGCCCCCGCGCGAGCCGAACAGGCGGTACGCGGCGTAGCCCGCGAAGGAGATCCCCGCGATCAGCACGACCATCCACCACGTCTGATAAGGGTTGAGCGCGCTCCACGGGCCGAAGCCTCGGTCGGGCAGATACGGCAGGACGGCGACCGTGATCAGCAGGAACTTGAGCGCCGCCTCGAGCTCGGCGCGGCCGAGGCGCTCGAGCCAGCCGTGCAGCTGGGGCTTGAAGCCGAGCAGGGCGGTCGCGACGACGCCCGCCGCGGCGGCCTCGCGCTCGTGGCCGAGCGCGGAGAGCGCGCCGAGGAGGTAGACGACGAGCGCGACGACGGCCGTCGTCGCGCTCAGCGCGCGCCGGTCGCCGCCGGCCGCGAAGCCCGACAGCATCAGCGCCGCCGTCGAGATGAGGCCCGCCGCGACGAGCCAGCCGCCGAGCGCGCCGGAGAGGAGCCCCGCGCAGCCGCCGAGCAGGCCGATGAGGCCGAACGTGCGCAGGCCCGCGACGCGGCGGCCTTCGGGCAGCTCGCGCTGCGACCAGCCGCGCTCGAGCCCGGCCAGCAGGCCGATGCCGAGGGCGAGGGCGAGGCGCAGGAAGGCGGTCGTCTCCACGACGGGAGCATAGCACGCCGGGAGCCCGCCGGGCCATGACGGCCGCATGTCATTCCTCGCGCCGCTTCTTGTCGAGGCCGTAGAGGCGCGGCTCGGTGAAAGGCGTCTCGACGTCGATGAGGTCGATGAACGCGATGCGCACCCAGTAGGCGTCGCGATCCGACTTGATCGCCGCGGCGGTGAACTCGTCGTAGAGATTGATGTTCTTCATCGCGTCGAAGGTCTTGTCGAACAGGACGTCGTCGAAGGTCTTCGTCGCGGACATCTGGATGCGGTAGGCTCCGATGTCGAGGCGCGCCTTGAGCATCTTGCCGATCTCCTCGCGGTCGAGGCCGGACATCGCGGGCGGCTCGCCCGACGCGGCCGGCGCGGCGCCGCCCGCCCCGGGCGCGGGCCCTCCGG
>CAYVFO010000161.1:1387-5490 GCA_964450975.1 uncultured Elusimicrobia bacterium | reverse complement strand
CTCCGACGTGACGATCACGATCTACGACGCGCTCGGCTACCTCGTCAAGACGATCAGCTGCGCGCCCGGCTCCGAAGGCGGCAAGACCGGAGCGAACTTCGTTCCGTGGGACGGCCGCAACGACGCGGGCGTGCTCGTCTCGAAGGGCGGCTACACGGCGCGCATCAAGGCCAAGGCGCCCGGCGGCACGGCCACGGCCGTGCGCAAGATCGGCGTCATCCACTAAGCTCCGTAAGGTCCGCGGGGGCTTGAACCGGGGCGCGCGACTCGCTAGAATCAGGCCGTGACCGTGCCCCGCCCGCTCCTCGCGGCCGCTTTCCTCTTAATAGCCTCGTTCTCGCCCGCCCAGGACGCCGTTTCGGCCGCGGCGGATCAGGCCAAAGCCGGCGACCCCGCGCCCCTCGAGAAGCTGCTGCGCGACTCGGAGCCCTCCGTCCGCGCCCGCGCCTGCGACGAGCTCGGCCGCCTGCGCCTGCCCTCTTCGACGGCGAAGGTCGCGGCCGTGCTCTCGAAGGACGCCGATCCGCGCGTCCGGCAGGCGGCCGCCACGTCTTTGGCCTTCATCGGCGACGCGAGCGCGGCCGGGGCGCTGATCGGCGCGCTCAAGGACGCCGCGCCGCCCGTCCGCCACGCCGCGATGCGCGCGCTCGGCAAGCTGCGCGTCGCCGGCGCCGCCGGCCCTCTGGCCGAGGCCCTCGCGGATCCCGATCCGTCGGCCCGCAAGGTCGCCGCGGCCTCTCTCGGCGAGATCGGCGCGCCCGAGGCCCTGCCCTCGCTCAAGAACGCCCTCTCCGACGCCGACGCCGGCGTCCGCGTCCAGGCCGCCGCCGCGCTCGCGAAGGCGGGGGACGCCGCGGGCCTGCCGGCCGCGTACGCCGCGCTGCGCGCGTCCGACGCCTCGACGCGCCAGCTCGCGGCGACGGCGATCGGCCAGGTCGGGGACGCCAAGGGCCTCGCCGCTCTCGATCTCGCCAAATCCGCCGAGAAGGACGCGAACACCAAGGGCGTCATCGAGTTCGCCCGCGCGCAGCTCGCCTCGCGCGTCGGCGCCGTCGAGAAGCCTAAGCCGTCGAAAAAGCCGGTCCCGAAGGGGAAAAAGTGAAAAGCGCCAAGAAGTTTCCGCTGTACTTCACGCTCGTCTTCAGCGTCATCGCCGCCCTCGCGTATCTCGGCGACATCTTCGCCTCGCTCGAGCGCACGTGGCACGACCACGCGTTCGGCCTCGCGGGCTTGCAGCTCAAGACCGGCGACGACCGCCTGCTGCTCGTCGCGATCGACGAGGACACGGTCAAGAAGCACGGCTTCCCGCTGCCGCGCACGGCGCTCGCGAAGACGCTCGACAAGCTCAAGGAGCTCGGCGTCAAGACGGTCGTCTTCGACATCCTCTTCTTCGAGCCGCGCGAGGGCGACGCCGAGCTCGCCGCCGCCTCGAAGCGCCACGGCGGCGTCGTGCAGCTCTTCATCTCGGAGCTCGAGCCGAGCGGCTCCTCCGCCGGCGTCATGACGCGCACGCAGTGGCCCGTCGCGCCGCTCAAGGGCAGCGCCGCGATGCTCGGCAGCCCGATCATCAACCATCACATCGCCGAGGACGGCCACATCCGCACGTTCTCGCTGTTCAACTCGCTCATCGACGACCCGGTCCGCAGCCGCGTGCGCCCGCAGCCGACCGCCTCGCTCGCGGCGGTCGCCCTTTCTCTGTTCACCGGGACGAAGCTCGACGAGCTCGAGAAGACCTACGGCGGCTCCGAGCCCGTGACGCACAACGTCAACTATCGCCGCCCCGTCGAGTGGCCCTACCACGAGAAGGCCGACGAGAAGTGGTTCTCGATGACGCCCGAGCAGCGCGCGAAGTCGGGGATCAAGACGTTCTGGGCGCCGTACCGCACCGTCTCGGTCATCGACATCCTCGCGGGAACGCTCACCGAGGACCAGAAGAAGAAGCTCAAGGGCTCCCTCGCCCTCGTCGGCTCGACGACGACCGGCTACTACGACCACTACCCGACGCCGTTCACCGCGCACGCGCCGGGCGCCGAGTACCATCTCAACGTCATCGACAACGTCCTCGCGCAGGACTTCCTGCACGTCGGCGACCTCGGCGTTTCGACGATCACGGTGTTCGTCGCGGCCTGGCTGCCGTTCCTCTTCACCATCCTCCTGCCGACCGCCGTGAGCGCCGCCGCGACCGCGCTGCTGCTCTACGGCGCGCACTTCGTGTCGATGAAGCTCATGCTCGGCGGCACGCTCTACTACCCCGTCGCCCCGGCGCTGACCTTGCTCACCGGCTTCGTCGTGCTGACGGTCCATAAAGTCCTCACCGAAGGCGCCGAGAAGGCCGCGATCAAGGCGAAGTTCGGCCAGTTCGTCGCGCCCGAGATCGTCGAGGAGCTCGCGAACGACCCCGACAAGGCCAAGCTCGGCGCGCAGAAGCGCGAGATGACGGTGTTCTTCCTCGACATCGCGCACTTCACCACGATCTCCGAGAAGATGGACGCCGAGGCGCTCATCGGCTTCCTCAACAAGTACCTCTCCGCGCTCTCGACCGTCATCCTCGACCGCCGCGGCACGATCGACAAGTACATCGGCGACTGCATCATGGCGTTCTGGAACGCGCCGCTCGAGAACAAGTCGCACGCGCTCGACGCCGTCCGCTCCGCGCTCGAGTGCCAGAAGGCGATCGCCGAGCTCAACAAGAACCTCGACAAGGGCCTGCCCGAGATTCCGCAGGTCCGCATCGGCATCAACACGGGCTTCATGGCCGTCGGCTTCACCGGCACCGAGAAGAAGCTCGCGTACACCGTCCTGGGCGACGAGGTCAACCTCGCGTCGCGCCTCGAGGGCGCGAACAAGTTCTTCGGCTCGAAGATCATCGTCAGCGGGCGCACGTGGGACGACGCGAAGTCCTCGATCGACGGCCGCTATCTCGGCATGGCGCGCGTCGTCGGCAAGGAGCAGCCCGTGCCCGTCTACGAGCCGCTCGCCGAGAAGGGCAAGCTCGACTCCGTCTGGGCGAAAGGTCTTCCGGTCTGGGAGAAGGGCGTGAAGGCGTTCTACGACAAGAAGTACGACGACGCGCTCGCGACGTTCACGGAGTTCGCGAAGCTCGTCCCCGGGGACGCGCCCGGCGAGCTCTATCTCAACCTCTCGCGCGACTACTCGGCGCTGCCGCCGGACGACTGGGACCAGGTCTTCAACCTCACGGCGAAATAAAGAATGGACATCTTCTGGCGCCTGCTCTTCGGCCACCTGCTCGCCGACTTCACCTTCCAGACGAACTTCATCAACAAGTGGAAGCGGGAGAAGTTCATGGGCCTGCTCGTCCATTGCGGCATGCACCCGCTGTTCTACGTCGTCCTCGCGTGGCCGTACATGAACCAGTACTGGATCGACAACCCGTTCGTCCGCCTCAACGGCTGGTGGTGCATCGCGATCATCTTCGCGACCCACCTGCTCGAGGACTGGTGGCGCGTGTTCTCCATCTTCAAGTACGGCATGCCCGACAACACGATCTTCTTCTTCTGGGACCAGATCATCCACCTCGCGGTGATCTTCGCCGTCGCGCCGCTCGCGATGTCGACGGCGCACCAGACGGGCTTCTTCCCCGAGAAGTGGCCCGTGCTCGGCTGCTTGTTCGTGCTCGCGACGCACGCGTGCACGGTGCTGATCTACTTCGTCGAGAAGGACATCCACGGGGCGGACTTCCCCGGGGACGACCTCAAGTACCTCGCGATGGCCGAGCGCCTCGTGCTCGCCCTCGTGTTCCTGTTCCCGACCCCCGTCGGCGCCGGCCTCCTGGCCGCCGGCTGGATCGCCTTGATGTTCTTCCTGCGCAGGCGGCGCCTGTTCGAGATGACGACCTTCACCTTCTACACCGGGGCGACGATCGCCGTTCTCTGCGGGCTGGCCGCGCGCGTCGTCTACTTCTCCTAAGGACGGTTCACCCATGAGCGACATCCTCATCCTCTCCGGCTCCCGCACCCCAATCGGCTCCATCAACGGCGCGCTCGCCAACTACACCGCGCCGCAGCTCGCCGCGAAGGCCGCGGCGGACGCGATCGCCAAGGCGGGCGTGGCGCCCGCCGATCTCGGCGAAGTCGTGCTCGGCT
>CAYVFO010000161.1:0-1377 GCA_964450975.1 uncultured Elusimicrobia bacterium | reverse complement strand
ATCCCGGCCGGCATCGGCCAGGCGCCCGCGCGCCAGGCCGCCATCGCGGCCGGCATCCCCGTCTCCGTCGGCGCGACGACCGTCAACAAGGTCTGCGGCTCGGGCATGAAGGCCGTCATGATGGCCGCCCAGGGCATCGCGCTCGGCGAGCAGGACCTCGCGCTCGCGGGGGGAATGGAATCCATGTCGAAGGCGCCGTACCTCCTCGACAAGGCCCGAAGCGGCTACCGCTACGGCGACGCGAAGCTCCTCGACTCCGTCCTGCGCGACGGCCTCATGGACCCCTACGACGGCGTCCACATGGGCGACTGCGGAGAGCTCTGCGCCAAGGAGCACCAGATCACGCGCGAGCAGCAGGACGCGTGGGCCGTGCGCTCCTACCAGAACGCCATCGACGCGCAGAACAAGGGCTACTTCAAGACCGAGATCGTCGGCATCGACGGCATCGAGCTCGACGAGGAGCCGGGCCGCGCGAAGCTCGACAAGGTCGCCAAGCTCCGCCCCGCGTTCCAGAAGGACGGCACGATCACCGCGGCCAACGCCTCGAAGCTCAACGACGGCGCCGCGGCCCTCGTGCTTTCCTCCGCTAAGGGCGCGGCCGGCAAGAAGCCGCTCGCGCGGATCGTCGGCTGGGCGACGCACTCCCAGGAGCCGAAGTGGTTCACGACGGCCCCGGCGGGCGCGGTCGAGAAGGTCATGAAGAAAGTCGGCTGGACGGCCGACCAGGTCGACCTCTTCGAGGTCAACGAGGCCTTCGCCGTCGTCAGCCTCGCGGTCGCCAAGCTCGCGAAGCTGCCGCACGAGAAGATCAACGTGCACGGAGGCGCGGTCGCGCTCGGCCACCCGCTCGGCGCCTCCGGCGCGCGCATCCTCGTCACGCTCATCAACGCCCTCAAGGTCCGCGGCGGCAAGCGCGGCGTCGCGGGCATCTGCCTCGGCGGCGGCGAAGCTACGGCGGTTGCCATTGAGCTCGTTTAAGTTTCCCGCGGCGCTGAAGCTCGAGGGACTCGAGGCGGCGGCCGCCGGCGGCCGCGCCGTCCTCGGCTCCTCGGCCCTGCGCCGCGTCGCGGCGGGACGCCGCGCCCTCGAGAAGATCCTCGCCTCCGGCGATCCGGTCTACGGCGTCAACACCGGCTTCGGCGAATTGGCCTCCGTCCGGATATCCTCCGACCGCCTCGCGGTCATGCAGCGCAATCTCGTCGTGTCGCACGCCTGCGGAGTGGGGGAGCCGTTGTCGCCCGCCGAGGCGCGCGGCATCCTGTTCCTGCGCATCAACGAGCTCTCCAAGGGCAATTCGGGCGTTAAGCCGGCGCTCGTCAGACACTTGGCCCGCATGCTCGCCGCCGGCATCGTGCCGTTGATTCCAAGCAGGGGTTC
>CAYVFO010000160.1:0-5496 GCA_964450975.1 uncultured Elusimicrobia bacterium | reverse complement strand
GCTCTACGGCGGCGACCGGACGATGCGCCTGCGCCAGGAGATCATCCTCGGCATCGGCGGCGTGCGCGTGCTGCGCGCGCTCGGCGTGCACCCGGCGGCCTTCCACGCCAACGAGGGCCACTCCTCGTTCCTGTTCCTCGAGCTCGCTCGCGAGAAGGTCGCGGGCGGCGCGAAGCTCGACGACGCGCTCAAGGAAGTCGGCGAGAACGCCGTCTTCACGACGCACACGCCCGTCGAGGCCGGCCACGACGTGTTCGCCGAGGAGATGATCGCGGAGTACTTCTCGTCCTACTGGCCGCAGCTCGGCGTGGACCGCGAGCGCTTCATGGAGTTCGCGCGCGTGCCCGGCCACTCCGGCTGGAACATGACCGTGCTTTC
Organism: uncultured Elusimicrobia bacterium; assembly: GCA_964450975.1. Classification (GTDB taxonomy): domain Bacteria; phylum Elusimicrobiota; class Elusimicrobia; order UBA1565; family UBA9628; genus GWA2-66-18. Next base: position 5,118 of record CAYVFO010000160.1, on the reverse strand, counting down.
GCTCAAGATCGCGCAGCGCCGCAACGCCGTCAGCCGCCGCCACGGCCAGGTCTCGCGCGAGATGTGGAAGTCGCTCTGGCCCTCGACGCCCGAGAACGAGATTCCGATCGGGCACGTCACCAACGGCGTCCACCTGCCGACGTGGGTGCACCCCGAGCTCGGCGCGCTCTACGACCGCTACCTCGGCGCCGAGTGGCGCACGAACCAGTACGACGCCGCGGTCTGGAGCAAGGTCTCGTCGATCCCCGACGAGGTGCTCTGGCTCCAGCACCAGCGCAACAAGAGCGCGCTCATGCAGCTCATGCGCGCCCGCGCTCGCGCGCGCTGGATGAACGAGAAGGGCGATCCCGCGCAGGCCTTGGCGGGCGGCGCGCTGCTCGACCACTCCGCGCTCCTCATCGGCTTCGCGCGCCGATTCGCCGGGTACAAGCGCGCGACGCTCATCCTGCGCGACGTCGAGCGCTTGAAGAAGCTGCTGTTCGATCCGTGGCGCCCCGTCCAGCTCGTGTTCGCGGGCAAGGCGCATCCGGCCGACGACGGCGGCAAGGCGCTGATCCAGCAGGTCCACCAGCTCGCGAAGAATCCCGAGTTCGGCGGCCGCATCGCCTTCATCGAGGACTACGACATGCACGTCGCGCGCTATCTCGTGCAGGGCGTCGACATGTGGCTCAACAACCCGCTCGCGCCCCTCGAGGCGTGCGGCACCTCCGGCGAGAAGGCCGGCGCCAACGGCGTTCCGAACTTCTCCGTGCTCGACGGCTGGTGGGAAGAGGGCTACAACGGCCAGAACGGCTGGCCGATCGGCCAGGCGGGCGGACGCGGCTCGGGCCCCGAGGCCGACGCGGCCGACGCCGAGGACATCTACTCGACGCTCGAGAAGAAGATCGTCCCGCTCTACTACGAGCGCGACGAGCACGGCATCCCGCGCTCGTGGACGAAGCTCATGAAGGAGTCGATCCGCTCGGTCGCCTCCGAGTACGGCGCGGACCGCATGGTGCGCGACTACTGCGACAAGCTCTATTCCCCGAAGGAGGCCGTCGCCTCGCGGTGAGCGGAAGCACGATGGGCGTGGATCTCGAGAAGCTGAATCCGGAGCAGCGCGCGGGGGCGACCCATTTGGACGGGGCGCTGCTCGTCCTCGCGGGCGCCGGCACCGGCAAGACGCGCGTCATCACCTACCGCATCGCGCGTCTCATCGAGACCGGCGTCGCGCCGGACAAGATCCTCGCCGTCACGTTCACGAACAAGGCGGCCGGCGAGATGCGCCGCCGCATCGAGGAGCTCGCCCCCGGCCGCGGCGCGCTCGTCTGGGCGTACACGTTCCACTCGTTCTGCGCGCGCGTCGTGCGCGAGCACCATCAGGACCTCAACCTGCCGCGCCACTTCACGATCTACGACCAGAGCGACCAGAAGAAGCTCGTGACGGAGTCGATGAAGGAGCTCGGCCTCGAGGACCAGAAGTCGAAGGCGGGCCTCTTCGTCTCGATCATCTCGCGCGCGAAGGACGACCTGCTCGACGCCGGCTCCTATCAGATCCACGCGATGACCGCCGTCGACGAGTCGCGCCGCACCGCCGCGAAGATCTACACGGTTTACCAGAAGAAGCTCGACGCCGCCGGCGCGCTCGACTTCGGCGACCTTCTGCTCAAGACGTGCCAGCTGCTGCGCGACCACCCGGCCGTCCGCGAGAAGTGGCAGGACAAGTTCTCCCACCTGCTCGTCGACGAGTACCAGGACACCAACCACGCGCAGTACATCCTGACGAAGACGCTCGCCGCCAAGAACAAGAACGTCTGCGTCGTCGGCGACGACGACCAGTCGATCTACAGCTGGCGCGGCGCGAACATCCGCAACATCCTCGAGTTCGAGCGCGACTTCCCGAACACGAAGGTCGTCACGCTCGAGCGCAACTACCGCTCGACCGGGCGCATCCTCGAAGCCGCCGGCCTCGTGATCCACCACAACAAGACGCGGAAAGCGAAGAAGCTCTGGACCGAGGCCGCGCCGGGCGACGAGGTCCGCGTGCAGGAGCTCCCCAACGAGATGGAGGAGGCGACCTGGACGGTGCGCCGCATCCAGGACGAGGTCGCCAACAACGGCCGCTCGCTCAAGGAAATCGCGGTGTTCTACCGCACGAACGCGCAGTCGCGCTCGTTCGAAGAGGCGATGCGCCGCGCGCGCATCCCCTACAAGATCGTCGGCGCCATGCGCTTCTACGAGCGCAAGGAGATCAAGGACGCGCTCGCCGCCGCGCGCGTCGTGGTCAACCGCCGCGACTCCGTCTCGCTCGGCCGCGTCGTGGACTCGCGCCCGCGCGGGCTCGGCGCGAAGTCCCTCGAGCTCGCCGAGAACTACGCCGCCCAGCACGGCCTCTCCTTGTGGGACGCGTTCTGGGCGCACGGCCAGATCGAGGGGCTCGGCCCCAAGGCGCACGCCGCGTTCGACGATCTCACGCAGACGTTCGCGCGGCTCCAGGACACGACCGCGGGCATGCCCGCGGGCGGCGCGATGGCGCTGATCCTCGAGGCGACGGGCTACTGGGCCTGGATCGAGTCGGAGGTCGACACGGATCCCGAGGCCGCCGGGCGCCTCGCCAACCTCCAGGAATTGCTCAACGCGGTCAAGGAGTACGACGACCGCGAGAAGCAGCAGGGCCGGACGACCGATCTCGCGAAGTACCTCGAGGAGATCGCGCTGCAGACCGGCCTCGACGACTACGACGCCGACGCGCCGGCGGTCACCTTGATGACGATCCACTTGGCGAAGGGCCTCGAGTACCCCGTCGTGTTCCTGACCGGCCTCGAGGAGGGGCTCTTCCCGATCGGCGGCGGCAACGCGACGCCCGAGGACCTCGAGGAGGAGCGCCGGCTGTGCTACGTCGGCATCACCCGCGCCGAGGAGCGGCTGTACATGACGTACGCCGCCACGCGCCGGCTGTTCGGCCAGGTGCAGGCGAGCTTGCCTTCGCGCTTCATCATCGAGGCGAAGCTGTTCGGCTCGGCCCAGCGCGAGGCGCGCCCGGGCGTCGCCGGCGTCGCTCCGCGCGCGCCCGCGCCCGGCGGCTTCGCCGCGCCGCCGACGCGCCTGTCCGCGCAGGGCTTCAAGTCCGGCCAGCGCGTGAAGCATCCGACCTTCGGCCGCGGCGTCGTCTCCGACGTGTCCGGCGCCGGCGACACGATGAAGGTCACCGTCCGATTCGACGACGGCCGCGTCGCCAAGCTGCTCACGCGCTACGCGCCCCTGGAGGCCGCTTGAGCGTCTCTGAAAACGACGTCAAGAAGATCGCCAAGCTCGCCCGCCTGCGGCTCTCCGCCGACGAGGTCGCGAAGTACGGCGAGCAGCTCACGAAGATCCTCGACTCGATGGCCGAGCTCGCGAAGGTCGACACCGCGAGCGTTCCGCCGACCACCTCGGTGCTCGGCGCGGTCAACGTGACGCGCGAGGACGAGCCGCGCCCGTTCGAGAACCGCGAGGGCCTGCTCGCCGGCGCTCCCGACCGCGACGGCCCCTACTTCAAGGTCCGCAAGGTGATCGAATGAAGGCCCTTCTGGCGCTGGTCCTCCTCGCGCCCGCGGCGTCCGCCGCGGCGCCCGACGCGAAGGCGCGCAAGACTTTGGTCTCCGCGATCCGCTTGTACCACAAGCTCGACCTCTCCGCCGCCTCGCAGCGCTTCGACGAGGCGCTCGACGCGTTCCCGGACTGGAAGACCGCCGCGGGCTTCCGCGCCGCGTGCCGCTGGACGCTCGGCGACGCCGAGGGCGCCGCGTCCGACGCGCGGCTCGCCGAGAAGCTCAAGCCCAACGACGCGCAGTCCTTCGCCGCGCGCGGCAAGGCGCGCCTCGTGCTCCGCGACTTCGCGGGCGCGATCGAGGACTTCCGCGCGGCGGCCGACGAGGACGGGAACTCCGTCGAGGGCCCGCTCGGCGAGGGCAGCGCCCTCTCCGCCCAGGGCAAGACGAAGGAGGCGCTGCGTCCGCTCGACGAGGCCGTCAAGCGCGACCCGACGTCCGCCGCCGCCCTGCTCATGCGCGGGTCGGTCAAGGACCGCCTGCGCGACTTCCGCGGCGCCGCCGCCGACTACGGCTCGCTGCTCGAGATCAACCCGCGCTTCTCGTGGGGCTATCTCTACCGCGGCAAGGCCCAGCGCGAGCTCAAGGACTACCGCGCGTCCGAGGCCGACTTCGGCGAGTTCATCCGCATGAACGAGGATCACGAGGACGCGCACTACCTGCGCTCGAACGTGCGCTTTTTGCTCACCGACTACCAAGGCGCCGTCGCCGACCTCACGAAGGTCATCGCCCTCAATCCGCGCAAAGGCCTCGCGTACTCCAACCGCGGCCAGACGCGCGCGCTCATCGGCGACAAGGCCGGGGCGGTCGCCGATCTGCGCAAGGCGCTCGAGCTCGATCCCGCGCGCCGCGAGAAGATCCAGGCCGCGATCGACGCGCTCGAGGCGAAGGATCCGGAGCCGGAGCCCGAGCCCGTCGCGCCTCGCCGCGAGCGCGAGCCCGCGCCCGAGACGCGCCGCGCCGCGCGCGACGACCGCGACGCGCCGTTCTTCGGCGAGGACGGACCCGCGGTCTCCCTGCAGCGCGAGGGCTCGCTCAAGCCCGCGCAGAAGGTCCGCGCGCCCGAGACCGATCTCGACGACCTGCCCGATCCCAAGAAGCCCGAGCCCGGCCCCGCCCGCCGCGGCGGAAAGCCGGAAAAAGGCGAAGTGAGGCAGAGCGGCTCGGAAGAGTCGCTCTTCATCGACTGATGAATCCAACGGACCTGTCCGCCGCCGAGATTTCGAAGGCCGTGAAGAACGGCGAGCTCACGGCCGAGGCCGTCGCCTCGGCGCATTTCGACCGCATCGAGAAGCTGGAGGGCGTCGTCAAAGCCTTCCTGGCCGTCACGAAGGACGCGGCGCTCGAGACCGCGCGCGCGGTGGACGCCAAGCGCAAGTCCGGCGCCGAGCTCGGCGCTCTCGCGGGCGTGCCCGTCGCGCTCAAGGACAACATCCAGCTCCAGGGCGTCGAGACGACCTGCGCCTCGAAGATCCTCAAGGGACACGTCGCCGCGTACGACGCGACGGTGACCGAGCGCCTCAAGGCCGCGGACGCCGTGATCGTCGGC
>CAYVFO010000159.1:0-5641 GCA_964450975.1 uncultured Elusimicrobia bacterium | reverse complement strand
TCACTCGCGATCCCGGGACCGGCGAGCGCCGCTTCTACGGCGAGTTCCTCGTCAACGCCCAGGGCGAGGACGTCGTCGCCGGCATCCGCACGCCGCGCCCGCTCGGCGAGCTCTCGAAGGAGATGCCCAAGACCTACGCGCGCCTCCAGGAGATCTCGACCTTGCTCGAGAAGCACTACGGCGACGTGCAGGACATGGAGTTCACGATCGAGAAGGGCCGCCTCTACATGCTGCAGACGCGCACCGGCAAGCGCTCCGCGATGGCCGCGCTGCGCATCGCCACCGACATGGTCGAGGAGGGCCTCATCACCCCCGACCAGGCGGTCATGCGCCTGACGCCCGAGCAGCTCGACGAGCTTCTGCGCCCCGTGTTCGAGGAGGAGGCGCTGTCGAAGGCCAAGACGCTCGCCAAGGGCCTGCCCGCCGGCCCCGGCGCGGCGACCGGCCGCGTGTACTTCAGCGCCGACGCCGCGGTCAAGGCTTCGAAGGCGGGCCCCGTGCTCATCGTCCGCCCCGAGACGAACCCCGACGACATCCACGGCATGGCCGCCTCCGAGGGCATCCTCACCGCCACCGGCGGCATGACGAGCCACGCGGCCGTCGTCGGCCGCGGCATGGGCAAGGTCTGCGTGGTCGGCTGCGGCTCGGTCGAGATCGACGAGCACGCGGGCGTGATGAAGGCCGGCGGCGAGACGATCAAGGAGGGAGACTGGCTCTCGCTCGACGGCTTCAAGGGCCGCGTGCTCGACGGCCGCGTCGAGACGCAGCCCTCGGAGATCCTCGAGGCGCTGCTCTCCAAGCGCGCCGCGCCCGCCAAGTCCGACCTCTACCGGCGCTACAAGACCTTCATGGCGTGGGCCGACGCCGCGCGCACGCTCGGCGTGCGCGCCAACGGCGACACGCCGGCGGACGCGCGCGTCGCGACCGCGCTCGGCGCGGCGGGCATCGGTCTGTGCAGGACGGAGCACATGTTCTTCGGCGAGGATCGCATACCGAAAGTCCTCGCGATGATTTTGGCGGATACCGAGATGGAGCGCCACGCCGCGGTCAAGGCGCTGTACCCGCTCCAGAAGGCCGACTTCAAGGCGATCTTCCGCCAGATGCGCGGACGCCCCGTCACGATCCGCACGATCGATCCGCCCCTGCACGAGTTCCTGCCGCGCACGCGCGAGGACGCCGAGGCCATGGCGAAGAAATACGGCTTCGACGTGGAGAAGCTGTGGGCCAAGACCGGCGAGCTCAAGGAGTCGAACCCGATGCTCGGCCACCGCGGCTGCCGCCTCGGCATCACTTACCCGGAGATCACCGACATGCAGGCGCGCGCGATCCTGTGCGCCGCGGCCGAGCTCGGCCGCGACGGCATCAAGGTCGAGCCCGAGATCATGATCCCGCTCGTCGGCCACGCGACGGAGCTGCGGCACCAGAAGAAGCGCGTGCAGGCGGTCGCCGACGAGGTGTTCGCGGAGCTCGGCACGTGCATCCGCTACCAGGTCGGCACGATGATCGAGGTCCCGCGCGCTGCGCTCACGGCGGGGGAGATCGCCGAGGACGCCGAGTTCTTCTCCTTCGGCACCAACGACCTCACGCAGATGACGCTCGGCTACTCGCGCGACGACTACGGCCGCTACATCGGCGAGTACCTCGAGATGAAGATCCTCGAGACCGACCCTTTCCGCTCCCTCGACCGCTCCGGCGTCGGCCGCCTCGTGCGCCTGGCCGTCGAGGAGGGGCGCAAGTCCCGCCCGACGCTCAAGGTCGGCGTGTGCGGCGAGCACGGGGGAGACCCGGCGTCGATCCGCTTCTTCCACGACGCGGGGCTCGGCTACGTTTCCTGCTCGCCCTACCGGGTGCCGATCGCCCGGCTCGCGGCGGCCCAGGCGGCGATCTCCTCGAAGGCGCTGACGAACTGAACGAGGCTTCGCCGCCGCCGATGACCATCCTCCGCGTGAAGGTGAAGCCCGGCGCCCGCGTCTCCGAGCTCGCTCAAGCCGGCGACGGCACCTGGCTCGCGAAGGTCAAGGCGCCGCCGGTCGACGGCAAGGCCAACGCGGCGCTGATCGAGCTCGTCGCGGAGCGTTTCGGCGTGCGCCGCTCGCAGGTGACGATCAAGAGCGGCGCGGGCGCCCGGCTCAAGCTCGTCGAGGTGCGCGGCTAGTCGAGCCCGGCTTTCTCTCGCCAGCCCTCGGGCGCGTCGGTGTCCTCGAACATCTGCGTCCAGTGCTTGTCGTCGCGCACGAGGCACGCGATGAGCGAGGGGCCCTCGGGCTTCCAGTGGATGATCAGCCTCGCGCGGGCGTAGCCGGTCCGGTTGGGGGCGGGCTCGGCCTCGACGACCGAGAAGTCGCCCTTGTGCCCGGTTTCACGGTGGTGCCAGACGACGTCGTCGTCCTCGGGGAAGGCCTCGAGGCCCCATTCCTGCAGCCTCTCCTTGATCACCGGGTCGCGCGCGCCGGATTTCCCTCCGCAGGAGAGGGTAATCAGGGCCAGGAGGACGAGCAGGGCGCGGCGCACGGCTTGGATTATAGCTCTAAAAATCCTAGGATACCTCCGTACCGGCCCTGCCGGATGGAGGCATCACCACTATGGCTATCAAGATCGGAATCAACGGGTTCGGCCGCATCGGGCGCCTCGTCATGCGCGCCTCCCTCAAGAATCCCGACATCCAGGTCGTCGCGATCAACGATTTGACGGACGCGAAGATGAACGCGAACCTGTTCAAGTACGACTCCACCTTCGGCCCCTACCCGGGCACCGTCGAGGCGGTCGGAACGGACCTCAAGATCGACGGCCGCGTCATCAAGGTCTTCGCCGAGAAGGATCCCGCGAAGCTGCCGTGGTCCTCGGTCGGCGTCGAGATCGTCGTCGAGTCCACCGGCCTCTTCACGGACGCCGAGAAGGCCAAGGGCCACCTGGCCGGCGGCGCGAAGAAGGTCGTCATCTCCGCTCCCGCGAAGGGCGAGGACATCACGATCTGCATGGGCATCAACGACGAGCTCTTCGATCCCGCGAAGCACACGATCATCTCGAACGCTTCGTGCACCACGAACGCGCTCGCGCCGCTCGGCAAGGTCCTCGACGAGGCGTTCGGCATCAAGAACGGCCTCATGACCACCGTTCACGCCTACACGAACGACCAGAACCTTCTCGACCAGCGCCACTCCGACATGCGCCGCGCCCGCGCGGCCGCCGTCTCCATGATCCCGTCCTCGACGGGCGCCGCGAAGGCGATCGGCCTCGTCCTGCCGAAGCTCAAGGGCAAGCTCACCGGCACCTCGATCCGCGTCCCCGTCCAGGACGTCTCGATCGTCGACCTCACCGCGACGCTCAACAAGTCCGTCACGAAGGAAGAGATCAACGAGGCGTTCAAGAAGGCCGCGGCCTCGGGCAAGCTCAAGGGCTTCATGCAGTACAACGAGGACCAGATCGTCTCCCGCGACGTCATGGGCAACCCGCACTCCTCGGTGTTCGACGCGACGCTGACCGACGTCATCGACGGCAACCTCGTGAAGGTGTTCGGCTGGTACGACAACGAGTGGGGCTACTCCAACCGCGTCGTGGACCTCGTCGCGCACATCGCCAAGAAGTCCGCCGTTCACGCTTAATCAGTGTCCGGTAAGAAGCGCACCGCGACGGTGATCGGCGTGCCGTTGGACTACGGGGCCTCGAAGAGAGGGGCCTCGGGGGGCCCGGCGGCCGTCCGCCGCGCCGACCTCGTCGAGGGGCTCGAGGCGCTCGACCTCGAGATCACCGACGCGGGCGACCTGCCCGTCCCGAAGGTCGCGCCCGCCGGCAAAGGCAAGCTCAAGAACGGCGCCGCGATCCTCAAGGTCTGTCAGGCCCTCGAGAAGCAGGCGTACGAGGCGGCCGCGCACGGCTCGGTTCCGATCACGCTCGGCGGCGACCACTCTCTCGCGGTCGGCTCGGTCTCGGGCGTCGCGCGCGCCTTCCGCGACAAGGGGCGCAAGGTCGGCCTGATCTGGGTCGACGCGCACGCGGACATGAACACGCCCGACTCCTCTCCGACGGGCAACGTTCACGGCATGCCGCTCGCGCACCTGCTCGGCATGGGCCACAAGGATTTCGCCCGCCTCGGCGGCTTCTCCCCGAAGATCGACCCTAGAAACGTCGTGCTGCTCGGCGTGCGCGACGTCGATCGGGCCGAAGCCGTCAACATCCGCAAGTCCGGCATCCGCGTCTTCTCGATGCAGGAGATCGACCGCTTCGGCATGGGCGTCGTCACCGAGCAGGCGATCGACATGGCCGGCGACGGCACCGCGGGCTTCCACGTGAGCTTCGACATCGACTCCGTGGACCCGGGCAACGCGCCGGGCACCGGCACCATCAAGCGCGGCGGCCTCACCTACCGCGAGTCGCACCTCTTCATGGAGCTCGTCGCCGACTCCGAGCGCATGGTCGGCCTCGACTTGGTCGAGGTCAACCCGCTCGAGGACACCCAGAACGCGACGGCGGTGCTCGCCTCCGAGCTCATCGCCTCCGCGATGGGGAAGAACATTTATTAAGGACAACATGACCGACAAGCCGGCGTTGAAGCTCAAGCGCGTTCAGGAGATGGCCGTCAAAGGCAAGCGCGTCCTCTGCCGCGTGGACTACAACGTCCCGATGAAGGGCAGCAAGATCGAGGACAACGCCCGCATTCGCGAGACGCTCAAGACGCTCGAGCACCTCATCGCGGAGGGCGCGAAGGTCGTCCTCATCGCCCACCTCGGCCGGCCGAAGGGCAAGGCGGAGCCGAAGTACTCGCTCAAGCCCGTCGCCGCCGAGCTCGGCAAGCTCCTCAAGAAGACGGTCGCGTTCGCCGACGACTGCGTCGGTCCCGCCGCCGAGAAGGCGGTCGCCGCGCTCAAGCCCGGCGACGTCCTGCTGCTCGAGAACCTGCGCTTCCACGCCGAGGAGGAGGCCAACGACGCCGCCTTCGCCAAGGCGCTCGCCAAGAACGGCGACGTGTTCATCCAGGACGCGTTCGGCGCGCTCCATCGCGCGCACGCCTCCACCGCCGGCGTCACCAAGCACCTGCCCGGCGCGATCGGCTTCCTCGTCCAGCGCGAGCTCGAGTTCCTCGACCGCGCGATCGGCCACCCGCAGCGCCCGTTCCTCGCGATCATCGGCGGCGCCAAGGTCTCCGACAAGCTCGCCGTCCTCGACAAGCTGCTCGAGCGCGTGGACGCGCTGCTCATCGGCGGCGCGATGGCCTACACGTTCCTGCAGGCGCAGGGCATCTCGATCGGCAAGTCGCTGCTCGAGAAGGACCAGATCGACGCCGCGAAGGCGATCATCGAGAAGGCCTACAACAAGAAGGTCGAGTGCCTCCTCCCGGCCGACCACGTGATCGTCCGCGAGATCAAGGCCGACGCCCAGACCGCGATCTCGCAGGCGATGGCGATCCCGCCGGACATGATCGGCGTCGACATCGGCCCGCACACGATCGAGTTCTTCCAGGAGCACATCGCGAAGGCGTCGACGATCTTCTGGAACGGCCCGATGGGCATCTTCGAGATGCCCGCGTTCGCCGGCGGCTCCGAGGCCGTGGCGAAGGCCATGGCCGAGGCGACCTCCAAGGGAACCGTCACGATCGTCGGCGGCGGCGACAGCCTCTCGGTGCTCGCGAAGACCGGGCTGGCCT
>CAYVFO010000158.1:0-5652 GCA_964450975.1 uncultured Elusimicrobia bacterium | reverse complement strand
CGCGTCGGAGTCCGCGACCTCCTCCCACCAGCCGCCCGCGGGCACGCCGACGCCGACAACTCCGTGCTCTCCTTCCTGCGCAAGGGCGCCGCGCCCGAGGAGCAAGTGCTGTGCGTGTTCAACTTCACGCCGGTCCCGCGGAAGAACTACCGCGTCGGCGTGCCCGCGGGCGGCTGGTGGGAGGAGGTCGCGGACTCCGACGCGACCGAGTTCGGCGGCTCCGGCGTCACGCTCGGCGGCGGCGCGAAGGCCGAGAAGGAGCCGTGGCACGGCCGGACGCACTCGGTGAAGCTCAACCTGCCGCCGTTGGCGGCGGTGTTCCTCAAGCGCGCGGGCTGAGTTCGAGCCTCTCGTACATCGCGGCTTCGCACGCGGGGCAGATTCCGTGCGTGATGGGCGGCAGCGTCGCGCGCTCGAAGAGTCCCAGCCGGGCGATGGCCTCCTCGACTTCGACGTAGTCCTCGCCGGCGACGACCTTCTTGCACCAGCCGCACATGCGCAGGGCGGGGCCGGCGCGCCCGGCCGGCGGCTCGAGCAGCGCGACCGGCTCCCGAGGCTCGACCTTCACCGTGCGCACGCGGAACTCGACGGAGCCCTCGCCCGCGCCGCGGGCGTCCATCTCGAGGAACCGGCGCAGATCCGGGGCGTCGCAGCGGAAGGGGAAGCTCAAGCGTTTCCCCGCGCGCGCCTTCTCGAGGACGATCTTGTACAGGTGCCTCGTGGCGGCGTCGGCGACGAAATCCCAGAGGGGACGCGCCAGGACCGACAGAGATCTCAGTCCGTCCGAGCCGTTCGCGGCCGCGAAGCGGTCCCACTCGTCGTTGAGGGCCGCCAGCCTGTCCCGCGAGTCGACGCGATAGACGACCTCAGCGGGCATGGTCGATGGCCTGGCGCACGCGCGCGGCCAGGTCCTCCGCGGTGAACGGCTTGGCGAGAATGTCGGTCTTGCCGTCGAGCACGCAGATGCCCTCGAAGGTGTCGTCGGTGTAGCCCGAGATGAAAAGGACTGGCACCTCCGGGCGGGAGGCGGCGGCGTGCCGCGCGAAGTCCCAGCCGCTCATCTTCGGCATGACCATGTCGGTCAGGATGAGTCGGATCGCGCCGACCCGGTCCTTCTCCAGCAGCTCGAGGCCGGAGGCGCCGTCCGCGGCCTCCTGCACGGAATAGCCGAGGCGCGTGAGGATGCGCGACGTGAGCTTCCTGACCGGCTCCTCGTCCTCGACGACGAGGATGCCCTCTCCGCCGCGGGGAAGATTCGCGCGCGCGGCGGGAGCCTCCGCGGCCGGACGCGCTGCCGCCGCGGGAAACGACACGCGGAACGTGGTGCCGCGCCCTTCGGCGGTGACGAAATCGATCGCGCCCGCGTTCTGCTTGACGACTCCGTAGCAGGTCGACAAGCCGAGCCCGGTGCCTTTGCCCTTCTCCTTGGTCGTGAAGAACGGCTCGAAGAGGTGGCGCTTGACCTCGTCGGTCATTCCGGTGCCCGTGTCGGCGACGGAGAGCGTGACGTAGCGTCCCGGCGGCATGTCCGGCCCGCGGGACGCGTCCGTGATCTCCTCGACGCGGACGGATATCTTGATCACGCCGCCGCGGGGCATCGCGTCGCGCGCGTTGACCGCGAGGTTCATGATGAGCTGCTCGATCTGTCCGGGGTCGGCCTTGATCGTCACGCCTCCGGCGCCGGGCTCGATCGCGAGCTCGACGTGCTCTCCGATGATGCGGCGCAGCATCTTGGCGAGGCCCGCGACGGTCGCGTCCAGGTCCATGATGCGGGGTGAGGTGACCTGTCGCCGCGAGAACGCGAGGAGCTGCTGCGTCAGATTCGCGGCCCGGAGCCCGGCCTTGCGGATCTCGTCGAGATCCGACCGAGCGGCGCTGTCCTTGGGCAGGGCGTCCATCGTGAGCTCCGCGAGGCCGAGGATCGCCGTGAGGATGTTGTTGAAGTCGTGGGCCACCCCGCCCGCGAGGCGCCCCATCGCCTCCATTTTCTGCGCCTGGAGGAGCTGCTCTTCGGTGTCCCTGAGCCGGCGCTCGTTCTCCTTCTTCTCGGTGATGTCGACGACGACGCCGAGCAGCTTCTTGCTGCCGTCCGCCTCGTCGACGACCAGCTCGGCGCGGCTGTGGATCCAGCGCTCGGCTCCGTCGGGGCGGGTGATCCGGTATTCGTGGGCGTAGGGGAGGCCGGCGCTCAAGGTCAGGTCGCGCGTCGCGACGAGGCGCGCGCGATCCTCGGGGTGCACGAGCTCAAGCATGTCGCCTAAGGTCATCTTGCGGCTATCAGGGACGCCGAAAATGCGGCAGCACTGCTTCGACCAAATCAGGTCCTCGCCCGGCCCCAGATTGTTGATCCAGCTCCCCATGTTCGCGACTTCCTGGGCCTTCTCGAGCGTGGCCTGAGTGCGCCGAAGCGCCGTCTCCGCCAGCACCTGCTCGGTGACGTCCTGCGCCACGCCCGTCACCTGGTGCGCGCGGCCGTCCGCCGAAGCGACGGGGAAGGCGCGGTCGCGGATCCAGCGGATGTCCCCGTTCGCGCGGCGGATCCGGTAGGTCTCGTCGTAGCCTCCCGTCGCCTGACGGGGCAGGGCCGCCATCACTTTATCCCGGTCCTCGGGCACGATGGCGTCGAGCCAGGTCGCCGGGCTCCGGTAGAGGCTGTCGCACGTCCGGCCCCAGATCGTCTCGTACGCGGGGCTCACGTAGATCATCGTCCGCTTGTCGAGGTCGGTCATCCAGAACACCTGGCTGATGCTCTCGGCCATCTGCTTGAAGCGGAAATGAGACTCCTCGACGAGGCGCTGGGCCACCACGCGCTCGGTCACGTCCTGGCAGGTCCCCGTCGCGTAGCCTCTCCGGCCCCCGGCGGCCGGATTGGTCCGCCAGCGCTCCTCGAGCTCCTTGACGCGCCCGTCGGCCAGCACGATCCTGTGCGCCACGAAGCGGCTCTCGGGCGATTTGATCGAGTCGTTGAACGCCGCGTCGACGCGCGCGCGATCATCGGGATGGACCATCGAGAGGAAAGCCGCGTGGGTCGGCCGGAAGGTGGCGGGTTCGGTCTCGAAGATGCGGTGGGTCTCGTCGGACCAGAGGACGCTCATGTCGCTCAGATCCGTTTCCCAGCTGCCGATCTTGGCGACGGCCTGCGCCTCGACGAGGCGCGTCCGCTCCTTCGCGAGGGCCGCGCTGACGAGGTGGCGCTCGACCGCGTTCCTTAATGTGCGCGCGAGCGCGTCGGCGGCGGGCTCTCCGCTGATGAAATAGTCCTGCGCGCCGCGCTCGACGGCGAGCTCGCCCTCGGACGAGGCGCCGACGCCGGCGATGACGACGACGGGCATCGCGGGAGCGGCCGCGCGCACGGCGAGGTAGGTGTCGAGGCCGGCGGAGTCAGGCAGGGTCAGGCGGAGCAGGGCCGCGTCGAACCGCCGGGACTCGACTTTCGCGAGCGCCTCCGCGAGGCTGGCCGCCCGCGTCAGGATGAAGCGGACTCGCTTCGAATTCGCGAGCAGCGATTCGATCAGGCTCGCGTCGCCCGAGTCGGTTTCGACGAGGAGCAGCTCGATGCGGTCGGGCATGCGCTATTCTATGTTATTGCGCGAAAATGACGACGATCTATAAGCCTTGTCGAGAGAAACCTCCTTCCGAGGCTCGCGCGGCTCACTCGAACGGGACGATCGCGAGCTTGCGGAAGCGCAGCGTTCCCGCCACGCGCTGCAGCGCGATCCGCCCGCCCAGGTGCCGCGTTTCGCGAATCTCGACGGTCTTCTTGCCGTTGAGCGCGATCGCGATCAAGTCGCCGCGCGCGATGATCTCGTAGACGTTCCACCTGCCGCCCGCCTGCGGCGGCGGCTGCGGCGCGGGCGCGACGCCCACGATGCCGCCGGTCGCGTAGATCGGATCGGGCCGGCGGTCGAAGATGTTCGCCTCGTAGCACGAGGCGTCGGTCGGCTTCTTCGGGTCCTCGCAGCGCAGGAACACGCCGCTGTTGGCGTCCTCGCTCGCCCAGAACTCGACGCGCAGCGCGAAATCGACGTACGCCTTCTTCGAGACGAGGTAGGAGCCGTCCTTGCCCGCTTCCGTGACCTCGATGAAGCCGTCGGCGGCGCGCCAATTCCCGTCGCCGAGGATCTCGAAGTTGGAGAGCCCCTTCGCGCCGTCGATGAGGATCGCGGGGCCGTCGCCGCGCTGGAACAGCGCGCAGCCGGCGAGCAGGCACGCGGCGAGGAGGGGGGTGAATCTCACGGGCTGATTATACCCGATGAATTCGGTCAACTACTGATAATCACGCGCACCGGTGCGCGTTAAGGCTGCTTGGGGGCGGCAAGGGCCGCGGCGCGGGCTTCCGCGAAGGCCTTCGCGGCCTTCTCGCCGTTCTCGATCGAGACGTCGAAACCGCCGGTGGGGGTCGGCGTCGCGGAGATCATCACGACGGGGAAAGCGGGGAGATCCTCGAGCTCGAGCTTCACGCCCGCGCCCGGATCGACGGTGAGCTGGACGGCCTTGCCGCGCTTCTCCTGAAGCGCGAACCACGGGCGCGCGAGCTTCATGAAGGCCGCGTCGGTCAGCACCTGGTCCTCGACGTGCTGGACGACGGGGGCCTTCTTGCAGTCCTCGAGCGCGCGGCAGGCGTGGAAGGGGTCGGCGGCCATTCCGGGCAGGCGGTTGGCCAAGCCCCGCTCGCCGGAGGAGATCGCGTCGCGCAGCTCCTCGGCGCCGCCGTCCATGACGGTCTCGCGCATGCGTCCCTCGTGGGCGCGGCGCAGCTTGGCGAGGGCGACGGAGAGATCCTCGGGCTTGGCGGACTTCGGGGCCGCGTCCTTCGGCTTGGCCGCGGGCTTCGGCGCGGGCTCCGCGGCGGCGACGTTGGCGGCGATGAGGAGAGCGTGGATGATCATTTAGAACCTCGCGGCGTAGGAAACGCCGATTCTCTCGGCGATCGCGCGTCCGCGCGACATGCCGAGGTCCGTCTTGAGCGAGAGCGGGGAGCCTTTGCGGGCCAGCGAGAGGGACGCGAGCGTCGAGCCCTCGCCGTTCTGCAGCGCGGAGCGCAGCGCCATGCCGGTCGCGGTGTCGAAGTCGATCCGCACCGGACCGACGGCGAAATCGGTGCGCAGGCCGGCGACGTAGAGGTAAGCGCCGCCGAGCACGGAGGCGGAGGCGATGAACTCGGCGTCCCAGTTGCCGGTGTTCGCCGCGTAGGCGCCGGAGTCGCGGCCGAACGCCTCGAGCTGGTAGCGGCCGACGAGCGCGTCCATCATCGCGTCGGTCGCGGCCGTCGCGTGGAAGCCGATCGCGCGGCGCTCCCAGGCGGTGAGCTCGGCGCGGCCGGCGGAGCCCACGGGACGGGACTCGGCCATGCGGCGGGAGGCGCGCTCCTGGCGGACGCGCAGGCGTTCCGCGAAGATCTTGTCGGAGGTGCCGACGGGCACCGCGCTCATGCGGCGCGAGAGGCGGCCGGGGAGCACGGCGGAGAAGAGGTGGCCGCGCATCAGGCCGTAGACGCCGTCGGCGACGGCCTCGACGCCGCGGTAGACGGGGCGGGCCGTCTCGGCCCAATCGTCGGCCCGGAGCGGGGAGGCCAGGACCACCAGGACCAGCGCCAGGTTCTTCATTGATCCCAGGATAGCCGGGAAGGGGGGCCGCGTCGGGGGCCGGGAG
>CAYVFO010000157.1:0-5689 GCA_964450975.1 uncultured Elusimicrobia bacterium | reverse complement strand
TTCCCGCTCATCAAGGACTCGAAGAAGGTCGAGATGATCAGCGGCGTCAACCTCTATATGCTCGTCTCGGCGTTCTCCAACCGCGAGCGCCTGACCCTCGAGAAACTCGTCGAGAAGGTCGTCGCCGACGGCCAGAAATCCATCCGGGACGTCCGCGCGATGTTCCTCGCGGCGGCGGGACCCCGGTGACATGGGAGTCTCCCTGCTCCGAGTCGACGACCGGCTCATCCACGGCCAGGTCGTCGAGGGCTGGGTTCCCCATCTCAAGGTCGACCTCGTCGTCGTCGTCTCCGACGCGGCGGCCGGCGACGACGTCCAGGCCGCGCTCATGAAGATGGCGCTGCCGCCGTCGGTCGGGCTCGTGATCACGGGCGTCGCGGACGCCGCGAAGGTCCTGACGGACCCGAAGCTCGAGAAGCGCAAGGCTCTCGTGCTCGTGCCCGGGCCCGCCGAGGCGCTCGCGCTCGTCGAGGCCGGCCTCAAGATCGACCGCGTCAACGTCGGCGGCCTCCACTTCACCGTCGGCAAGGTGCAGCTCGGCCGCGCGCTGTTCCTCGACGAGAAGGACAAGGCGGCGCTGCGAGCCCTCGCCAAGAAAGGCGTGCGCCTCGAGGGCCGTCCGCTGCCGACCGATCCCGAGGAAGACCTCATGTCCGAATTGGAGGCGCAGTGACCTTGCTCGGCGGCTGCGCCGCCCTCGCCGTGCTCGAGCTCGACGCGACGCTCGCCGTCCAGACGCTCGCCTCGCGCCCGCTCGTCGTCGGCTGCGCGTTCGGCGCGCTGTCGGGGGCCGCGCAGGCCGGCGCGTTCATGGGCGCGATCCTCGAGCTCCTGAGCCTGGCCGACCTGCCCGTCGGCGGCTGCCTGACGTGGTCGGCGCCCGTCGCGGCCGGCACGGGCGCGATGCTCGCGGGCCGCGGCGTGACGCCGCCTTTGTGCCTCGCGGGCGGGATCGTCGCCGGCATCGTCCACTCGCGCCTCGAGGCGCTCGAGCGCTCCCGCCGCGCCGCCACGAGCGGCGCCGTCGCCTCCGAGGCCGCCGCGACCGGCCGCCTCGGCGGCGCGCTCGCGCTCTCGCTCGGCGCGCACGCCGCGATGACGCTCGCCGTCGCGTACGCCTGCGTCGCGGCGTTCACGGCGCTCGACCGCTCCGCGTGGGCGTCGGTCCCCGAGTTCGCGCGCGACGGCGTCGCGATCGCCTCCGGAGCCGCGCCGTGGCTCGCGCTCGCGGGCGTCGGCGTCTGGGGGCTGAGGCGCGCATGACGCACACCTCTCTCGACGCCGCGCGCCTCTTCGCCCGTCTGCTGCTGCTGCAGGCGCGGTGGGACCCGGCGCGCATGCAGGGCGTCGGCCTCGCGTTCGCGCTCGAGCCCTGGCTCGCAAAGGTCTGGGCCGGCGACGAGGCGGGCCTGCGCGCCGCGCGCGAGCGCCATCTCGACTACTTCAACACGCATCCGATCGCCGCGTTCCTGCTCGCGGGCGTGATCGCCCGCCGCGAGGCGCAGGCCGCCGCCGCGCCCGCCGCCGAGCGCGAAGCCGTCTTCGCGAAGATCAAGACGCTCAAGTCCGGCCTCGGCGCCTCTCTCGCCGGCCTCTACGACTCCTTCTTCTGGGGAGCGCTGCGGCCCGCGAGCGCGCTCGCCGGGCTGCTCGTTCTTCAGCTCGCGTTCCGCCGCGGCTGGCCGAATCCCGCGCTGCTCGGATGCGCCGTCGCGCTCGCGCTCTACAACGTTCCCGCGCTCGCGGCGCGCTGGATCGGGCTCACGCGCGGCCTGCGCGACGGCGAGAGCGCCGTCGCCGAGCTCGTCGCGATTCCCGCGCAGGCGTGGATCCGCGGCCTGCGCGGCGCCGCCGCCGGCGGCGCGATCGTCTCCTTCTGCGCCGCGTCGTGGATGCTGGGCGGCGCGGACCGCGCCGCCGCCGCCGCGGCGTTCGCCGCCGGAATCGCTCTGACGTGGCGCGGCGTCGCGCCGCTCGCCCAGCTCGGCCTCGTCGGCCTGGCGGGCATGGCCTATTCGGCCTCGGGGCTCGCGCAATGACCGAGAAAGTCATGATCATCCGCAACCGGCTCGGCCTGCACGCGCGGCCCGCGGCGATGTTCGTGCAGGAAGCGGCCCGCTTCAAGAGCCAGGTGTTCGTCGTCAAGGACGGCCTGCAGGTCAACGGCAAGTCCGTGATGGGCCTCATGCTCCTCGCCGCCGAGTCCGGCTCCAAGCTCACGATCAAGGCCGACGGCCCCGACGAGGCGAAAGCGATCGAGGCCCTCGAGAAATTGTTCGAGCGCCGTTTCGACGAGGAATCGGCATGATCGTGATCAAGGGCATCGCCGCCAGCCCCGGCATCGCGATCGGCCGCGCCTACGTCGTCGAGGACGAGGACATCGTCGTCGAGCGCGTCGAGATCCCGCGCGACCGCATCCGCGAGGAGGTCCGCCGCTTCAAGCAGGCGCAGAAGGCTACGCACCGCGACCTCGACGCGGCCGAGCAGAAGGTCCTCAAGGTCCTCGGCAAGCAGCACGCCAAGCTCATCGACGCGCACAGGCTCATCCTCAAGGACTCGCTGATCACGCAGGACGTGCCCAAGCGCATCCTCGACGAGGGCGTCAACGCCGAGTTCGCGCTCTCCGAGGCGCTCGAGGCCGTCAACCGCCAGTTCGAGCGCATGGAGGACGAGTTCTTCCGCGAGCGCCGCCACGACCTCTTCGACGTCGGCAAGCGCCTGCTCCTGCATCTGATGAAGCAGCAGAAGCGCTCGCTCGCGGACATCGAGGAGGAGTGCGTGCTCATCTCGCGCAACCTCCTCCCGTCCGACACGCTCGGCCTCAAGGACACGAAGATCCTGGGATTCGCGACCGACCTCGGCGGCAAGACGAGCCACACGGCGATCCTCGCGCAGTCGCTTGAGATCCCCGCGGTCGTCGGCCTCTCCGACGTCTCGCGCCGCGTGCGCACCGGCGACACGATCATCCTCGACGGCGAGCAGGGCCTCGTCATCATCAACCCCGGCCCCGAGACCGTCGCGAAGTACGAGAAGGTCCAGCAGCGCGCCGTCGCCGAGGAGCGCTCGCTCGAGTCGCTCAAGGGCCTGCCGACCGTCACGCTCGACGGCCGCGCGTTCCGCCTCGAGGCCAACCTCGACAGCCCCGAGGAGCTCAAGAGCATCGTCGCGCTGCAGGCCGACGGCGTCGGCCTCTTCCGCACCGAATATTTGTTCCTCAACCGCACCGAAGCCCCCTCCGAGGAGGAGCAGGTGAAGGCCTACTCCGCCGCGGTCAAGGCGCTCGAGGGCCGGGAGGTCGTCATCCGCACCGCCGACATCGGCGGCGACCGCCTCTCCCAGCTCGGCATCGAGGGTCCGAAGAACGAGACGAACCCGTTCATGGGCCTGCGCGGCGTGCGCCTCTTCCTCCGCCACCTCGACCTGTTCAAGACGCAGCTGCGCGCGATCCTGCGCGTCTCGAACAAGGGCAAGGTCCGCGTCATGATCCCGATGGTCTCCTCCGTCGGCGAGGTCCTGGCCGCGCGCCGCCTGCTCGAGCAGGCAAGAGCCGAGCTCGAGGCCGAGGGTGTGACGCTCAAGGAGGACCTCGAGCTCGGCATCATGGTCGAGATCCCGTCGGCCGCGATCATGCTCGAGGCGTTCCTGCCGCACATCGACTTCGTCTCGATCGGCACCAACGACCTCATCCAGTACACGCTCGCCGTCGACCGCATCAACGAGAACGTCACGCACCTCTACGACCCGTTCCATCCGGCGGTCATCCGCCTGCTCGACGGCGTCGTGCGCACCGCGCACTCGAAGGGCAAGTGGGTCGGCGTCTGCGGCGAGATGACCTCCGATCCGCGCGCGGTTCCGCTGCTCGTCGGCCTCGGCGTCGACGCGATGTCGATCTCTCCGCGCATGTTCCTGCGCGTCAAGCAGACGGTGCGCGGCCTCAAGCACGAGGCGATGAAGCGCCTCGTCGCGAAGGCCCTGACGTGCGCCGAGTCCGACGAGATCCGGCGCCTCCTCGAGCAGAACCCCTGACGATGCCTCCCACCGATCCGAAGTCGATCCGCAACTTTTCCATCATCGCCCACATCGACCACGGCAAGTCGACGCTGGCGGACCGCCTGCTCGAGCTGACCGGGACCATCGCGCGCCGCGACATGCAGGCGCAGATCATGGACTCGATGGAGCTCGAGCGCGAGCGCGGCATCACGATCAAGGCCAAGGCCGTGCGCATGGACTACACCGCGCCCGACGGCCGGAAGTGGCTCCTCAACCTCATCGACACGCCCGGCCACGTCGACTTCACCTACGAGGTGAGCCGCGCGCTCGCCGCGTGCGAAGGCGCGCTCCTCGTCGTGGACGCGACTCAGGGCGTGCAGGCGCAGACGCTCGCCAACGCCTCGCTCGCGCAGTCCGTCGGCCTGCGCATCATCCCGGTCATCAACAAGGTGGATCTTCCGTCCTCCGACGTCAACGCGACCCTCGAGCAGATCTTCGACGTGCTCAAGATCATCGAGGATCCCGTCCTGATCTCGGCGAAGACCGGCCAGGGCGTCCAGGACGTCCTCGACGCGATCACCAAGGAGATCCCGGCTCCGGCCGGCGATCCCGCGAAGCCGCTCGCCGCGCTCATTTTCGACTCGTCGTACTCGACGTTCCGCGGCGTCATCCTCCTCATCCGCGTCGTCGACGGCTCGATCAAGAAGGGCATGAAGGTGAAGTTCTTCTCGACGGGCACCGAGGCGATCGTCGAGGAGGTCGGCTTCCTCAAGCCCAAGATGACGCCCTCCGACGCGCTCGGCGCCGGCGAGGCCGGCTACATGATCTGCGGCATCAAGGACATCCACACCGTCCGCGTCGGCGACACGGTCATGGAGAAGGAGCGCGCCCTGTCCGCGCCGCTGCCCGGCTACAAGGAAGCCAAGCCCGTCGTGTTCGCGGGCATCTTCCCGATCGACCAGACCGAGTACACCGCCCTCAAGTACGCGCTCGACAAGCTCAACCTCGAGGACTCCTCCTTCAATTATCAGGCGGACTCCTCGCAGGCGCTCGGCTTCGGCTACCGCCTGGGCTTCCTGGGCCTCCTGCACATGGACATCATCAAGGAGCGCCTGCAGCGCGAGTTCGACCTCGACTTGATCGTCACGGCGCCGAACGTCATCTACCGCCTCCAGACGCACGACGACAAGTGGATCACGATCGACAACCCGGCCAAGTTCCCGCCGCACGGCGACATCAAGAAGATCGAGGAGCCCTTCGTCCTGCTCACGATCGTGCTGCCGATCGAGCACCAGGAGCCGGTCCTCAACCTCATCAAGGACCGCCGAGGCGTCTACGTCGGCATCGAGTACCTCTCGCCCACGCGCATGCTCATCAAGTACGAGCTCCCGCTGGCCGAGATGGTCGTCAACTTCTACGACCGCCTCAAGTCGGTCTCGAAGGGCTACGCGACGCTCGACTACACGCCGATCGGCCTGCGCGAGTCGGAGATGGTCAAGCTCGAGGTCCTCATCCATGCCGAGCCCGTCGACGCGCTCTCCCAGATCGTCCACAAGGACAAGGCGTACGAGGTCGGCCGCAAGCTCTGCGAGAAGCTCAAGGAGCTCATCGACCGCCAGAACTTCGAGGTGGCGATCCAGGCCCGCATCGGCGGCAAGATCATCGCGCGCGAGACGCTCGGCGCCAAGCGCAAGGACGT
>CAYVFO010000156.1:0-5761 GCA_964450975.1 uncultured Elusimicrobia bacterium | reverse complement strand
CGCACGCGCCGCGGCGAGCGCCCCGCGCGCGGCCCGCGTCCGCGCCGCGCGGCCCGCTCCGACGCCGGCGCCCGCGCAGATCCCGCCGATGCCGGCTCCCATCCCGGAGGTCGAGCCGCCGCCGCCCGCCCCGCTCACCGACAAGCAGCGCCAATCGATGCAGCTCTACCTCGAGGGGATCATCTACTACCAGAAGGGCGACTACGAGAAGGCGCGCGCGCGGTGGATTCAGTCCGTCGAGCTCGACCCCAAGAACGACGATCCCAAGGCCGGCCTCGCGCGGATCAAGAAACTCTACGGCGAATAGTCGAACTTCGGATGCGCCTCGCGCCCCGCGGCGCGGATGGCGCGCGCGCGGTCGGGGTAGCCGGCCTTGTCCGCGGCCGCCGCGCCGAAGAGATAGGCGCCCGCGCTGAGCGGCCGCGGCGA
Source organism: uncultured Elusimicrobia bacterium (assembly GCA_964450975.1). Classification (GTDB taxonomy): domain Bacteria; phylum Elusimicrobiota; class Elusimicrobia; order UBA1565; family UBA9628; genus GWA2-66-18. Next base: position 5,332 of record CAYVFO010000156.1, on the reverse strand, counting down.
GGCGCGCACCGCGCGGAAGAACGCGTTGAGCGCGCTCGCGTGCTCGCCCCGCTCGAAGTGGACCTGCGCGAGGGCGACCCAGCCCTGCGCCTCGTCCTCCGGCGTCCGCTCGACGAGCGGCAGGAGCCCGAGCAGCAGCAGCGGCGCGGCCCAGGCGAGCCGCCGCCAGTTTCCGCGGCGCTCGGCCGCCGCGGCGATCAGCCCGCCCGCCAGCGGCAGCAAAAAGACGAGCGCCGGCGCGCGATAGCGCTCGGTGACGAACGTCAGGATCACGGTCAGGGCGTAGACGACGCCGCTCGCGCCCAGCGAGCCGAGGCCGAGAACCGCCGCGCCCGCGACGCCGAGCAAGGCCGCGACGCGGAACGAGACGAGCGGAGCGGACAGCAAGGTCGGCGTCGTGCGCGCGATGAAGTCCGGGTCGTAGTTGTCGGGCAGGTCGTAGGAGTTGAAGAAGAGCGCGAGCTTGAACGCGGTGAGCCCGAGCCAGCGGCCGGGCTCGCGCGCGGCGAAGCGCGCGGACTCGAGCAGCCAATGGCGCGAGACCTCCGAGGCCTTGAGCGGACGGCCCGCGGCCTTCTCGGCGAGCGCGTGAGCCGCCTTCTCCTCCTCGCGCGGCGCCGACGGCGCGCCGAGCGGATACTTCACGGTGCCGTTGGCCTCCGGGTTGTTGCCGATGAAGGTCGAGAAGCCGCTCGTCGAGTTGATGAGGACGAAGTCGCGGCCGGAATACGCGTTGTGGATCGTCGCCGGCAGGATCGGAAGCGCCAAGCCGAGAGCCAGCCGCGGCCAAAGGCGGCGCGGAACGAAGAACGCGAGGACGGGAGCGAGCAGGAGCGCGTTCCCTTTGCACAGCGCGGCGAGCCCGAGCGAGAGGCCCGCGCCGAGCGCGGCGCGCGCGTCGCCGTCCTCCGCGCGCTTCGACAGCAGGACGAACGACGAGAGGAACAGAATGAGCCAGGTCTCCTTCAGGAAGAACAGGCCCTGGAAGAGGAGCGGCGCGCACGCAGCCGCCAGTAATCCCGCCGCCCACGCGGCGCGCGCGCCGAAGCGCTCGCCCGCGGCGCGCGCGAGGATGGCGCACGTCCCGGCGCCCGCGACCGCCTGCAGCCACAGCATGGCCGCCGGGCGCCAGCCGACGAGCTTGTACACGAGCGCGGAGAAGTACGGATAGAACGGCGACTGGTAGAACGGCGCGCCGCGCAGGAGCTTGCCGTCGAGGATCTCGCGCGCCCACAGCTGGTGGATCTCGTCGTCGAGGCGGACGGAGAGCCAATACGGCGTGCGGCTCCACTGGACGAGCAGGAGCGCGCGGACCGCGAGCGCGAGAACGAAGACGCTCAGAGCGGGATGATCGGCGAAAGGCCGTAGGGCTTTGCGCAAAGCTTTGCGCCCGTCAGGAATCGAACCTGAACCCGCAGCTTCGGAGGCTGCTGTGATATCCATTTCACCACGGGCGCGACGAGTCATTTTAGCTTAAAAGGGCCCTGGCGGGAGGGCGGGGCCGGGGTTATACTCCCGTCGTGCCCCTCTTCCGACGAGCTTGGCTGCTCGCCGTCGTTCTCGCCGCGTCCGCCCGCGCGGCGGTCGTCGTCGCCCCGACGACGGTCTATTCCGCGCCCTCCGGCGCGTGGTCGGGCCCGCTCGCCTCGGCGTTCTCGAACCCGGCGACCCTTCAGCTCCTGCCGCCGGGCCTCGGACTCACCGGGGAATTGACGCCGGAGCTGCTCAAGCGCGCCGCGCCGCTGATCGCCAAGCTCGAGGGTCCGCTCGAGACCAATCCGGAGGCGTTCAAGGCGCTGCCCGCCAAGCAGCAGGCCGCCGCGATCGAGCTCGCCGTCGACGAGGCGCGCGAGGAGCTGCGCCTCAAGATCTACGCGGAGGCCGAGAACGCCCGCCGCCTCGCCTCGCAGAAAGGGCTCGACAAGCATCAGCGCAAGGAGCTCTACGCGACGGTCGCGCGCCTCATGGAGATGCGCGAGCACTATCAAGGCTGGTTCTTAAACCCGGAGCGCGAGGAGGACGAGCCGGAGGCTCCCGAGCTCGCCGCCCTCGCCGAAGCGTACGCCGCGGCCGCGGGAGCCGCTTGGAGAGCGCGCACCGACCTGCTCGACCCCGGAGCGCTCGACGCTCCCGCGGCGAAGACCGCGGTCACCGTTCCCGCCGCCTCGGGCTACGTCCTCAAGCCCGGCAAGGCCGCGACGAAGCTGCGCGAGGACATGGAGAACAACAAGAGCGGCTGGGGCCAGGACGACCTCGACACGCTCTACGTCGGATTCGATTTCGTGCGGCGCGAGGGCAAGAAGCACCGCTTCTACACGCACCCCGTTTTCCCGCAGCTGCACGATTCCGTCTCGCGCCAGAACGACCTTCCGCCGGGCTACTCGATGAGCGCGCTCAAGCTCATCGCCGAGCTCGAGCGGCTGACGGCGGCGCCGCAGGCCGACGCCGGCGGAACGGCCGCCGCCGCGTTCCCCGCGACGCTCACGCTCGCCGACCTCTCGGTCCTGCTCTCGCCGCCCTCGAAGAAGGAGCCCGAGGCGAAGCCGAAGCCCCTCGAGGAGATCGTCGCGCGCGGGCCTCCGAAGGAAAAGAAGAAGCCGCTCGTCGAGGTGAAGACGTCGCCGGAGGAGCCCGCGGTCGAGATCGTGCCGAAGCAGGCGCGTCTCGATCCGCCGACCGAGCGGCCGGTCGAGGAGAAGCCCGAGGTTCCCGCGCCTCAGACCGCCGCGCCGAAGAAGAGCTGGATCAAGTCGCTCTGGCCCTTCAAGACGAAGCCGGACTGACTACTTGGGCGGGCGCGTGCCGGGAGCCCGGCCGAGGTGCTTGAAGAGCAGGTCCGCCGACGCCTTGAGCTTGGCCTCGTCGATCCCGGGGTCTCCCCCCGCCGCCTTGAACGCCGAGACGAGCGCCTCGGTCGCGACGTTGCCCGACGCGCCGGGCGCGTAGGGGCAGCCGCCGACGCCTCCCGTCGAGGAATCGAAGCCGGAGATGCCGAACGTCTTCCACGCGACGATCGAGTTCGCGACGGCGCGGCCGAACGTGTTGTGGAAGTGCAGGAAGATGGATTCCTTGGGGACCGCCTTGCAGAGCAGGAACAGCAGCTTGCGGACCTCGTCGGGCGAGGCTTTGCCGATCGTGTCGCCGACCGAGAGCTCCTGGACGCCGATGCCGGTGAGCATCTTCACGACCTCGACGACCTTCTCGGGCTTCACGGCGCCCTCGTACGGGCACCAGAACGCCGTCGAGATGTAGCCGCGGACGGGAAGCCTCGCGGCGCGCGCGCGCAGAACGACGGGCTTGAAGCGCTCGATGGACTCGGCGATCGAGGCGTTGATGTTCTTCTTGTTGAAGGTCTCGGTCGCGGCGGTGAAGACGGAGATCTTGTCGGCCTTGCACGCGAGCGCCAAGTCGAGGCCGGTCTCGTTCGGGACGAGCGCGGAGTAGATCACGCCCGGCTTGCGCTTGATGCGCGCGAAGACCTGCTGCGAGTCGGCCATCTGCGGGACGGCCTTCGGGTGGACGAACGCGCCCGCCTCGATCTCGGCGAGGCCCGTCTCGGAGAGCGCGTCGATGAACGCGACCTTCGCGTCGAGCGGGACGAGCTTCTTCTCGTTCTGCAGCCCGTCGCGCGGGCCGACCTCGACGAGGCGAGGCTTCGGGCGGGCTACCGCGTCCATTCGGGGGCGCGCTTCTCGAGGAACGCGGCGAGGCCTTCCTGGCCCTCGGGCGAGGAGCGCAGCCGCACGAGCGTCTCGATCGTGAGATCGATCCGGCCCTCGAGGCCGAGGTCCGCGAGCTTGGGGATCAGCGCCTTCGCGGTCCGCACGGCGTTCGGGCCGCACTTGAGCACGTGAGCGGCGAGCGCTTCGGCGCGGTTCGAGAGGTCCTCGGGCTTCACCGACTCGTGGGCGAGGCCCATCGCGACGGCTTCCTTGGCTCCGAAGACTTCCCCGGTCAGGAAGAAGCGGCGGGCGTTGAACGTGCCGATCTTCGGCAGAACCCAGCAGGAAATCACCGCGGGCATGATGCCCAGGCGGCACTCGGAGAAGGAGAGCTTCGCGTCGTCGGCGAGCACGGCGATATCGCAAGCCGCGACCAATCCCAGCCCGCCTCCGAAGACGTTGCCCTGCGCCGCGACGATGACCGGGACGGGGCATTCATCCACGGCCTTGAGCATATCCGAAAGAAGTCTCGCGTCTTTCTTGCCCTCTTCCGGCGGGAGCTTGCCCGATTCCTTCATCCAATTGATGTCCGCGCCCGCGCAGAAGTCCTTGCCGCCGCCGGTGACGATCACCGCGCGCAGCGCGGAGTCCTTCGCGAGCTCGCGGAAGGCCGCGGTCAGCTCGCGCAAAGTCTGCGCGTTCATCGCGTTGCGCAGCTCGGCTCGCGCGAGCGTGACTTTCGCGACCGGGCCGCCGTGGACCTTCAGGTGCTCGTAGTCCATCACATCCGGAAGACGGGGCGGTGGAGGTCGCCGATCGGGGCGTGCGACGCGGCGGCGAGCGCCATGGCGACGACCTTGCGCGTGTCGGCGGGCGCGATGATGCCGTCGTCCCAGAGTCGCGCGGTGCCGTAGTAGGGGTGGCCCTCGCTCTCGTACTGCGCGCGGATCGGCGCCTGGATCTTCGCCTCGTCGTCGGCGGTGAGCGTCGCGCCCGTGCGCTTGAGCTGCTCGCGCTTGATGATCGTCATCACGGTCGCGGCCTGGTCGGCGCCCATGACGGAGACGCGCGCGTTCGGCCACGTGAAGAGGAAGCGGGCGCCGAAGGAGCGGCCGCACATCGCGTAGTTGCCCGCGCCGTTGGAGGAGCCGACGATCACGGTCACCTTCGGCACGCGCGCGGTGGAGACGGCCTGCACGAGCTTCGCGCCGTGCTTGATGATGCCGCCCTGCTCGAAGTCCTTGCCGACCATGAAGCCCGTGATGTTCTGCAGGAACAGGAGCGGGACCTTGCGCTGGTCGCAGAGCTCGATGAAGTGCGCGCCCTTGAGCGCGGCCTCGGAGAAGAGCACGCCCCGGTTGGCGAGGATGCCGACCGGGCGGCCGTGGATCTTGGCGAAGCCCGTCGTCATCGTCGTGCCGTAGAGCGCCTTGAACTCGTGGAAGCGGGAGCCGTCGGCGATGCGCGCGATGAGCTCCTTCGGGTCGCACGGGCGGCGCAGGTCGCGGTTGACGAGGCCGTAGAGGTCCTCGGCGGGATAGAGCGGCGCCTCGCCGTCGCCGAAGTCGAACGCCGGGGCGTTCAAGTTCGCGACGATGCTGCGGCAGATCTGGAGCGCGTGCTCGTCGTTGTCGGCCAGGTGGTCGGTGACCCCGGATACTTTGGAATGC